>JAAEQF010000587.1 GCA_024231695.1 FCB group bacterium
TCGCCACGTCTCCCTCGGCATGCCTGGGGATCCGGAGGCGGGCGTTTGGGGTGAGGATGGTTGGATTGATTCGATGGACGCGCGAGAACAAGTGGAACGTCGTGTTTCAAACTCGCTATCTCGGTTATCGAATGCGTTAAATGAACTTTACCGGGCCAAAGGACGTCGTGATTTATCTTACAAGTCAAAGGGCCGTCTACTAAGATCCATTTTCAAAAAACGGATTAGTGAACTCCGAACTGGGTCGGTGACGATGCAGAAGGTAGACTTTTCTTCTCATGACCGGGTACGGGGTGACATGCCGCAAACGGAGGCGGACAAAATACGAAGATTCGCGATTAGATTTTTGTCCGATAGGATGCAACGGGTAGTTGCTCGCCGGAAGCTCCCAAGGATAGTCGAGAAGCTGGCACCGAAAACGAGACCACTAGGATACTGGAATAAAAACGAAAACGTTTTTTATTTGCCTCAAATAAGCGCAGCAAAACAGCGAGCTGTAGTACTAAGAGTTTTTGCAGAGTACTTCGATACATTCGGCCATTGTGGCGAGGCTGCCGTGATTTCTAGAAATGGCAATTTGGCAAGCGATACTATTTCGAATGTCAACGGGGTGCTATATCTTGACGTGGCCACGTCGTCATTTTTTGACGGGCTGATTGTCGGCCAGACAGAAAAACTTAGGGTAAACGCCAGCGCCGGCACGGTTAAAGGGGTGAGTGATGTACGGAGCGAATGGACGAAATCGGCGTTTGAATGTCTTGCGGACGGGTTCGAGACGAATCTGGGCTTTTTGTGGGACACGGCGCCGGTGCACGTTGCGTTTTTGTTGGCCTATATTGAGGGGCAATTTGTATGAAAATACCGTTGAAACATATCGCGAGTGGTAGAAAAGTTGCGGACGTCACTTTTAAAGGTGGCGGTGAACTCGGGGCAACTGGCCACGTCGTCAAGACTGGCGAGGGTACCAACAATGATGTTAAAATAATTCGTGACGCAATACTTAAATATAAAAATTTTTCGTTAGAACAGGTGTACACCCCAAAAGGTCATGTTGCGATTTGGCGCGGTTTTTGGGGTTGGCTTTGTGGGATTCGCCTAATCTTACCAACAATCGGATACGAAATGGTCACGGCAGATATTGACTGGCCGTAACGAAAGGGGCAGAGCATATGCAGATTATGATAAGGAAGTCGCCTGAGGAAATGCTCCAAGGGATGGGACTTGACACAAAGCAGATCGGAAGGGTTAAATTAGCTATATGGAACGCTGTTAAAGAGAGCTTCCTTAATCGGAGTGAAAGAATGAATAGTTCCGAGGCAAATAGACGAATAAGATTCTGTTTCAAAGAGTCCGTGAGATTAATTGGGGACTATGATCTTACCGTTCGTGAAGTAGAATACTATTTGCCAACATCTTTGAGATGCAATTTAATGGGAATCGAATTTCAGCCCAGTGATAGGCTGCTTAAAAGCCGTCAAGCAACGATCTAAGGAGAATGAAAATGAAGTTTGTAAAGGAAATGTTAAAATTTTCAGACGCCAGGGGCGTGATGGAGAAGCAGGCTAAGGACGTGAAAGCCGGCAACAAAGAACTGGCACCGGTGCTGAAAAGCAACATCGAAGTGGTTGAGCTACATAAAGGGATAAGCGAAAACGGCGTTATCTCTGACGACTCGACCATTGTTATCGAGGTTGATGAAAAAAAGACTCCACAACAAGTGCAGAATTACCTGATGCTTGGCCTTCAGAAAATAGAAGGAAAAGTAGACGAAATTGCCGCTGGCATGAAAAAGTCCGCCGTGAAGACGGAGCCCGTCAAAAAAGAGTATACCGAAACTCAATATATGCTGGAGAGAATGATCTATAAGTTTCGTGCGAGAATGAACGCAGCCCAATCAGCACTAGATACAATCGACTTTGCATCACTTGACAAGGTGACTGGTGACGGAAAAAGCGAGCCCATCAAAAAAGCGGATGTTATCGACTTGCTGAACTTCGACGCCATCGTCGAGGAATGTGGTGAGGAATCCGTCTCTGCGGTTAAAAAGATGATTGACGAGAACGGAGCGCCGGAAGGCGAAGAAACTCCAGATGCCGAGGAAGAAAAACCCGATGGTGAGGAGGAAACACCTGACGGCGACGACACCGAACCAGACGCCGAAACATCTGATGATGGTGATGGAGACGATAAAGAACAACAAGAGGAATCACAGAAGGATAACGATGACGACGAAGATGATACCGACAGCTTTGTCAACGATTTAGATTTGTCTCCGCCACTCGAAGATGTGAAAGATAAAAAATAATAATGGGTGCAGAAGTCAGAATATACCGGGGAATCAACGGTGATGGGAAGTCCGTCGCCGTTGTTGCTGGTAACCCGGAAGGTTTGCTGAGGGAGGCTGTCGAAAAGTTCGCTGGTGTCCCATATGGACATCCAGAAACTGGCACGGCGATCACACCAATAGCCGAATTGACTGGAATAATTCTAGATCCTACCGAAGATGACCGCGTCTTAAAATACGAGGAAGCTATTCTCGTGGATGAAGAGGCCGAGCGGATCAACGATATGATCTGTGACCTTGGCCTCCCTATAATTCGTGAATCGGCAGAAGAGTATATTTATAAAGCTGAGGATAATGAAGATGAGGTCGAGGAGCGAATAGTATTTGCCCCGGTGTTAGAGCCGAATGATGGCGATGACGGCACCCCCCTAGATCCAGACAAACAGAAAGAGATTTACTCAACTGAAGCCGTCCGAAAAACTGCTCATTACTGGATGGAAAACGGCGGTGTCATCGGTCTAATGCATCGTTTTGATGTGTCTCAGGACGTTACTATTCTTGAGACATATATTGCGCCGGTTAATTTCACGTTTGAGTACGACGGGAGCAAATACAAGGTTCGCAAGGGTGTCTGGTTACTAATGGTCAGAGTTAATAATGATGAGATGTGGAAAGCCATCAAAGAGGGCAAACTTGGGGCGTTCTCCGTTGGTGGTTCCGCAATTAAACGCAAGGAGAAGGTCTTGAAAAATGGCGATTAGAGCCAAAAAGAAAAAGAAGAAGACTATAGAAGTAAAACGTTGCGTTGAGATGTTTACAGATGAGGTGTCCATGGTGACGCGCGGTGCGAATGGCCACCGAAAGTTTTTGATGGTAAAATCTGACGGTGAAGTTGGTCAGATCATTGTAGATAATGTCGAAAAATCTGTGCCAGCAAAAGATGCTTCTCGTGATTCCAAGGATAAGGCTCAAAAGGCAAGATCCAAAAAATATGGGATAGAAGTGCTCCCCAAAAATAGCAATTTGAGTTATCCGGCAAACGCGCCATCGACAGAGCGGTTGTATGGCGACCCGGTGAACCTGAAATATCCATTGGCCTACGATGGGGCAACTAAGCCAGACGAAGGCCGAACCAAAAATGCGATTTCGCGATTTAAGGGTAACTATAAACAGTACTCTAAGAAAGCGAGTCAAGCTCGAATTTACGAACGAATAGTGAGGGCTGCCATGGGCGTAGGTATCAAAGTAAATTTCGATCCAAAAGATCCAATTGATTCAAAACTTCCGGGAGACATTAAATCTCGGATAAAAAAAGACGATTCTAACGGTCCCGACACGGACCCCGCAGGCACGGATTCAACTGCAGCGGACGACGAGAAAGGTTTTGAAGTATCGGACTGGCTCCAAGGACTATCCAAGTCTGCGGAAACCCCGGACGGTGACGACAACTGGCTTGCCTCGATTAGTTCCGCTTTGGACCCCGTAGACGAGGGCCAGGCACCAGAGGAAGACTTGAAGAAAGAAGATAGTTCTTCGTCGGAGGAAGAAAAAGAACGAGCCGAGAGCTCAGAGGAGCCGGTCAAAAAATCCGATGACGAGCCAAACAAAAACAGTGCCTTGGAAAAACTCGAAAAAGAGCTCAAGGCGAAAAATGCCCAGATTGACGATCTGACAAAGTCGGTGCGAAGCATGAAGGCGGATATTGCCAGGCATTCGACGCATATTGATTCGCCGAGGACGATGTTACCTGGTGCCGAAAACACCAAGGAGGACAGCGATCCATATGCCGAACGCAATAGCAGTATCGATTTGAGCCCCGCTCTCGACTAGTTAGAGTTAGGAGAAAAAACGTGACTATTGGTAACACAGAAGTACTGAAAAAAATTGAGATGCTTTCCGATGAACTTGAAAACGGAGGGCTGATGCCGCCGAAAGTGGCGAAAAAATTTATCATATCAGCGGTGGAAAGCGCACCGCTATTGAAAATGATGCGCACGGTGATGATGAAGGAACCGGAGCAGAAATTCCCCAAAATGACCATAGAGGGTCGTGTTGCGCATGCTGCGGTAGAGTCTGAGACTCCTCCGAGTGCAAATTTTGTGAAGCCGACAACCGATGAAGTAAACATCACAACCAAAGAACTCGTAAGTATCGTCCCATTGAGCGACACTGTGATGGAAGACAACGTCGAGGGTAAGGCGCTTTGGAAAACCATTGAAGTATATATGCGCAAAAAGATCGCATCCGATGTACAAGAAAACTTCACCGAAGGCGATATTACATCGGCAGATCCAGACCTAGCCTTGTTCGACGGTTTGCAAGCACTTGTGACGAGTAATGTTGTGGATGGATTAGGCGCTGCCTGGTCCGCTGACCTCGCCGTTGATGGAATGAATGCTATTCCTGAAGCGTATTGGGAGCAAGAAGAATCTATGCTTCGTTGGCTCGGTGCCCCAAAGACTGAACGATTGTATAGGCTGGCACTAACCCCCCGTGAGTCGGCATTAGGCGATTTATTGCTGAATCAAAAATCCGGTAGCTCTCCGCTCGGGATCCCTATGGTTAATATTCCGAGGTGGCCGACTAATCTTACGCCTGGAAATTATTCCACAGAGATATTGATGAACCCGAAGCAATTCCTTGGTGGTTGGCATCGGAATATTCGGATTGAATTTGAGAGGAAAGCCACTGCGCGAAAAACCTATATGGTAATTTCCATGAGGGTTGGTTGTGCACTCGAGGAGGAATTGGCGGCTGCGAAGGTGGAGAACGTTCTCGTCGCATAATTGATTGAACGTAGAGTTCTGTTTGGCCATATGGTCAAGCGGTTCAATACTTCAGTAAAAATTTCGTTTAGGAGGATTTAAAGTGACAATTACAAGTATTATAAAAAAAGCTGAAATGGGGGCCGCCGGTAGTGAGGCGACCTTCGTGACCCTAATCAGTTTCGTTGGCGCGGCCGACTACGGCGACGGTGGAGTGGATGAGAATCTTTTGCTTCAGGCTGCTGTAGGAAAACCCGTGACCCCGATCGGTATTGTACCGGCCAGGACTGTCGGAGCAAACCCGTTGTATGAGCCACGGATTGTTATGACTCCGGCGGCGGTAGATTCCGCTGCAGCGTCGTTCCCAACGGCCGATCAAGACACGAAAACCATAACCTATAAGCTCAACGGTGGAGCAGAGCAGACGCTTACATTGTCCGGTGCACACACAACGGCGGCTCATCTTGCAGCATCGATTGAGGCTGTGGCCGGCCTACACGCATACGTGATTGCAAGCGGGCAAGTGAGGGTGAAAACTCTCAAAAACAGTGCGAGTGCAACGATAGAGATTACGGGCGGAACAGCTAACGCTGTGTATCTTTTCTCGACTGATGAAGCAGTTGGAAGTGATACAACAAAGTTGTTAGTCATTAACGTCGCAACTGGGTTGGACATCGGGTATGGTTCTAGTTCTGCAGTGGATCTGTCAGGCAGTACTTTCGAGTGTATATTGCTGTCCGAGTAAAAAATTAACTTAACTCCTTGGGGGGTTGAATGGTGAAGTCTTTGCCCCGAAGCGACCATTCAGCCCCCCATTATATTAGACTTTGGGGCAAGGAGTTCTAAAATGAATGATAAAATTTACGCAGTTAGGCTAAAAGAGTACAACAAGGGCGCTGGACATCTGTTGCGAAACTGGATTGGTGCACGTTGGAAATTACATTTTGAGGCTGGAGAATCTACACCTAAACGGCCGTTTAGACCGTCTAAAATCCATGAGGTAACCAAAGAACAATATGATTACATTATGGGTCGAAGTGGTGAAGGTGTGCCGAACGTTCCGCAGCCGAGAAGCGCTGGAGTACAAGCTTTTCAAGGTTGGGTATTAGATTCCAGACAAGAATTGGTTGATATGGTCAACAAAGAAGCTGATCAACGGGCTTCAAGAGGTGTGACTAGTGCGCGAGCACTTGTAATACTGAGGGAACCAATGCATGCAGCGCCCCCGGTTGAACCGGCCGAGGTGGTCGTGGATAAGGTGCCTGAACCGGCAGATCATGTTGCAGAAGACAAAACTGGAACATTCCTTCCGATAGATGTCAAAGAGGAACTATCCAAGGATAAACCAGCCGAACGACCGGCACCTATAGCACCTATATCAAAGCGTGAGGCGGCGAAGCAGTACAAGGCGATTAAAGACGGCAAGGTTGCGGATCCAACCGTAGAACAGGCACACGAACCCACCGGAGATGATGAAGGCGATTCCAAATCAAAAAAGGTGGAAGAAAAAAAACCGAAGGCGAAGAAAAAAAAAATAGGAGGGAGTAAGCGAAAGACCGTTAAAAAATAATAATTTCTAGCGGCTGATTTCCCCTCCCTTTTTTCCCATCTGACAGGAGTTTTAATTAATGTTTGTTTATAAAGAAGACGCGATAAGTAGTAGCTCGGACATATGGATCCCCTTTTCTGACGTATTCGGAGGCGTCATGCTAGGCAAAAAGGATCTAACGCTTACGCTGAAGGGGTCCGGTGGTGCAACAGGTGGACCGGTGGACGTCACTATGGGGTTCTCAGTTTGGGGCGATGTTAATCCACAAGCACACGTCATCTCAGGCGCGGCGGTTGATACCGAGAGCTGGACGAATCTGACGCCGGCAATATTTCGAGTTGATCAGAACGCGAGAATTGGAACATCAGAATTGCAATTTACAGGGACAACCGAGTCTTTAGCATGGTTGGATCTAGACGGTCTTAACGCCGACCGAATGAAATTCAAGCTAACGTTTACCGCTGCGCCTTCTGTAACACCTGCGGCGTTGCTAATAAAATCTCGTAGGGATTCACTCTAATAGACAGGGGAAGAATATGATTCCATCTAATAATATTCCGCGAAAAACACAAGTGCAGTTGAATGCTATGACCAACCCGCCTATTGGTCAGCTTTTTTATAATCTCGACACTATCACATATCAATTTTGGAATGGTGTGGCGTGGGTGTTCGTTCCCAAATCGATGTCTGGAATATTTGATCCAGTATCGTATGAAAACAACGATCATGTTGTATTTATAAAGGGAAACGACACGACTGACGGAAGTATAAGATTAGCGCTTTCCGCAGAAAGCGGATTTGCAACTATTGAAAAGAGATCGGATTCTCTCTGGATTCGATCATCTCTTGAGCTTGCCACTAATTCGCTTTGGTTGGGAACAAATGTTGGGATATCTACTTGTGGTCACCATCTATTAATAGAGGGCGCACATGGAAACCATTTTTACCCTCATTCGTCTTTCGATGGCGAAGTGTCGACGTCTGAGCCTAAAATAATTGACGCATATTCTTTTTCTGCTAGGGACATCAAACAAGCAGATAATTCCGGTGAGATAACAGGGGCTGATATCGGTGTTATCCACTCCCCATCCTATTCTGATATTTTCAAGAAGGCATATTTTAAGATCGGAACGACAGCGGCGACGGCACCAGTGAGGATTAGAATCTACAGAGGGACAGACGCGACAGGCGATCTTGAATTTGACGGAATATATAATGCTTCTCTATGGGGGCCATCGTCGACCGAAGTTGCGATATCGTTAGACGGGTTCGTCGAATATTTAGAAGGCGAAACATATTTTGTTAGGATTTCAAGTGACAACGCATTATCGCTGGATGCTGACGTCTCGAATACATACCCATGGTTTGCCGTCGATTCGTCACGAAGCCGTGAACTAGACATGATTGGCACAATTCCTTATAAAGATGGAGAAACTTACACGGTTGGCCAATGGGTGATTCAGGACAGACAAATTTATATTTGCAACGTGGCCGGAATACAAACAGGGACTTTTGCATCGAATTCTAGTTCGTGGGATTCGCTGGCAACAGGTGTGGGGGCTGACAAGTTGAGGACAACCGGAATTTTATCCGGTGGGATACTTGCGAACCCAACATCAACGACACTAAGCTGGACGGCTGGTACAGGATTAGTTACCGACTACTCGACACCGTTGTCCCCATCTACGGCTAACGTAACATGGAATAATGTCACAACGTACACTCCGTCCAACCTATCTACGGATGGGACCTATTTAATTGCGTACAATTCCGCTGGGGTAGTATCAGAAATTAATCTTAACGTTATAGCGCCGCTGTACACAAAAAATTATATTATAATAGGATCATATACGGTTATAAGTGGATCAATAATCAATTTTAGTTCGTTGCCAGGAAATCTGGGTTATGACGGAATCAACAGTTTTTTCGATTTTATTAACCTTGTGATCGGCCCAGCTACTATATCAGGCAATAAATATGGGGCGAACGGCACCAATATGAAAATTGACGTCGTTGGGGGGCAGGCTTTTATAATCGGCTCGAATTTTCGCAATAATCCACAGCTAGCTGATATTATTACGCTTGGTAGCGGATCATCAATATCTTTTGGTAGAGTATATTGTGAGGCAAGCCCTGGCTTAGATGTGGTGTTCGAAACAAGTGCGACGACTGAAATAGATCCTACAAAGTGGGATAATGGATCAGGAACTCTTCAGACGGTCACAGCTGGGTATTGGACAATCCAACGCATATTTAGGTCACGCACTAGCGCAACGTTTGTTGCGTATGGGCAGCAAGAATTTGCAACTAAGTCGGCCGCTGAAGCTGCGCTTGGCAATGAGGAATTTGAAGAGAAAAGTCCCTTGCCCACTTCTTTATTCCGGTGTTCGTTGCTTGTTCAAGAGTCGGCAACTGATTTGAGTAATATGAGTCAAGCCGATTTTTTCCACGAGTCGGCTTTTCGAACAGGGGGATTATCTAGTGCATCGGCGACTATTCCTGGGATAACAAATCCAGGCGGTGTGGTGGAGAGTATCCAATTTAATGACTCTAATTTTGCTGGAGATGACGATTTTATTTATAATCAAACCACGATGCGAATGGCAATCGGAGACACGGGGAATGATTATCTGACGAATATAACAATAGGACAGGGGGCGACGGCTGCACAAAGGGGGCTAACTCTTGCCGGTACCGCCAAAATAGGGGACGTCAAAGACGAGGGGGTAACGATACAGCTGATAGAAAATGATACCGACAATATGGGGTTGATGCTTGTTCAGCATTCAGACGTCGACCACGCCAGTAAGGCTGGAGTTCATCTCACTCTTGGAAACGCACTGACAACAATTACGGCTCGGACAGGTGATGGAGTTTTGGGCCGAAATATAAATATTGGAGATGGAAATACTAAGGTTGGTATAGGTTTTGAGCCAACAGATTCCCCGGCTGGAATCACACACGTTCTTACCGTAAACGGTGATACCTCAATAGATGGTGACACCTCAATAGATGGTTCCGCTGTAGATTGGGGCAATACTGATCTTAATGAGCGAAATGGTTTTGTTAATCAGACGGATTCAGTGCTTTCGATTGTTGAGAGTACTAGGACATTTAGTATTGCCCCGGCGGTAAGTTCATTTCGAATTTACTCAAGAAATCAGGCTTTTGATATTAATTCAATCCAGTCATTAGTTTGGCCTGATACTGAGGGGAATCATTATTTTTATTTTGACGAATCTGGTGTTTTACAACAAACGACCACTTTCGATGATAGGTTCCTCCTTGGTCCATGGGTATATGTCTCGTATTTGTATTGGGATAAAACGAATAGCGAGACTATTTTTAATGATTGTTTTGAGGAGAGACACGGGGCGCAAATGGATAGTGCAAATCACGATTATTTGCACACCAAGTTTGGGTTGACTTTAACTGATGGAGGATTAGGGCTAACTGGTTTTACTGTAGGTGGTGACGGTAGTTTAAATACTCACGCTCAATTTGGGCATGCTGCTGGGAATATGGCAGATGATGACGTTAAATTAAGCATATCGTCGCTTGGTAGTACTGTTGGGTTGCCTGTTTTATATCTTGATGGAACAAATCCGACTCCAGATAGTAGGAGTACGACGAATTCTGGGTTCAGCGTTTTAACTACCGGCACCGGTAGATTGGCATATAACGGGACTTCAGGCGGATCGCGGCTATTAGTAGAGGCAACAGATAATTATTTTGTTTTGTATCATGTTTTTGCAACAAATATGAATGCAGGAACAAAAAGAGTTTTTAGTGTTCCTGGCGACGACGAATACGCGACAGTTGATGAAGCCCGGAACGCAGCTGTCCAGGACGTTTTTGATGTTGCTCCAATGTTGTCAACGCTGAAAGAACTGAAAAGAATTGGAACAATTATCCTAGAAACCTCCGATACTTTTGGTAACGCTGTTAAAGCACGTGTGATATCGGCAGATGATGGAAACCCATTTGTTGACTGGAGAACAGACACCCTAAATAGAGGTACGTTGTATTCATCGATAGACCATCGTAAATTAACAAATCGAGATGTCGATGGATCACACCCAATATCAGCTATTAGTTCATTAGTCACAAATAAGGGTGTTGCTCACGACGATGGCGCTGGTTCTATGACAGTGTCGTTAGATTTTTTATCCAAGGGCGATTTATATATTTCTGTGTCAGGGGAGACAGCATCGATCACTCCAGGAACACCTATTAATCTTTGTAGTAATTCAACAACAGTTTTTGGAGCGTTGTCTACATATGATTTTTCAATTATTGGTGCTGGGCAGTTACGTTATGATGGAAATGTTCAGAAAAAATTTGTGGTAACATCATATATTTCAATGAAGGCAGAGGAAAAAAGTGTTTTGTCATTTTTTGTTGCCAAGAACGGAGTTGCAATTCCTGATAGTGAACAAATGCGTAAGATTGATAAAGGTGGCGATATCGGTGGTCACTCGGTAGAGTGGGTTGTAACTTTAGATACAAATGATTACGTCGAAATTTTTGTTGATACAGACACAGCAACCAAGGTCACCCCAGAAAAATTGTATATGAAGGCCGTACAATTGCTATAAGTTAGTAGTGGAAAAATGTTTTTTTCGGTGATAACTTGAGATATAGGCACACGACGAAAGGAACAAAATGCCCAAAATTGACGTAACTCAGAATCTCAAAGACTTAGATGGAAAGAACATTGCTGGACCGCCGGGTAAGAACGGGAAACCAGATCCAACTACTCTTAGGTCGGTAAGTGTTCTAGCACTCTTGGCTGCGAGAGAAGGACAAACGGGAGCGCAACGGTATGAAAATTATCAGTTGTCTCAAAAAATCTCGACAGAAGATTGTCCGATGTTGACGTCCGAGGAGATCACCCTCCTAAAACAAATTATAGGTGATTCATTCATCGCGATCATAGTAGGTAGGGCATGGGATGCACTAGATCAGAAGACAGACAGCATTATAGTGGAATCCGCCTAAAATAGCGGATATAAAAAAGACAAGTCTACCACCCTTGATCGCTAATCTATTGACCTCTTAAAACTTTTCATGCCAGAATCATTACGAGAGGATGAATCATGAACGTATGTTTCCAGTTCGATATCCCGGACGTCGCAACTCGTATTTCAGAAGGCTACGTATCCATAAAAATCCAGCGCGATCCTGGCGGTGGCTATGTGGAAATTTCAGGTGCGACCACTCGACCACCGTTGCGAGACGTTGTATCAACGTATGTCTATCAGGACCCAACAGGTGATCTTACGTGGGACTACCGCGCAGTACTCATCATGTCGGACGGCACGGAGTACGGAACGCCCTACGCAGCGACGTCTATTTATCAAAACACATATACGACGCTCCAAGACGTGAGGGACGAAGGAGTGCTTGCGGCAGATATCTCAGACGCTAGGGTAGAATCGTTCATAGAAGTTGCAAATCAGTATATTGAGGATTACACAAATAACTGGTTTACTCCGCAGTTCAAAGTGTTTGAGGTGACCGGAGAGAATCGATCACGGTTATTTCTCGACGCGCCAATAATTGCGGTGCAAAGGGTGTCTATCGACAACGCTGACGAAAATATTAGTAATCTTGTTGTTAACAACCGATACCTACGCAACGGGCTCACATCGCCAGATGATCGAAAAAACCCGATGATCACCTATTCCAGCGGATACGCCGTTGATGATGGTCAGCGGCTATATTCTCTTGGTGGTGGTTCGTTTCCTAGCTATCGGCAAGAGACGAAAATATGGGGAATTTTCGGATACACAGAACTACCACGTGGGGGAGTGTGCGGCGAAACGGAAACCGGCAGCCAAGTACCGCTAAATTATGGAGGCGTGCCAGATCTCATTAAATGGTGTGCTACTCAACTGGTTGTAAATCGTTGTTTTCCAACACTTTCAGATGGGTCTTTGAATATTATTTTAAAAAATCGGATGACGCGATTGAAGACACGAGACCAGGAAGTGGAATTTTCCGATGAAGATACCTCGGAAATAAAAACCACAGATGGGTTCACAAACAGCACGGCGATCGACCAGGTTCTGAACACTTTTAGGCGTCCGGTACATATGAAATTTGTATGACGAGTTTTTTTACAAAACTGATTATGAAATTCTACGCGGTTATATACCGCACTGACACGCTTACAACAGACCGGGCGAACTTGGTTAGCGGCACCGGGCCGTGGAACATGTCGGCACAACCGAGCTACACAATAGACGTGACCATAGACGGTGGAGGCGTTCAAAATATTGTAATCGATACAACATTGTTTGCGGTTCCATCCGCAGCAACGGCGGCGGAAGTAATTTTACAGCTTGGAGGAATCGCAGGCGGATTCGCTATCGAAAACGCTAGCTATCAGATAGTCATAGCCACCGATACTATCGGAGATACTGGGTCTGTGTTGATCGGTGGGGACGGTGGGGCGTTGCTTGGATATTCCACCGAAGCTACCAACGGCGGGGCGTATGACGATGTTTATGGTGCGCCATTACCAACGGCCGATGGAACACAGACGGGCGCTAACAGCCGTCGTGAACTTGCTCCAGTGACCCAACTATGTCAGATCGATAGAAACGATTGGGGGAAGCGAAAATTGACCGCCGGCGGCGAGTCTGAAAAAGCCGACATCGTGGTCGTTTTGACGTTTGATAACCTTGCCGCTGCTGGGCTCATAGATTCGGAAGGAATGCCAAAACTTAGAATAGGGGATCGAGTTGATCGTATTTTACGTCGTGATGGTACACTTGATGTTGAATTTCCAGTACCACCAGGGATGTGGGTCAATAAGGTTGAACGTTCCGGGCACGGGCTGACATATTTTGGGACCGCTCAAACAAACCTTTTCTATTTGCATTGTAGAAAAGATAGGACTATTGAAACCGAATGATACTTGAAATAATAGACAACAGCGCTCCATCAATTCAGGAATACCGTTTGATGGTAGGATCCATTAATAGGGCTGTGTCTACTGTACTCGCTCACGAGGCGTTTCGGCTATCCAACGGAATAAAAACGGGTTTAATAGAACAACGCCCTGGGGGAAAGCAGATCCGTCCTTTGAAAAGAAGTACAATTCTACTTAGAGGAATTCGTACCGGCGGTGGAAAACCAGGGACAAAAGCGCTAATCCATTCGGGGGCGATGGTTAATTCTGTGACGGCAAAGCGTAGGAACAGGTTTCATTATACGGCAGGTGTGCACAGAAATGCACGGAGCAAAGACGGCAAAAGTTTGTCTAATATCGCAGCTATCCATGAGGGCGGGACCAAAACTTACACGGTAACCGTAACTGAGAAAATGAGACGTTTTTCATTTGTTTTAATGAAATTTGGCATACTCCGCGCACCGTGGCGAATTGGTCAGCAACTTAAGCGGAAAATTGAAGCGCGGCCGTGGCTTGGACCAGCTCATGAGGAATGGGAAAAAGAAGCTGATTATAGATTTACCGTTGCACTAGGTGCAATTTTGGGGATAGCGAGATAATGGCCGTACCGACGATCACAAGCATAACACCCGATAACGGTTTGACTCGAGGGCTGAACATGATCCAAATAAATGGCACCGGTTTTTCGATGCCTCCAGACCCACCGCTTGACACTGCTGGGCCGTCGTTTCAATCAATCAAGGTGACGTTTGGTTCTGTTCAGTCTCTATCCGCGTTTGCTATCACACCCGTGTTGGCGGTCGCTGTAGTACCGACCTATACTAGCGATAGTATGCCGGAATCTGGGGATGCGGTGCCGGTCACTCTAACCAATTTGGACAGCGCTGGCTCTGAAATTGTAGGTGAAAACGTTACATTCAATTCGTACACGTACAAACGTCCACTGTTTACAACACAACAGCTATCGGAATACGTGCTGAATCGTTTCGTCTCCTATTTGCGGCGACACATTGCGTCAAACGTTTGGATGACGATGGGGCGGTCATTCTCAGAAGGTAATGATCAGCTAAACGAGAAGATAAAACAGGCTAAACTTCCGCTGATATGGATAAATGGAATTGATTTCGAATTCAATAAGCTAGCTCAGCCGATGAAAAATCAAGAATATTTAACTTCGTCGACGGCGTTTAGTGAGTTTCGTCCACCAACAACGGTCGACATTGTAATGTCGTCGATTCAGATTTATTCGAGGTCGGAACATCCACGCGAAATTTATGCACTTTCGCAGGCATTTTTGAACACCTTGAGGGATATTCCAAAACTAATCTGTAACCCGCCAGGGTACGACACGGAAAAAACGGAATATAAATACCCGATGTCAATACCGGATGATGGTGCTCCGTCCTTTGACCTCGGGCCTGAAAACGACGGGCTCAAGGTTTGCACCGTCGGCTGTATTATCGAAGAGGTAGACTTGGCGGATCTGAGCGGTACGCTCACTGGATTAGGGTGGACGGTAGAAGAGGATCCGGAAATCGATTTTTATGCAACCACGTGATGTGATAACATCACTACAGATAGGACGTCTTACTAAAATCGGAGGTGAAGCAGCATGACTACTGGCGCTTCTAGAATAAATGTAAAATGGGTACAAGGGCAACAAACCGTTACGGGTGTTGACACGTCTAGAGCCGGAGCTGTTGGTATCACTGAACGTGGACCGATTGGCACACGGACAACCGTGTTCAGCAAAGAAGAGTTTAGGCGGTTTTTCGGAGGATACGTGGTACACGCCGCGTCAGATCTTTCGATTTCGGTTGATTCTTTTTTCGACAACGGCGGAACAGCTCTTGACGTTGTCAGAACCTGCCACTACACAAGTATTGGTACCGACCCGGATTCGTACACGGCGGTAATCGGTACTTTGGCATTAACCACATTTTCCGGCGGATCACCAACGGCAGGGACGGAGACGTCAAGCGGTTCTGAGACGTTCGAATTGGCTAATGGTGACACTATACTGATTAACCCAGACGCTGGAGGGGATCAGACTTTCACGCTCACCGCTACCGCTGGAACCGTAGCAACATCAAACGCATGGCCTGTAGCCGACCAGACGACGGAGACCATCACAATCACCGCAGATGGTGGCACACCCCAAATCGTGCCTCTAACATCGCCGGCAACTACTGCCGAGGAAGTAGCAAATCAAATCAGCGCTGCAGCCGTCACGGGAATTCAAGCTTATGTCTCAGGTGGACACCTAAATATCCGTAGTGATACGCAAGGTTCTGGCTCTACTATTGTGGTGGCTACTTCATCGTCTGTAATTATTTTTGGTACTCCGACTGCGGGGACTGGAAACGTTATAAGTGTTGCAGCCGTTACGGGTGCAGAGATTGTAACGGTTACGACAGCACTTACCGGTGCAACTGTTTCTGTTGAGGGCACCGGTGAAATCACTGTAACTAGTGCAACTACCGGCTTATCGTCTTCGGTCCAAATCACGGGAACCGCTCAAACAAAAATTGGATTCGATGGGGCAGTGCATTCAGGGAGTGCAACCCCCACCGAAACGACTTTGACGATAAATGGAAAAACTCATGGTTCCTATGCCAACGACCTGTATTCGGTTGTATCCGATGCAAGTAATGGTGACGCTGAATTTTTCAATTTTTCGATCACTAAAAATGGCGAAGTACAGGAAGCATGGGCGAACGTAACGATGGATTCGACTCATTCTCGCTACGTCGTTGATATTGTTAACCACGTAACGACCGGTTCGGATTTGATTTCGCTCGTAGATGCGGATCTTATCGGTGGGTCGGGCTATACCGCAACAGAGGCGCGGCCGACAAACGGGACGTTGGGACCACTTACCGGTGGTGATGACGGACTTACCAGCTTAGTCGATTCTGATTTTGTTGGATCGTCAGCAACATACACCGGACTCTATGCACTAGACAACGAGACCGGAATTAGACTTTTGACTGTCCCAGGCCACGCGTCGGCAACCGTGCACGCGGGGCTGAACGCTTATATTATCCATCGCGAAAAGGGGCTCTACGTTGTCCACCCCACACCGGGCCCGGAACAATCCGTTACGGACGCAACAACGATGAAAACGTGGGCAGACTCCAATCTGTATGGGACTACCGAGTTTGGCTGTTGTGCTTGGCCTAGAATAAAAGTTGCCAACCCGTCGACAGCGACATTTGGCAACGTGGATACCATCACAATTGGGTCAGAAATGGCCAAGATGGGCCGATTTGCTTACAATGATCGATTTAACCCAGACGGCGTTTTGGTCAGTACCGCAGGGATCAAAGATGATCGAGGCGTTATTATCAACTGCCTCGGCGTCGAATACACCGATATGGAGCTTGACGGCAAAGCCGACCTACTCGCAAATGTCAATATCGAACCGATTAGGAAGTTCGAGGGAACGGCTTACCATTGGGACGGTGGCGACAACCTGAAAATAGACGGGGATTGGCCGCGACAATGGCACGCAAGAGGGGCAATTTATGTTGTGCAAAGCATCAAGAAAGGTGCGCTTTGGGTTAAACATTCCAAGAACAACCCGAAAAACCGTGGAGATTGGGAACGCCAAGGAAGTCGTTTTTTGACAACACTACCAGACGATGCATTCGATTCTGACCGTCCGACATTCTGGCAAGTATCTGACGCATTAAATGGTCCTGAAATCCGGGCACAGCAACGTATCCGTGGAAAACTTGGGCTTGGGTTCGCCGATGACGCAAAATATGTTGAGATAATCGTTACTAGAACGATTGCACAGAGTTAGAAGGAGCATAAACGATGCCTGATACACCTAAAAACTTCATGATGCAACCCAAGTGGGTGCTGTATATTGATGGGATGGAGAGGATCAGATTCTCACGTGTCACCGTGCCAGACGAGACGGTATCCGACAACGTGATTCGACAGGGGGCTCAAACCCACCCAGACCGGGCCCCCGGAGAATACCAGCCAGTAGATGTCGAAGTCGAAGGGCCAGCGTACTTTTCTGATCCGACATTTCGCACAATGTGGAACAGAACGATTGATGTCATCAATGGCGGCGGTGCCATTGGCGAGGACCTTTATTTCGATTGTGATCTAGTACAATTGGATCGTGACAACGAGACGGAGATGGAAAAATACCGTCTTCATCGGTGTTACTGCGGCGGCCGTAAGTTCGGCGATTTTGATGCCGAAGCCGACGGCGCGAGAAAGAAAGGTTTAATCCTTCGTCCGAAAAAAATTGAAGAAAAACCAGTCGCCTAATTCTGGCGTCATAATTAATTAAGAAAGGCTTTGGGGCAAATGTCTGAAATTATCCAGTTCCCGACGCGTATGCAGGTTGAAATGCATGGGCGTTCAGTGTCTGAGCTACGCGAAACGCTCAAGGGATTTAAATCTTCCCTCGTAGCGTCTCAGACGGCAGCGCTTGAGGCTGCCAGTGTGAAAATTATTAGTATCGGTGATTATCCGGAAGATCGGATCACTAAGGACGATGACCAGGTTAATTGGGAAAAAGCAACATCTGAAGATCGAATTTACGGGTTGAAAGCAACGCGTCTTTTGTCATTTAGTGATGGTGCCCATTATAAAATGGAGAACAATTGCGAACGGTGCGACAAAAAATTTGTCAAAAAGGTTGATTTACGACGCGTCGAAGATGGCGGGGATATCGTGTGTTGGGAATTTGAGTACGAAGAACACCGCGATGCATTCAAGCGAGGTGTTCCGTTTGAGGGTAAACTTAGGGACAGACTCATCAAATGGCGATTGCTTTATGGGGAGGACGAGGCACAAATCGAAAGGATCGCTCAGAATAATCCAAACGCAAACACTAGCGATCTGACATTTAACATGAAGATCGTCGAAGTTGAAGGCATGCATAGAAATGATGTCGATGCATGGCTGAAGACTCTTGGTGATGAGCGAATTGAGTTGCAGGATATGATGGCAGAGGCGAGTGCCGGTGTAGACCTGGTGGTTGATGCACAATGTCCGTGGTGCGATTGCGTTCAGGATGCTACTATCCCTTTCGATTTAGAGTTCTGGATTCCAGTTGTGCAAACGCAGCGGGATCGTCGTCGTCGTCGTCGAGAAAAGGCACTCAAAAAGACGGTTCGATAGGGCTGGCAAACTATGGGTATAGTCCCATAGCATCCCCAGAATTGCTTTACATTTTAAATTCTTTTGACGAGGCACCGTGCGGTGCCACGCTGGAAGAAATGGAGAATCTTTCACGTGTGTCTATGTGTGAGGGATTTGTCGACATATCCGATGAAGAGAGCCTTTTTCAGCTCCAGTTAACGCTTTGTTCCTCTCACCCCATGGCGATCTCTGCAAACATGAGATGGGATGACGCTGGTCAATTACCTCTAAAAGATGCTATTCGTATATTAGAGTCGCTGGTCAAAAAGAATGAAGATTTGGCCGCTGAGATGAAGAAAAAATAACGGGGAACGGAGGAAAGTGGTTTATGGCTAGAACCTTAAAAACCATTTTTGATGTTTTGGCACGGGATGGTGCAACTCCTACGCTTAACCGTGTCACAGGCTCTTTTGGCTCTATGCGTAGAGCCGCTCGCAACGCTAACCAGGCGCTTGGTGGGATGAATGCATCTATTGCCCAAATGCAGCGAAGGGCACAATCCGCAATGGCTGGCGGCTTTATCGGTGCTGGGTTCATGAAAATAGGAGGGGGGCTCACGAAATTCGTCGCAGAAGCAGTGCGAGAATCTGGCGAACTTGAATATGAACTCGCAACGTTGAGGGGGATATCAGGTGCTGCCGCTGATGAGATGGATCGACTCGCATCTGCCGCTGCACGTGCCGGCGTAGAAACCCAGTTTACACCAACGCAGGCGGTGCAAGGACTCCAGAGTCTAGCTCAACAGGGTTTTACCACAGCACAACAATTAGAGGGGCTGATGCCGTCTCTATTGCTTGCTGGTGCATCAGGTGGGAAAGTTCCACTAGCCGACGCGGCGAAGCTCACCGCGCAGGTAATCAAGGGGTTTGGTAGGGATGCGGAAGACGCAGGGCTGATGGTCGACCAAATGGTAATGACAACCACCAAATCTGGTATGGCTATCGACGATTTGGCGGGGGCGATGCAATATGCTTCGTCTGCAGCTCAAAATATGGAAGTTGATTTCACTGATACCTTGGCTACGTTGGGGCTCATCAAAAACGTCATACCTTCTGCAGAAGTTGCCGGCTCGGCGTTTCAAATTCTAACGGCTCGGCTTTCAAAGCCGCTAAACCAGAAAAAATTGAAGAAGAATTTAGGAATAGACGTTATCGATAAGGCAACCGGAGAGTTCCGGGGATTTGGTGCTTTATTGCTCGATATAAGCGGGAAATTTGCCAAAATGAAAGGTGGAAAGCGGGCCGGTCTCATCCAGGAGATCTTTGGTCCGAGGGGAATGAAAGGCATCATGCCGCTCATGACCCAGCTTGAAAAGGGCGTTACAACTCAAACCGGTGCAGTGTTAAAAGGACAGGCCGCGTGGAAATATTGGATGGACACCCTAGACCCAGATAAGGTCGACGGGTTCGCTAGTGCAATGAACGACATGAAACTTGACACTCTAAAGGGTCAAACTGAGCTCCTAACCGGTTCTTTCCTTACGTTCATGATAGAGATAGGCAAAGGAACAGCCCAATTTAGGAAAGGGTTTATAAAAGCGTTTCTCGGTGGGTTTAATACGTTTTTGTCGGTATTCCAGGAATTGCCAGAAGCTTTAAAAGCAGGATTTGCAGGATTTTTAGAAATTGGTGGCGGTGTTCTCAAATTTATTGGTGTACTCCTTATCGCGAAGGCAGCGCTCGGATTATTCGGATTTAGTCTAAGCTCAGTTATATTAGGGATCGGCAAAATGTTATTGCTGGCGGTACCGTTGACTATTTTCTTTAGTGGAATTGCGTTGGGTGCTTATGGAATTTACAGGGCAGTATCGACTAATTTTGGGAGGGCTGAAAAGTCGTCAACATCCCTCGTAGATAAAATAAAATTGGGATACAAGGGGATTGTTGATATCGTCAAACAAGGTGGACTTTCGAAAGCTACCGAAAAGGAACTGGCGAAGATGAAAGATTCCGCCGGTATGTCAGCTTTCTTTAAAGGCTTTATTAAGGTTTGGCGCAACGCTAAGGCTTTTTTCAAAGGGGTTATCGCTGGGTTTGACAATGGACTTAAGCGGCTGGAAAAACCGTGGGGAAAATTTGTTGCGACAGTGACCAGAATTTTTTCGATTTGGACTGGCGGCGGTAAGAACGCCATAAATACGACTGATAAATGGACTAGGAAAGGCGAAGCCTTCGGAGATGTCCTGGTAGGTTTAAGCGAAGTAACCCTCGAACTCATGACTAAATTTGTTGAGTTTGGAGAGAAGGTCTCAAAATCGATGGAAGGGGTGACTGTAGACGAAGTCATCGACGGGTTCGCGACACTACTTAATACTATTGCAGCAACGGGGAAAGCGGTCATGGCTGTCGGTCGACTATTCAATGTAGTGGGAACTATAATCGGAGAATATTTTGGGGGACTAGTCGTATATTGGACCGCTGTTCTTGATAAGATAAAAGCAGAATTTAGCAAGGATATATTATGGTTTCAACAGAAGATAAATTCAGTATCTTTGAAGTTTGGCCAAGGGCCAGTTTTTGATATTGATCCAAATGAAATTAAAAAGATTGAACAACAAATAGCGTCTGCTGATGCTAGAATAAAACTCGGTTTTAATTTTGTTGGAGAGTCCTCACTTTTAGACCCATCTCGACAACAAATTGGGCGTCAAGAAGCCGCTTATGGACACGCCTACAGATCGTTTGGAAAAACAGAATCATTAATTCAACAACGTAATGCTATTATAAAGGCAATGAGGCGGGACACTCCGATGGCACTTGGTGGCTTAAAAGGAGAATTTCGTAGTGTGGTTGCTGATAGAGATAAAGCGAAAGCTATGACGGCGACTAGTGATATCGCGTCTATCG
Source organism: FCB group bacterium (assembly GCA_024231695.1). Taxonomy (GTDB): domain Bacteria; phylum Zixibacteria; class MSB-5A5; order GN15; family JAAZOE01; genus JAAEQF01. Next base: position 21,533 of record JAAEQF010000587.1, read on the forward strand.
TTAAAAAACTGGGGGCAAGACAGTCCGAAATAGTCGAACGTCAGCAGAGTAGTAGCTTTGATGAATCAACGAAATTAGAGCGAAAAATGCTATCGACTGAATTGGCGGCGATTAAAGAGATATTGAAAATGAGGCAAAACATCCGAGTATCTGCCGACGTCGACGGCAAGCGGCTATTTGAACTTTACAACGAAAAAGCGGCTGAAGATAAAGAGGATGATTTTAGCAATCCCAATATGACCCCAGTAACGCAGGGAGGTTAATTATGACAGATGTTCCGACTGAAGTAAGAACAACAATTCTCAATGTTGATACGGGCAAGGGAATTATGCTTCAGTACGAACCGGAGGTGATATCCGGAAGTGTACAGGCTCAATATAATGCTGATCCATCGTTATCCGGCACACACGAGAACATGAAGTTTTCACACACTGCTAATGAAACGTTTGAACTCGAAATGAGATGGAATCGCATACATCTTTCCGCGTTAACTGGGAAGACAACTGACGAGTGTGATCGTATAATTTCAGATGCTCGTTCGTTTGTCCGTTCTTTGTTACAGCCATCGAGGCTTGTCTTAGATGTAGTTGGTGGTGAAACACCGTTGCTGATTGTCAAGTGCCCTGGAGTGTTTGAAGTATACGCAAGGATGATGAATATTGGCTGGGATGCGATGACTAGGGATCCCAAAAATGGAAGCCCGTTGCAACTTGTAATGAGGGGGACTTTTAAAGAGGATCCGCAGTATCGGTACCATTCTGATGATATAATCGACATTGGATACGAAAGGATATAACAGTGGCAACACTCTGGGAATATAGCCATTATCAATTTTCTTTCGAGCGTTACGATGAACGCGCACGGCTTTATACTACCGAGTACGAACCATTTACTTATCAGGATCTGCCAGATAATATCGAACATGAAGTAATGGACGGTGACACATGGCATTCTATCGCACACAAATATTGGTCGCCGATTTTTGAATCGAATAATCTTTGGATATACATTGCTGATTTTCAGACTCAGGCAGTTGTCGATCCATTTATAACGCTTAAAGCCGGTACTATTGTTGTTGTCCCGTCACGAAATACATTGTTCACTAAAATTCTAAACCCCGACCGGAGAAATATCGTTGGTTAAATGGAGGACACCGGTTGTTTCGCTGAGCCTCGTTAATTCTGACGAGGGGGATGACGGATTGCTTGATTTTGCACAAGATCGGCTCACGTCATTTGTGTTTAGAGATCGAGAAAGTAAAATCGATGTGTGCGAAGTCACATTTTCCAACTATGACAAAAAGCTTCTTGATGAGCCGCGATTGAAAGCTGGACAAGAATTTTTAGTGCAATGGGGATACCCTGACAACATGTCAAGGATCTATAGCATGATTGTCAAAAAATCTCACGAGAGCGGAACAAATTTTACCGTGAAGATGAAAGGCAAAGCCGTTTCTCTCGACAAGGGAAGGAATCATCGTCAGTGGCAGGGGATGAGAGATTCAGACGTGGCGATGGAGATATTGAGAGAACATAATTACGACGGGCTAACACTTGACGTCGTTCAGACGGAAGTCGTTTACCCTACGATCACGCAATCCACATCTGATGCACGTTTTATTCAAAAACTATCAAAAAGAAATCGCTTTCGATGGTGGATCGATGCATCAGGTGCCCATTTCAGGCCTAGAAAAAATGATGCGACACCTTATAAATGGTACACATATCGCGGCCATTTTGATGGAGACGGTGAAATTCTGTCTCCCGGACCAAATATCGAGACGAATTTTGCATCAGATATTGCTAGAATAAAGATTAAAGGGATTGATCCATACACACTTGAAGAGGTTATAGCGGAGCAAGGCATCGCTGGCGGCACCGCAGAAGAAAATTACGCCGTTTCTCTAGGCGAAGAACAAGAAATTGGTGATCCAGATAACCTAGAAAGCAACAGGCAGGGAAACGTCACAAGAACAGAAGAGATAAACATAGGGTTGGCCACACAATCGGAAGTGAATGCAAAGGCTGAGGCAGTCTATCGGGAAGTGTCGGAACGTCGGTACAAAATGAGTCTGCCAGTTGATGGAGATCCGCAGCTTGGTGCAAAGACTTTGATTGGTTTACGTAATTATTCCGAATCGAGTTCAGGACTATATTATGTAAAAGAAGTTGAACACCAGATCCAACCTGGGCGGTATCGTTGTGATTGCAAAACGGTGCGAGATGCAACGGGGAGAACATATCTAAAAAAAAAATTTGGTGTTGGAAAAAAGAACCAGTCAAAAGATCCTGGTGGTTCAAGCGGCCCTCCGTCAACAAAAAAATTGGAACGCACTTTGACAACTAGGAAAGGGCCGAACGGCGAGACAGAGTGGGTCTATGCATTCGTAAAAGAGGGAACAAACCAGGTAGTCAAAACCGCAGAAGTTTCGGAAAAACAGAAGGCGCAGCTGGATGGAAGATAGGGGCACAGCATGGTAGAGAATGCACCATTAAACGGTCCATTTTTGGGTTTTATTGTCAAGCGGGAACAAGATCCACCTAATGATCCAGAAGCGGCTAACATGGATGTGCTTGGTCGTGTCAAAGTCCGCGTACCTGGGAAGTGGGCAGAATCAGCATGGGCTTGGCCACTTGGCTTTGGTGGGTCTGCACAATGGGGCAAAAATGTCGTCCCCCCTATGGGCGCAACGGTCGCGATCTGGGCAGTAGAAGGCGACGAAGACAAGTTATTTTACGTTCCAGCGAACCATGCAAAAGAAATGACATTCCCAGAGTTTGAGCATCCGGATATTATCGTGATGGGGGATAAGTTTTTGCGTTTGATTTACGACCGCAGAGACGGACAACGATATGCCGCTGCACAGGTAGTGAAAGAGGTGAACGGAGAGGAGAGCTTGATTTGTGAGGTGCGCTTTGATATCGAAGGAAATTCCGTGCGGATTAGGTCTGAGACCGCAATGGTTATTGAAAGCGGGGGGCATCTTTCTATTGAAGCTGACGGGGATATCGAAATCGGAGGCCGGAAATTGGCCCGTAAATCTGGGATGATAGACTGATGTCGTTTTCGTGGAATGTAGGAAATGATGTGATTTGTAACAATGTGCCGTCATTCTCTGGGCTTGACGACATTTGTTTCCCTGGAGGGGCGTGCCTTTCTTACGTGATGACGTCTATTCAGTCGATCCCAAGTCCGACTGAAATACCGTTGCAATTTATGTCGCAACTAGGACCTGCGACAGCGTTTATACAGCCGTTTATGAACGTACTTGATACGGTGATCGCCGTTTATAAATGCATCGACGGAATTGTTGATTTTGCGACGTCTCTAAATCCCTCTGAGTTGCTGGAGTGTGTCCCCAATCTCGTTGAGAAAATCAACGCGATGCTGACAATGATCCCTCAATTGTCTATCCCTCGAATGGTAATCTCCATGGTTAACGCACTAATTTCTCTACTAAGTGGGTTGTCGACGGATCTCCAGTACCTTGTTGATCGGTTGGACGCGATCGCCAGGGGGATTGATCGTGCGGCGGATCTGAATGACAACAAGAAAAAAGATTTTCTCGTTTGTGCTCAGGACACTATGAATGAGTCATTGTCAGCCACGGCGATGGCTATGCAGGCCGTCGGGCGGATAATTTTATTAGTTAATATATTTATGGGGTTATTTGGGGGCCCGGAGATCCCGTGCTTCGGCGAAATTTTGGACGGCGCGACTGCTGACGTACTGCAGCCAATAATCGATATTATTGATGCTTTGGTGGATTTACTACAACAGCTCGTTGATATGGTACCAGACCCAATCGCCGCGCTTACAAAGGTGCTTGGAGATACAAAATGTTGAGAAAGGATATAATAGGCTTAAGGTTTCCCGTGCAGCTTGACGGTAAAGGTGATTTGGCATCACTGACCGGAAAAAAATTGGAAGACGCAGATAATAAATTTTTGATTTCGATAGAGCGCGGCGAAATACCTTGGGACGGGAACAAAGGGACAAGGCTGAGAGAGCTACTACATAGCAAAGTAGCTAACGCATTGGTAGTCCAGGCAATAGCTTTTCGCGAGGCCACCGATGTAATTAACACATACAACCCTAGATTTAGGGTCGTTAGCACTATCCCATCGTTCGAAGACAATTTGATTAGCATTTCGGTTCAATACGTGGAACGTGCTAAAGTAGATCCAGAACGTAGGGCCGTTTCGATTGAGGTGAACCGATGACCGCGATATTCACAGAGGCATATAATTTTACAGAGAGGGATTTTACCGCAGCGGATCTGAGGCTCCGGAGTCTCCAAAATTCTGTTTTCCCGGATATGACGGATCCGGATTCGCCAAACTTGATTAACTTGCTTAGGTCGTATTCTGCATGGATGTTGAGCCGAAATGATTTTTACATATCCAAAGCCGCGAGGGAAAGTTTTATCGCGACAATGCAGGAACGACGATCGGCTATTTATCACGGCCGGCGTCAGGGGTACACGTTGTCTGGAGCCGTTGCCGCTGCTGCTGATCTTACAGTTACAATCACGAATGGACCGATGCCAGCAAGTGTGACTTTTTCGCAAGGCGATATTGTAAAAACGCAAGAGGTGCCTATCCCAATAATCGGCGAAATCCAGTCTGAGGTTGTAATTGTTTCTGGAGAAACTACCGCAACTCTGGCGTGGAAACACGCCCAATCAAAACAGGATACCTACACAAGCACGGGTAAGAGACTCCAATACATGAAGCTACAAAATGCTCCGTATTTGGATGGTAGTGCAGAGTTTCAAACGGCAGCCGGGACTTGGACTGAGGTGCAAACTTTCCTGAATAGTGGACCGACAGATCGTCACTATAGGGTGATTGTTGATGAGGACGATTTTGGGTGGATTTATTTTGGAGACGACACAAACGGAGCGATTCCGCTAGGTACTTTCAATATTGATTATGAAATAGGAGGAGGCGAAAGCGGCAACGTTGCAGCGAACACGCTGACAAAATTTGCTAAAACATATACAGACGCGAACGGCAATCAAGTTGTTTTGACAGTGACCAATGCAGACAAGGCCGCCGGTGGTGACAATAGAGAAACCGTCGCAGCGGCGAGGGTCAACATCCCAGAAAACAGGCGGCTTGGAGCTGGAACAATTACGAGGGAAGATTTCGAACTTAGGGCACTGACCGTGAACAACGTTGCGAGAGCGCTCATGCTATCGAGTGGTGAGGATTACACCGTACCGGAAAATGAGGGTAGGCTGTATATCGTTCCTAACGGCGGGGGAACGGCGAGTTCATTGATTTTGGATGCGGTCGAAACATTGATAACCGTCACATACCCCCAACCGATATCATTTACTACTAGTGTCATTTCGGCCAGCTATCTATCTGTGGATATCATGGCAGTGATTTATCTTGCTGCGGGGGCTAATGCAACATCGGTAAAAACGGATATTTTGAGTCGATTGAGTCATTATTTCGAGCCGATTGTTACTAGTGGAAGTCAATATATCGACGAGACAATAACGACGGACGCGGGGCTATCAGTTACGATTGGGATCGGGATGCCCAATCCATTTATTGATTTTGGCTATAATTATAAGGACCAAGATGGAAATGCGGAGGGTGAAATACCGCTGAGTGACATTTATAATACTATTAGAGACACCGCCGGTGTTAGGAAAATTGGAGATTCAGTGGACGCCTTCCTTTTGAACGGTGATCACTCCGATATTCCGATCAGCAATTACCAATTTCCGTCGCTAGGGGTCGTTACATTGATTAACGGTACAACAGGGAATGAAATTTAATGGTTTTGGAATTTCAAAACAAAGATTTTTCAATCGCTGGTCCAGGTCCCGGACAAGCCGAAGACTGGATATTGACGGCGTTTTTGCAGCTCCCCGGATTCGCCAAATTCAAAGTTTTTGGCGGGCTTTCTTTGGAGGAGACTTTCGAGTGGTATGACGCTTACGCTATTCTATGGAGTGGCGTTGAACCATATGATTTCAGTTCAAAACTTGAGTTAACTATCGTAGCCGTCGGGACGACACCGGACAATTATTTTGAAGTTGTGGGAGACGTGCGAAGGCTACTTCCTCCATCGGCATGTTTCCAGGTGACCGGTACCGTTCCGGATCAAACGAATCTTGATGCTTATTGGATAGTCGAGAGTATCGAGATGAACGGGGTGAATACCAGAATTTACGTCACCGAGGAAGTGTTGGCCGATGTGCCGGCCGAAATTTATATCCCGCCAATTATCTACTTTAATATTGATAACTACGGCTGGGGAGCACGCCTTACGTCAGGCGCGACATACCCGATTGCGCCGTTTACCGGTGGGGAAGTTCTAGAACTTCAAATTAATCACGGTGCAACCCAGTCAATCACTTTTTCCGGTGGGGAGACGACCGCCCAGAATGTTGTGGATTTATTGAATTCGCAGTTCGTTACATTGTTGATCGATTCCGACGTTGTCGCTGAGCTTTCAAGCGGTGTACCGATTATAAAAACGAAAGCACAATCAACTGGAAATTATCTACAAGTGCTCGGTGGAACTGCAAACACGTCTTTGCAATTCCCCACATACGATCATTTTGGATTTGGGCAATTTGCCCAACTTTTTGACATATATTGGGAAGATGCTGCAGCGGTGACAGCTGAGGAATTATCCGCGTATTTCAAGCAGTACGTCGAACACGGCGATTTCCACGGCCGAGAATCTCAAAGCGGTGGGAATGTCATGGTTAGGTCTGAGAAGGCCGGGGACGTGGCAACGTGCCAGGTGTGGGGGTACTACGGCGAGATTATGACATTAGCTACTTGGCCGATTGCGGCTAGGTCGCCAGCAAATAACACTCTGAATATTTCCTTTGACGGCGAGGCACCAGTTGCCGTCGTCATGACTGTAGGAGCTACGACGGCCGAGGAAATCAAGGACGACATCAGGCTCGCTATTGCATCAACGGATTCCAGCGGCGTTGTCACTATTGCCGATAATGGACAATTAATTATAAGTGGTCCACTAAGTGTGCAGGTTATTTCAGGCACAGCAATAACGGATCTTGGCCTCCATACAAATATTATCTACGGCAATAATCACGCTCACTCAACGTTGGGTTTTACGTCGGATGTCGCGACGGGAAAAGACGAGATTGGCTTTTTTTCGGCGTTTGATATGGTCGCTGCAATCGCGGCTAATTTCGCAGGTGGAACAACAATCCAGTCCACGTTTGATTCTTTTGAGTGGACAAGCGTTGTGGATAGCCTGGACAGGGCAACAACGTTTGAAGCGGCGGTCAAGAGCTGGGCGGAATGGTTACACCGTGGGGCTATCAATTCAGTGACGATTGGATCCAAAACATTCGTTTTTGCGGGGTTAAAAGAGGATTATTTCTATGTCGGTGTTAAATGCCTCGTTCAGGGATCGACTGGAAACGATAAGGAATATACCGTTGCAACCGTGTCTCAGGGCGGGGGTGGAACTACCATCACAGTTGTTGAGGACATACCGGACTCGACGGCTGATGGGGAAATTTATCCGCTGATTTTTCCAAACGGAATCGAAGATTTCGACCAAGGGTGGGATTGTACTTTCTTGAGCAACCCGGACGACCAGCCACACTGGTTTTTTGATGGCGTTTTAGTTGGCGACACGGTGGATTTTCCGCTCAACGTTGCGTCTAACCGAGATGAGATGTGGATATATGTTGGCTCTGAGACAAACTTGGTACACATCACTATTGCCGCTGGCATTTACGACGACGCTGGCGCTTTAGTATCCGAGATGAACGCTAGATTTTCGGCGGCGTCTAGTGCACAGCTTGAATTTTCGGTGCGTGATGAGAGCACAGATAATACGAGTGCTAAAATAGCGTTTGGATGGAGTGGCTCAGGGACAGCTGCAGAAGAATTCTTTTTCGTCAACCGTCACGGCCAATATGAAGGGTTGGACATTCGCGAAACTATCGGAATGCTTAATTTTGTGAGTGGGATTATTTTAAGAATTAAAGTTCCGTCTCATTGGTTTGAACATGTTGGCGGCGTTCCCCACGGGACGACACCAAATCAATGGGCAGATGATACGGAATTATTTGAAGTTGATCCGGATAGTCGGTTTTCATATACAATCCAAACCACTCCAGCTGGTGAAACTGTTGTTATCCCGGAGGGTTCGGATTTCGCGCTATTTAACAAGGACGTTGCACAAGCCAATTCGGCGTACGAGGCGTTTATTCCGGAGGCGTGGGGCGGTGAATTACTTGAGACGGCCGCAGCAGATCCGTCTACATTTTCGGATACATTGACCGTAGCAATATTTGATACAGACCAACCGACGCCAGAAGACGTCGAGGATTTTGAAGAAGGGTGGCCATAAAATGAGTGCAACAGACTGGGCAGAGCTTGACGATAGTTTAGCTGGAGTACATGCGAGTGAGACAAATGGTCTTGGTGTCCCTAACGGGGGTGGTTCGCAGATTTTTGCGTTTAATTCGTTTGACGCCAACCAAATTGGCGCAGCGGGGAGACGGTGCACGATTGATGACTTTGTTCCGATGGCGTCTGGCGGTCGCATATCGGGGTGTGTTGCTAGGCTTCCAAGTGGCGCGAACACCGGTTTTTCTCCGTTGTTATTTATGAGTCTTTCGGGGACGTCCGTTAACGACAATGCATATATTTTAGGTCTGGAGGATGCAGATCCTTACCGAATTGTTCTACTGAAAGGATCACCAAATGACGGTATCCCCGACGGCACATATTTGGCTAGGTCGTCAACTCAGTACAATATGAGCGACAATCTCTGGCATCATATAAGATTGGACGTCATTCATCAGGGATCAGGTGCAGTGACGCTTGAAGCGTTCCATAGCGATTTAATTGCAAACCCGTGCACAGCTCCAGTTTGGACGGCGATCGATGGGTTGGCCCAATTCGTAGACGATGCAGTTGGAGCCAATACCGGAACAGTTCCCCTTATCGGCGGATACACTGGCTTTGCATGTGCGTATATGCAATCAATTGCGACACGCGGAGGCTTTGACCATATTCGAATAGAGAGACAGGTACCTTAATGGCGTTGACTCCCACGTTGCCGGATAAACCGGATTATCCAGATGCTGTAGTGCGCGAGAATGGATCGTGGTTCGAGCTATCCCTTGGTGTGCTATCAGGTCGGGTACAAGTCGGTGCCGATTACCACATGATACTCGGTCAGTTGATTTCGACAGAACCTGGAACTATGCTGACGGGAGACTATATTGAAGTCACGCAGGAAAACGTCAATTTAACCGGCGTTGATTATATCACGTTTCCAGCGCAAGTTGTCGGACGTGCGATCGAAAATCCAAGTGTTGCGTGGTCTAGTACAATAATAGTAAATAGTACTGTCTACGGCAGCAAAGAAATTAAAACAGATAAAATTATGAATTGGGCAGACTTTCGTGTGCCTGTATCATTGGTAACAGGTATGGTGGATGTCACAGTCCGCCTGACTCTAATAGAGGTGTAACGTGGCAGTAATAATAACACCAATGGGGGTTTCGTGGCCGGCCGAATGGACCGACCCTTTTATTGACGAAATAACACTCACCATCAATTCAATCGACGCTATGAGGGAAGACGAAGACCTCATGCTGATTGGCGGTGGAGATGTCACATTAGTAGGTGATTTATTCTCCTGGGCCGCCCCGATATATTTATATTCGACTAGAACCGGAAACTACGCAACAATTGCTATTGGTTCTGTGACGGTTCTAGACGGTCATTCAATTTATTTCACCCCGGTATCAAGGCCGATGCCGACGGCAGCAGTTTCATTATTATCAGCTGTATCCATACCGGCGGCAGCAATTAGAATAGGTGTTCGAAAAGGAGCAACTGTCGTTTTGCGTGATAGAGGTGCTGGCGAAATTTCGCCCACATTGGATGACGCCTACAACAACGATGGCGGCGCAGCAACTATCGATGTGGACGCGGGCGATATCAATTGGGACGTCACCGGAGCATACTCATTTATCGTTGATTTGACGGCCGCGACTGGCGACGTTGACGGTTTTATTGTTCAAAACACTATGCCTCCTAACGGTCAGTCAACGTTATTTCAAGTTATTAAAAACTCGACAAATGATGAAGTCGATTTGTGGGCACGGGTGGGAGACGCGACGGTTAGATCTAAAAACGACATGTTATTAGAAGCGGACGCCGATATGACGCTCGATGCTCGCGGCGTTTCAAAAACGCTTAATGATGCGTCGAACACAACTTTTACAGGTTTAATATCGGCAGAAACGTCGATTTTTGGGGCACTGAACACCCTGGCCGGTGGCGTTACGTCATTGACTCTCGACGACGCTTACAATAATGACGGCGGCGCAGCGACTATCGATGTTGACGCGGGCGATGTCAATTGGGACGTTACTGGGGCGTACTCATTTATAGTTGATCTAACGGCCGCAACTGGTGACGTTGACGGTTTTATTGTCCAAAACGTCGACCCTCCGAACGGCCAATCGACAATGTTTCGAGTTCTAAAAAATTCGACAAATGACGAAGTCGATCTATGGGCCAAGGTAGGAGACGCGACGGTCGAATCTCTAAATGATATGTCGCTAAAAGCGGCAGTTGATATAACGCTCGACGCCCGTGGAGTTTCAAAAACGCTTAACGATGCGTCAAACACAACTTTTACGGGTTCGATCTCGGCTCAAACATCAATTTTTGGGGCACTGAACACCCTGGCCGGTGGCGTTACGTCATTGACTCTCGACGACGCTTACAATAATGATGGCGGCGCAGCGACTATCGATGTTGACGCGGGCGATGTCAATTGGGACGTTACTGGGGCGTACTCATTTATCATTGATTTGACGGCCGCGACTGGCGACGTTGACGGATTTATTGTTCAAAATACCGTTTCACCAAACGGCCAATCAACCATATTTCGAGTTCTGAAAAACTCAACAAATGATGAATTAGATCTGTGGGCAAAGGTGGGAGACGCGACGGTTGAATCTCTAAATGACATGTCGTTAAAAGCGGCCGTCGATATAACACTCGACGCTCGCGGTGTATCGAAAACGCTTAACGACGCGTCGAACACAACTTTTACAGGATCGATCTCGGCTCAAACATCGATTTTTGGAGCACTAAATACCTTGGCAGGCGGCGTTACGTCATTGACTCTCGACGACGCTTACAATAATGACGGCGGCGCAGCGACTATCGATGTTGACGCGGGCGATGTTAATTGGGACGTCACTGGAGCGTATTCATTTATCATTGATTTGACGGCCGCAACTGGCGACGTTGACGGTTTTATTGTTCAAAATACCGTTTCGCCGAACGGCCAATCAACGCTATTTAAAGTTCTGAAAAATTCGACGAATGACGAGGTCGATCTGTGGGCCAAGGTAGGAGACGCGACGGTCGAATCTCTGAATGATATGTCGCTAAAAGCGGCAGTTGATATAACGCTCGACGCCCGTGGAGTTTCAAAGACGCTTAACGACGCGTCAAACACAACTTTTACGGGTTCGATCTCGGCTCAAACGTCAATATTTGGAGCACTAAACACCCTAGCCGGCGGCGCCGCTGGAGAAGTCAATACAGCGAGCAATGCTGGTTCTACCGGAGTGGGGCCGTTCGATAATAAAAACGGTGTAGATTTAGAGTTTAGAAACACAAAATCTGCTAATAATATTTTAACGGTAACATTAGACGGCTCAAATAAAGACGTACTGCACACTATCGTCGAGGGAAATATAGATCATGACGCGTTAGATAATTATGTTGCCAACAAACATATCGATTGGACCATTAGCCAAGATCCACCTGTTATCCATACCGATAACTACGAGCATGGTGGTTATACATACGGTATCATAGCGACAGCCGCTGCAATGCAAGCGATATCGTCTCCATCAGACGGCGAGTCGTGTTTTTGCACAGAGTTGGGGAGTCCATTTCATTGGCAGGGCAATACTTGGCAGACGGATAAAAGTATTGAGGTTGTCAATAATTCTGGATATACGGTTTCGGAGGGAGATGTTGTTGTACCTTCGACATCTACCGCAAATTCTGTGACTATGACCACGTCATCTAATTATAAATTTGTTGCCGGGACCGTTTTATTGGGCGGGACCAACGGCAGCTATATAACTGTTGCCATAGGTGGTTTTTGGTTAGTTTATGTTTTAAACGCTTGTAGTCCAGGTCATATGCTAGTCACTTCGACCACGTTGGGAGCTGCGAATAGTGTAGGTGTGACCAATCAGGCGGGATCATTTGCCTGCTGTTTTGGATCAAAAAGTAGCTCGCCGGGATATGTTTTGGCGCTAGTTGGTATTCCTAGCGAATTGTTATAAGGAGTAAAAAATGGGACGTGAAAATAATTTGATAAATTGGACACGATTGAATGGTTTCACCAGTCAATGGGTGGCAAAAGAATCAATTAGTTCTCCAGATTGGTGTGATGCTAATAGCTGGCCACTAGGAACAACAGACAGCACGTGGAAGGTCACCGCTCAAAGTGTTACGGGGCGTGATAACGATGACAGAATCGTTGTTATGACTAAAGCTATTGTGACTTTTTGCGGTGCTATTATTCACGATGAGGGGGGAATGTCAGTTGACTATTATGTCGGCGACACAGAAGTTGAAAGTACATTATATTCATCAAGAAAAGATTTCGAAAAACGAGCGACAAAAGTTTCAATCCAAAATGCGTCTGACGAAAAATCAGGGGTGATAGGCGATGTGTGGCGGTTTGAAATGGATTTTCTAGAGGAATCAACGCCGTTGATTTTATGGCCTATTTCCATGGGGGCGGCAGATGATGACCCAGTAAAATTGACATCATTTTCTCTAAAAATTGGAGACGATAAGGCTTACAAAGCAAAAGTTGAACCAAACGGTGAATATGCATTTGTGAGGTATCCTGACATAAGAATTTTCGAATTGCCGTTGACTGACGAAGAACTACAAGCTCAGCGTGATGCAAAACCAGAAATTATTAAATAATGTCAATTCAGGTCACACAACTAATACCATCTCTCGGAATCGTCGAAGCGCAAACGGCAGAAACTAGTTCGCCATACCTTTTCATTTTACGTGATCCCGAAGATGGCGAGATTGAAATCCCACAAGATGGGCTGATTTCGTTAATCGTTGTTGATTTGACTAAGAGCCCAGAAATAACCACTCCCTACTATATTAATTGTGGGTTGGATATTAGTTTGGACGGTGGGGAAAATTGGGTGTCTGCGTATTTGACAGGTTCGTTTTTCGCACCCTACAACGGGACGTCCAGCGCGGTAGTGCAGCACTCACTATCTGACCCATTTGTTTACAACAAAATAACGATCGATTACACCGGTCTTTATGACGACAGTTCAACCGTGATGGTTCGGGCGGCGGCCTCTGTTTCCGGTTGGGGGCATAGCCCATGGGGGCAATTTCCGTGGGGGCATCCGAGCGCGACGGATGTGTTGTTAGAGCAGTGGTCGTTTGTAATTGAGGACAAAACGGCACCACGGCTGATTTTTGCCGAGGCTATCGACAGAAAAATATGCCGGCTGACCTATGACGATGACATGCGCGCAGGGACACCGGACGGACGAGCACGCGTCCAAACAGGGACGCCAGGCACGTGGGATCTATACGTCGCCCCCCTTGATGATCCGTATACACTTACGGTCGTTGTGAACGGAGGGGGGACGCAGGAAATTATCTTCCAAAATTACATGTGGTTAGATCCGCATGCGGTGACAGCTGACGAACTCGCAACCGCTTTATCGGCTTTGGTCGTTGGCGGGGTGTCCGCCGTCGATGGTTCTAGCGGCGTGTATATTTATTCAGATACGGTCGGTGACTCGTCAAAAATAAAGGTTAACGGTGGTACCTCAAACGCCCTATTTGGTTTTGAGACGACAGAAAAAACGGGCTCCAGCGAAGGAGTTTTGGACAAAGAAAATTATACAATTGAGCGAAACAACGTCTATCCGGCGGTTGCTGTCCATCTCGATGTCGAGGAGGTTGAATTTGTTGAGGGATCTTTGACGCAGGTTGACCTTACTTTTCAATGGGAGATGACACCGCGTGCACCATACACCGTGATTGTTGACGGTGATGTTGCTGACACTTCTCACAACGACATCGATCCAGACTACAAAACGGCGCAATTTCTCGGATTTAATCCAGTGTGGCCAGAGGACAGGGACGCCGAGATAAAAATGCCTCATTCCCTTTGGGAAGATGGGGATCCGTTGGACGTGGCGCGGGCTGTGGTCAACATGTACCAGGAAATTGAAGAACTCAAAATTACCGACGTCGACGAACTATGGGACACGTGGAACATCGACGTTTGTAACGATCCAACCGTCGAATTGATGTTATACGATGCCGGGAACCCGTTTACAGATTTTGATCTCACCTCGATCCAAAAACGGAAATTAGTTGAACTACTACCGTTTATTTATCAACAAAAAGGCTTGTCATCCGGGCTGACATCAACGGTTTTAGTTATCCTCGGTATACCGGTGACGATTGTGTCGTACACTGCTGATTCATGGCGGCTAGGTATCGATATTTTGGGGAGCGAATACCCATCAAATCTATGGTCTTCGAATGCGGAGCCGTTCAACATGATCGGCGGCGGAACATTAAACATAATTATCGACGGAGGACTCCAGCAAACGGTTACTTTTGTCGATACTGATTTTGCAATACCTGGCGCAGCAAGTGCCGAGGAAGTGGCAATTGTAATAAACGATCAACTCACCGACGGCGGGGCGAATATTTTTGACGATGGCGGTGGGCGAAGGGTAGAGATACTCTCTTTTAAATGGGGCCCCGGGGCATCGATCCAGGTCACAGGGGGAACAGTTGCCAGTGCAATAGGGTTTGACACAGCAATAGTTTCTGGCGGCGGTGGGTGCATGCTGGCGCCGTCTTCGGAACGAATGCAGAGAACGTTCGATCTTGAATATTCGACGGTCGTGCCGTCGGACGAAGAAATTGAAAAAATTAGGAAAATTGCAATTTATATGAAGCCTGTAAACAAGCATCTTGGTAGGATAAGGGCAGCTAAGATTATTCCTACGTCTGAATATTGGCAATTGGGATTTGATTACCTAGGAGTTGACACCGATCTAGGAGTTTAAGGAAGATTAGCGTTGTTATGGATATTCATATGACACGGACGACAGACAACAATAAGGTTTTCAGGAAGAAACAGGAGGGATTCGTCTCTTTTACACAGTTTTCACATTGTTTAATCAATCTTCGCCTTCCTTCCTATACGGCAGAATTGCCACATTCTGGAAGTATTAAGAACGGGAAGCACCCGAAAGATAAGGATACATCATGAATCGATACAATTTCTACTTTGAGCAGTTAGTAACAGAGGCCCAAATGGATCAGTCTTTTTCCTGGGCGGAGGAAGCAGATTGGCGCGCTATGACTACCGCTATACTCGGGAAGGTTTCCGGACAAACGGCACGGGGAGCGATTCACTGGGGCGCGACGGTAACGGAGAATGCATCGCCAAGCATGAGCGTTATTGTAACCCCTGGCGCGTGTTCTGACCCGACGGGTAGGCATGTTTCGTGGGATTTAAACCAGTCTGTAGATTGCTCTTTTGATTATCAGGCGGCGGCAACGGACGTTGTAGCTCCAGGGAACGAAAAGTATTTAGGGCTTTTTGCTCTTTGGAAACGAGATCTTACCAACGCAGTGTCGGATGGTAACGGGCTGACCGTGTATTTCGAGCAGTACGATTCTTTCGAATTACAGATACACCAAGGGGTTGAGGCTTCGGCCGGGGCGGCTGTTCCACCGTCGACACCTGCGGACTCGATCAGACTCACAAATATATTAATAGCGTACGCGGAAACCCAAATTCTGAACGCTAATATTGAAGACAATATTGCAGGGCGTCTTAGGGACGACTATGTGCGGGTAATAGGTGTTAATCTGCCGAATTTTGTATATGGAAATCCGTCGGACGCTATCGCTGATTTATTCGATAAAATCGATACATATTCATCTAGCGGATCCGTCACGTTTCTCGGCACGTCAGATTGGCACGATAGTTCTGGGCCACTGAGTTCGGTCAACGTTCAGAATGCGATAAATGAAATTGTGGCAGATCTTGCCGAGGATAATGTTGGTTCTGGCGGGCAATGGGGTTCTGATAAAATTGGTTCTGATGCCTACGCTACAGCCGGAAACTATGCCGACCTTGCAAGAGGGTCTGTGTCTGATCAGTTAAGGGAATTGGCTGATTATATCGACGATAAATTCACTTTTTCTTTCACCTCTACATGGTGGGGGGGACAACCTGTTTCTGGGACTTCACCGCCTCCCACTAATGTTTTTGAGGCATTAGATGCTATCGTGCATGATTTAGCATCTACGAGCGGAGCGGAGCGTGTGGGAATGCAAGGATGGACATCAATTAATGGCTATGTCAGTTGGACTGCTGATAGGATCGGGGATGTCTTAACTGAGATTGGTACGGCTTTAGACGGCCATATTAATGGCGATCCACCGCAGCACCCAACAGCATCAATTAGTGCTACAGATTATGATGATTGGGCATTTCTGAATTTTGAGGATAATTCAGCGCTGGCATCAAGTGGGTTAATTACAAATGCAGCCGGCGGGCAAGCTGCGGTATTTATAAAATATAGCTCAACTGATTTCGGAGATTTAGTATTAGTACACAGTTTAACTGGCACATGGATACCTCTTTCAAAAGTTAAAAATGGAGCTTCTTATTCTGACCCACCCGATGGTTATTTTTTGGGCAAAACGGGATCCCAGGACCTTTTAGAAGGTGCCAACCTCGAACTACAATTGCAAAACATAGCAAAACGCCTTGCTGAGAGACCGGGCGACGAGGATAGTATCGTAAGGGGTGAACATTCGTGGGAAAAGAATCAATATTTATTACAAGGTGCGCATACTAATTGCTTAACGGAGGGAGGGGGGAGCCCGAATCTTTCCCCCCCTTCTCAGTTAAAGGAAGGTGTTAATCTTTCCGACACCTCACAAAAAACGTGGGGGCACGGCGAAAACAATACTATTGCTACTATTTCTGATGATTTAGTGGACATATGCAAAGGCTGGGCATACGATCAAAATAAACATTGCGTATATGCAGTTGGTGATCGTTATAGTGGTGACTGTGTTGTGGTACGTACTTTCGTTGATAATCACGATAATTTCTTAACAACTCATTATGGTATTTGTACAGCCGACGCGTCTGGAACGCCGTTAACCACGGCTAATGCAAATGCAGAATTGTATGGTGTTTGTTCGGACGGCGAACGTATTTATGTGCTTGCACAAAGATCTGCAAGCGGTGCTGCTGCTGCTGTGCATTGTTATGACGCGAAACTATGGGATGATGGAGGGTTGCTTAAATGGATATGGTCAACAGACATTCCTGTTACGACAGGTTCATTAGGGACAAGAAAAACCGATAGTAGGATCAGATGTTCGACGAATAAAATTTGGGTTCTCCAGGGGGCTGAGAATGTCGACTTGGCTGGAACGGGAACACCTATTGCAAGCATGTCTTCTGTTGATGGTAGTGGCGTTATCCAGGATAAAGGAGATCCGCTCTCCACTGGCGGTACCCCATGTTATCCCCAGGGGGGATTGACAATATCAAAAGATAATGAAGTTTTTTTCTCCGTAGGAATAAGCGGAGCAGGCAGTTGGCTTGTGCCTGCTGATAGTGTTGGCGCATCGACGGGTAAGGGGACGATGGGGTTCACAGCTACTCAGTGTAGAGAAGTATTAATTCCGGGATATCGTAATGTCGTGGGGATCGGTGATGGTGAGCCCAATACAATAGTGTACCCGAACGATTGTTTTGGAACGATTAAATGGTGGGATTGGAATAACAATACTAAGGACTATCAGTTTTTTATTCCGGTTTATCAGGAAGAGTTTGTAGACAAGCCAATGGTCGGAGATTTCGACGGCGTGTCGATGTGGATAAAAGTTTGCATGAATACAACAGGAGATGCCAGGCTAGGGGATAATTATGGTGTTTTCGCAATTCACGGCGCCGAACTCGCGGGCAAAAAAGATCATATCTATACCCCCCAAAGAGTTTATCAAATCAATGAAGCAAGGGTGACAACTTCGGGAAAAGAACCTGGCAGAATTTGCGCTTGGGGACCTGGGATCTGGAACATCCCTTATGAAAACGATGATTCCAAAATAGGATTTATGCCATTTTCTAAATTATCCGGTTAATAATATGGAGGAGGATGTGGGGAAGCTTATACAGGAGGAACTAGTGAGTCATGATACAGATCCACTTCGAACAGAATGCGCAGTTAAATTTGCTAAATCTGATACTATTGTTGAAGGATTTACCGAAGCTATCAAAGAATTTAGGAAGTCCAGATTAGAATCAGAAAAACGTCTTACCGCCGTTGAAGCATCGACCAAATCAGCGTGGCACGAGCTTAGAAATGATGTAATCCCAGATTTAAAACAAATACCGGAACAAGTGAGGACCGAGCTAAAACAAATCAGAAATGAGATTAGTGATGCAATGGTGCAACACAAAAACGATTGCCCTGCTTATGCCAACGCGATGGATCGTGCTCGTAGACATATCAAAACGACTCCTCCGTCAGGTTCCTTCCGAAAACCTAAATCAGATGAGAAATTTTTCACTAATACCCGTCTAAAATGGTTGGTATATCTTGGGTTTATTTTTGGTGGAGCAATCGCAGGAGCTGGCGTGACTCTCGGCTATTGGCAGGGAGTGCCAGAACTACCCGAAGTATCAGAGAGTAAATAATATTTTTGAAACCTGCTTAGCGAAAATCTACAAAAACATAATTGCCGTCGATGTGCAGTCCAATTTCCTGAAATTGAGAATCATTAGATTTAGGTGCCGACAATGCAAATCTGATTTCTCTAACACCAGTATAATCCACGTCGAACGTGTGATCGGAGTTTATCCATTTGTCCCAATACGGATCACATCGGGGAGGTGTTCCGGAGTCGGACCAAATCTCTATTTTGCCAAATTTTCCGTCAGGCCTTATTCCGTTTAGCCTTACTTCCATCGAAAAATCGTCCAACCTACCCTTGCTGCAGAACCACGTTCCGACTGTTACATTCATATTTCCAGAATCAAGTTGTTCTTCGGTGAAGTGGTCCAACAAATTAATGTATTGTACTAGTCCGCACGCGGTTCCGTTATTCGCGAACACCGCTCTACCGTCTGGGGCGTTTGGGTTATACGCTGATACGGTGAAACAATCATCAAAGACTCCTTTTACGGTCCAGTTGTCCATCCCTTGTTCGGCTCCGGGGTTCATGAGTAGATTCACGGGCGGCGGTATTTCCGTGTCGGTATCCGTATCGGTATCGGTATCCGTATCCGTGTCGGTATCGGTATCCGTATCAGTGTCGGTATCTGTATCTGTATCTGTATCTGTATCTGTATCTGTATCTGTATCAGTATCCGTATCGGTATCCGAGTCTGTGTCGGTATCTGTGTCTGTATCGGTGTCGGAATCCGAATCAATATCTGTGTCAGTGTCAGTATCTGTGTCAGTATCAGTGTCAGTATCTGTGTCAGTGTCAGTATCTGTGTCAGTATCAGTATCTGTATCGGTGTCTGTGTCGACATCCGTATCCGTATCTGTATCCGTGTCGGAATCCGTGTCGGTATCAGTATCTGTATCAGTGTCCGTATCGGTGTCCGCGTCCGCATCACTATCTGAATCACTATCGCCGTCAGAGTCACCATCGGAGCCAGTGTCGACATCGATGTCGGTGTCACCTCCATTATCAATATTGTCAGCGTCAGAATCGAATTCAATATTTTTAGGTTCTACATAAAAAGCATCATCGTAATCATGCACCGAACAACTCAACACCCAAGCGCATATCACTAATAAAAAAACATTTTTTCGTTTCATGGTTCCTCCATAGCTACTATATAAAAAATAATCCATGAAGGTCAGGTGTCAAGTCATTCATCTGGAATAGATGGAAATCATATTAACTAGTAAATGCATAAACTCATGATTACCGGGCAGTCAATAATGACAATTATTGAACAATACATATTGACAGCAACGCCGGAAATGCTAATATATTAAATAGCTTTAGGGTAAAATTCAACCTCCAAGGAGTAAAAAATGTCGGCCAAAAAGATGCTGAATATTCGCACGATCAATGTCAAAACCAATTTCGATAAAGCTCTTAAAAAACTAAATTTTTCAAAATGTTCTGTCGCTAAGCGTGCGGGGATGCCTTCCGGAAGTCTTGGCAGCGTTTTGCTTCACAACAATCCTACAATGCGCCAGCTTTACAAAATATCATGTGGTATTGGCGTGTCTATTAGATACCTCATGGAGGGTGGTGATGTAGAGGAAGAACTGAAAAAAAATTACATTTTCGAGGCGATGTGCGAGCCGCAATTAAAAAAAGGCTGGGAACCAAAAAAACCGAATGTGTCAGCCAGAGTCCAAATGATTCTTAGAGAAAAAGGAATAAGAAAACTCGAAGCGGCACATAGGATCAACGCGCTACCGTCATGGTGGTCGCCTATCTTAAAGATGAACAATCCCACCATCCTTGTACTAGAACGGATTGCATACGCGTTAGAGGTCAAGCCTTTTGAGTTGGTGGATCCAGTGTCTCCAGTTGATTATGCTGAGATCATCATGCCCCCAATTTCATTCTAGTAGAAAATCTTCACATAAAAAAATACAAAGAAAATAAATAAAACATCTTGCAACGATGGCGGAGTGTGCTATTATAGCAGAATAACGGCCGTCGAAACGGTCATAAAAAAAGGGGAACGGATAACGTGAATTTAAGAATATCGCCCACACAAGTGTCAATGTTTTTCGGTTGTGCAGCAGCCTATTATCAGCGCTACATCCTGGGGCGTAAAATACCGCCTGGTATTGCTCTTGCGATGGGTACAGGGTTGGATGAGGCGGCAAATGTAAATTTTATCCAAAAGCAGGCCACTCGGAAAGACCTACCACTCGATATGTTTGAAGACGCGGCGGCAACGGCGTTTACTGAACGAGTAAGAAAAGAAGGATTATTGCTTACAAAGGAGAACGCGAGCCGGTCTGAACAGTTCATCGCAGAATCGAAGGATAAAACCGTTGAGTTGGCCCGGAAGCTTGGGGAGTCTGTTGCCCCGTTGATCCAACCGGTAGCGGTACAGACAACGATTGAATTCATAAGAGATGCAAACCCGGAAGTTATCCACACCGGAAAAATTGATGTACTGGACGAAACACACGACGTGATTGACGTTAAGAGTTCAAAAAATCGTTGGTCTAAGGTTAAAGCGACGGCGCAAGTCCAGCCAACGTTTTATATCCCAGGCGTCAAAGAGACGTTGAACGCGAGCCCTAAACGGTTTGTTTACCATATAATCACCAAGGCAAAAAAACCGGTTCATCAAATGGTGGAAACGTTCCGTGATGAAAGCGATTTGATTGAACTCGACTATCGGATAGAAATAATAGTAAAGATGCGCAAAGCTGGATTATTTCAACCATGTGACCCCGATCATTGGCGCTGTAGTCCAGAATGGTGCGCCTTTTATTTGGCGGGGTGCAAGTACATTTCTACACGCAAAAAAATTACCTATATCAACAGGGAGGTATGACCATGAAATTGTCAGAGTTTCTTAAAATTACTAATGCGCAGGAATCATCCATTAAAAATATTACTGCGGATGATGCTATGGCGGCGGTGAAGCAAGATGGCTACGAGATCCGGCACGTTAAGGAACAGACACCTAATATTTGTATGGCGGCGGTGAAGAAAGATAGCTACGCGCTCCAGTACGTGAAGGAGCAAACGCCCGAAATATGTATGGCGGCGGTGAAACAAAGTGGCTACGCGCTCCGGTATGTGAAGGAGCAGACGCCCGAAATATGTATGGCGTCGGTGAAGAAAGATGGCTACGCGCTCCAGTACGTGAAGGAGCAAACGCCCGAAATATGTATGGCGTCGGTGAAGAAAAATGGCTACGCGATTGAGTTTGTTGACAAGTCAATTTTTGAGCCAGAATAACAACAAAACGCGCATAGCGCGGGAAAGATTAATACAATGGTAGACACACAAATTTATACTCCGGAATCTTTAGCAACAAATGGACATTCCGACACGGGCGAAATCATGAGCGCTCAGGGTGGAATGGACGTAGAATCTAGCCGAGCGATTGCAAGCGTTCAAGCATCGATGGTGATGGCGGCAAAGAGGCCTCGGCGGGAAATCGCTTCTTGGAAAAGAATGAAGGCTGCCTGTAGCCGTCTTCGTTTTGCAGAAAAGGCATTGTTTGCATATCGGCGTGGCGGGACGCTTGTTTCTGGTCCAACGATTCGCTTGGCAGAATCCCTTGCCTCGGCCTGGGGAAATCTCGATATGGGGTTTAAGGTTATTGAAAAGCTTGAAGGTGGTCACCTTGTCCAAGTTTTCTGCCATGATCTCGAATCGAATTTGAGGGTATCAAGAGAACTCATTATAAGCAAAAATAGATATATGGGCGGTGATCTATTGAAAGCAGAGCGGGACATCGCAGAAAATATTTCCTCGGTAGCTCAACGAAACGTAAGGAACGTCGTCCTTCAATGCTTGCCGGCGGATTTAGTAGAAGATGCGATCTCACAATGCCAAAAAACAATGGCGAAAGGAGATGGCCGGCCGTTGCAAACACGCATTCGTGACGCCGTTGTAAGTTTTGAGGAGATAGGCATTAGTGTTGCGATGCTGGAGGATTTTCTGGGGCACAATATGGAAGCAACTGAACCGCTTGAGATCCCCAAATTGCAGGGCGCTTATCAATCGATCACATCAGGAATGGCAAAGCGAGAAGAGCTATTCAATATTGCTGCGGATCTACCGGCGCCGGTGGAAAAAAAGAAAAAAGTTCAAACCGTAGAGCCGAGCAAAACCGAAAAAAGCACCAACGACAAAATACGAGACGCACTACAAGCAGAAAAAGAAGGGCGAACACCGTCCGGAAAAGATCCGTCAGCGCATGTGCCCACAACGGACGAGATTAATGAAGAAGAGTTGGTAGCAATTCAACAACGCGAGATGGAAGAATATGAAGCGGCACAATATGAGCGTGGACGGGGAAAAGAAGACAACAACGATAATGGTGAATTACCACTCGATTACACACCAAAAACGGCAAGGAAACCACGGCAAGCCAGAGGCATGAAGACAAAGGGGGTGTGATGCCCAAACGTAATATTATAGATGCTCTTTCGCAATTAATTTTTTGCAAAAATACGAATCCACCACCGTCGCGTATTGATAAAGGGCTTCCTCCTTATCTGAAAGCACCACCGAGATCTACGCATAGATCCAAACAATTAAGGAGTGTGGACGAGCTAATGGAAGGCGTTGATGGATGGAGAACAGAGTTGGTAGAGGATCGATACCAAATCCAAAAATGCATAGGCTTTTCGTCAGCAGTAGATTTGAGATTAAATAATAGTTGTTCAAATTGTCCAAATTATGCCTTAGAAATTAAGGATGTCGCTTTAGGAATAAATTACAATCGTGGTTGTCGTTTGGTAGATTGGATGCCATTTCCAGTACGGACTTATAAAAACGTTTGTATGTTACATTCTTTGCTTCCGTTTAGGATGTCATTCGAAAATACTTATTTAGATTATTGGAATTTGGACAAAAAACAAGTTTTGGCAGTGGAAGAGGTTATTAAAATACTTTATAGCAATAAATATTTTATAGAAAAAGTGAAACAAAAAGAAGGGAACGGCAAAAATGAATAGTGAAAAAGCAAAATTAGTAAAATTTGAGGTCAACAATATAGCATGTATCAGATTTGCAGAAGTCGAATTCACTGAAAATGACAATCTTGTTGTGGTCGGTGGTAAAAACGGTTCAGGGAAATCATCCCTTTTACAGGCTTTAATGTTTGCCTTTGAGGGTAAAAAAGGGATGGAGAAAGACCCGCTTAGATATGGCGCAGACAAGGGATTCGTAAAAGTGACTTTAGGGGGAAACGAATTTCAGATCCGCCGTGCGATAACAGAAAAAAGCGAGACATTGACCGTTAAGGGGCCCGACGGAAAAAACATCACATCCCCGCAAAAAGTGTTGAACGAAATTATAGGTTCAATAGGTATCGACCCAAGTATCATCTGGCAGATGAGCGGCCCCCAAATTTCACAGACGTTGCGTGATTCGATGGGGATAGATTTATCAGAATTGGATACCAAGGAAAAAAAGGCTGTCGACGCCAGAAAAATAGCGAATGCAAAGACCAAAAAAATTGCTGCTATTGTTGAGGCTGCCGAATACCATGAGGGTGTGCCGGATGAAAAACAATCGGCGTCGGAACTTGTATCTGAGTTCAGTGATGCTGAGAAGTACAACAAAACTATCGATAATGCTAGAAATGCATTTGATGGCGGTATCAAACGATACAATGAGATCGACGTTGAAATAAATAATTTGCAGGAACGGATAAATGCACTTTGTGCTGAGTCAGAACAACTCAAAGTGGAATCTGAAAAAGCTAATGAATTTTTAGCATCAAACGAATATGTTGATTTGGAATCTATCCGAATAAAAATGGTAAACGTCGAAGCTATCAACGAAAAAGTAGAGGCAAACAAGCGTCATTTAGAATTGACAAAAGAGCTTTCCGATTCTAAATCGAAAGCGACTGTTTTAGACAAAGAAGTAAAGGCGGTTCGACAGGATAAACTTGACTTGATCGCTTCGTCTCAATTCCCTCTAGATGGTGTTGAGTTTGACTCGGACGGCCAGTTGATACTTGACGAAAAGCCGTGGCACGCTTGGTCTGATGGGGAGCGCCTCCTTGCATCTTTTGAGATAGCGGCGGCCATGTCCCCGGGGGTTAATGCCGTAGTATTAAGGCAGGGGGCTTTATTTGACGAGGATGCAAAAAAGGTCATAGCCGATATTGCGAAAGAAAAAGGATATATCGTTCTGATGGAGGTCGTTGGTGAAAGTAACGACGTTCAGATTATAATGGATAACGGCCAGGTGAAAGACCAAAGGGGATAACCGGTTTGACAATTTTAAATTGTTCAGTAGTACTTTAAATAGAAAGGAAAAGGCAATGGTTGAAGCAGTGGAATTTGCACGTAAATACAAGGGAAAACTGACTGTCATCAAGGCAGACGGCGACAGAGTGGAATTGGTTCTAAACAAACTCGACGAACTCCGGATCGAGCCTAACAAAAAAGGCGTCATGGAGTTTAAAAAGATGACTGCCAGATGCGCCGTTAGAAGGGGACGGAAGTTGTTAGTTGATGAGTTCAATGGAGTATCGAACAAGGTGACGCTGGAATTGGAGTTATTCGACATCGACGATGAACCTGCTGGCGTTGTCGTTGTCGACCCGGCAACCATCGAAAGCGCTGCGTCTGGTTCCGCACTTATCGGAGAAGTGAAACAAGACATGGTTGATTGCAACCACGAAGGTCTTGTATGGGAGGAAATCACCTTCCTGCCTAAAAGTGCCAGTATGCGCAACGATTAAACATAATAATCCAAATACAAAACGTTAAATTATTGGTTTGGGCGAGAAAGACGTGCTATAAAAAGAGTACTCTAGCTACTCTTTTCGTAGTGCTTAAAGTCACGATGGCAGTCGTGGCCCTTTTCGTTCAGCTTCACGCCAACTATCGATTCTTTTTCATGTACACATAAAAAAAGGCCGCTACTTGCAATAGCGACCTTTTACGCGTTGGCTATTCACCTTGACGACACCGTATAATCATCCTTTTTATAAATAAAGGTCGGAATGCCGTCAAGCATTCATTTTTTTATATTTAGTATCCCATTTGTTTTTTCATAGATCTGCGGTGGGTCTCGTATTCTTGGTCAATTTTAGCGGACTCTTTTTCAGTTTTTAGTTTTTCTTGCCATTCCTCGGTAGATTCGATTTCCGCGATAGCGGCTTCGATTTTATCAAGGATTTCTTGTTTCATCGCCAGGCATCCAATTTTGGCGGCGAATACGGGATGGTTTAGTTTTTCGGGTTTGCCATAACCAATATGTGAGTTATCGACATATGCATCAATGTCGAAGTCACAACATTTTACTGTGATTTGATCTCCATCTACGTTGATATTTTCTTTGGTGTTTAAAGTTAGTTTTACTTCGGCGTTTTGGTTGTTGCTAGTTTTCCATGTGATTATTTTTTTCATTGTGTTCCCCGTTTCGTTGTTTGTTTTGTGTGTTGCGTTGTTCATGAGTATCAACTTATAGCACATTGTGTATAGTGTCAACCTTTTTTTGTAGTTCCTACTTATTTTTTTGTGTTTTTTAGAAAAACCTTGACGGAAGTATCTGATTCGGTAATCTAGAACAGTGCAGCCCGCAAAACTGCGCAACTTTGAAATTTTAAGATCTTCCGATGAGTTACCGAGTTTTCCCTACCTTTGCGGGCTGTACGTTGAGCTCGGTGGCTCATCGGAGGATCCTATTTTTAAGGAGGTATTAAAATGACAGACATTGTAAAATTCAATTTCTATGGTGATGAGCTTGAATGTGTGAAGGACGACGAGGATCTTTGGGTCTCTGTCCGGCGGATGTGTGAACCACTTGGAATTGATCACGACAATCAACGCGTCAAGCTGAAAAAAAAATCTTGGGCACGCACGGTGCTAATCACCGCGCACGATGCAAACAACCGAAAACAATCACAATTTTTTATTCATGTTGATAGTGTGCCAATGTGGTTGGCGACTATTGACGAAAAACGCGTATCAGAACATGTTCAGCTTAAACTAATCAAGTTTCAACTCGAGGCTGCCAAAGCCTTGCGGGATCATTTCTTCGATCACAAGATTTCAATTCCAGACAACCTCGAGGATGCTTTATTGCTGGCAGCGTCTCTTGAGGGCGAACGAAAGAAACTGAAGGCCCGCGTCGAAGCCGACCGGCCAAAGGTAGAGTTCGCCAAACGGATCGAGACATCGGAACAAACCTATTCATTGTCGGCGGCGTCCAAGGTGCTCAACAACGAAGGTATTGGATTCGGCCGTCAGCAGCTCTGCAACTTTCTTCGGTACATGGGGCACCTGTTCCGCAACTCAAGGAAAGAACTTGAGCCGATGCAGGATTGTATTGACCGAGGATATTTCGAATATAAATTTGGCGAACGTTACGAATTCAAGAATAACGTTAAAACAGGTCGCAAGCTACGATATGGGGCGACAACGGTGACCGGCAAGGGGTTAGTGTGGATAAAAAGCCTCATGGAACGTTACCCGGACTTGGTTGATTCTGTGTTGAATCAGAGCGCTATCATCCACAAATCAGCGCATAAAAATCGTGAATGCCGAAGGGCTAGTATCCATTCTGTGAGAAAAAAACGTTGACAGCGTTGCATTGCGTAATACATAATGCCGCAACGAAATAACAACGCGACAGCGTCGCATAGCAAAGGTTTTGGCATGAATGAATACATTTTTATTCCTACTTCGATTTTGGACTCTTCTGTATGGCAAGAACCACCTCATATCCGGTTAACGTGGATTACAATGATGTTGATGGAAAACAAAAAAGGCGTTGTTGAGGCGTCAATACCAGGCCTTGCCAGGCGCGTAGGGGTTACCGTGGCAGAATGTATTGAGTCATTAGATTTTTTAAAAAATCCTGACGAATACAATATTTCTAAGAACTTCGAAGGACGGCGAATAAAAGAAACGTCTGAGGGGTGGATTATTTTAGAACACGATAAACATTCTGCGAAGTTGCAAAAGCAACGAACCCAGAGTGCAGAAAGGGGCCGGCGTTTTCGTGAACGAAAAAAGGAACGTGAAAAAGAGCGAATGCAAAGTGGAAAGTGTGAAAAATGAGACCACCTTACACATGCGTATATCGCGAGATTTGGGATGATGAATCATTTTGGGTGATGTCAGAGATTGGAAGGCTGGTTTATTTTTACGTTTTAACAGCACCTATGGGGAATGGATTAGGATGTTTTAAGGCCGGTATGGCCGCGATGATAGAGGAATCTAGAATTCCAGAAAAACGATTTGTGGAAGGGTTCAACGAAGGGTTGACGAAAGGGTTATTCAAATACGATAATCGGCACAGAGTAATTCTCATCCCTAAATATTTTGAACGAAATCCACCAATCAATCCGAATGGGATCGTAGCGATGAGTAAAGAGTATGTTAAAATTCCTGATTGTGGGCTTAAACATGAATGTTACCATATAGTTAGGGTATTTGTTGAGTCAAAAAGTGAAGGTTTCTCAATGCAATTTGAAAGCCGATTTGATGTACCTTCAGCGAACCCTTCGGTAAATGATTCGGCGAATGATTCAGCAAATGATTCGGGCAATGATTCGGGTAATCATTCAGCGAATGATTCGGCAAATGATTCAGGTAATCATTCGGGTAATGATTCGGCGAATCACCTGGTAACGTATTCCCCTTCCCCTTCCCCTTCCCTGTCCCCTTCCCTGTCCCCTTCCCTGTCCGATCCCCTGTCCGATCCCAATAAAAATATTAAAAAGAAAATTGCCGATTGTGACGCCGATTTTAATTTTTTCTGGGCAATTTACCCCAAAAAAGTAGGCAAGAAAGCAGCGATCAACGCGTGGAAAAAATCAAAAAAAGAAAAAAAGAAAAAAGATCGATTGCCAGACGCCAACACCGTTGTCGATACAATAAGAAACCAAATAGAAGCAAAAAAAGCTATCCGAGCAGCAGGGCAATTTGATGCAGAATGGCCCAATCCTGCCACATGGTTAAACGAAGGACGGTGGATGGATGAAATTAGCCCACCAGCAACGCAAATAGGTAGGGCTAGACAAAGCGTGGCTTTGAATCAAATAGAACAAGGAAAACAGGCTTTACAAGAAGCAAGAAGAAAGAGATTAAAACGTGACGAATGAAATCAAAACAAGTGCCGATACGATTGATGCCGTCATGGCAACATTCTGCACCGAATATTCACCCCATTTCGCAATCACAATTGAAAGATCCAACTTGTGGCAACGGATGCTATCAAAATTTGCACCTAAAGTTATACAATCCGCTGCACACATATTGATGAGTTTGCCCAACGAATTCCCACCACGGATAGGAATGATGCATGATAAATGCGCAAGTATTTCAGAAGGAGAACTGTTTGAGCCTACTAGCAGCGATGCATGGGGGAACATTTTGAAAGCCGTCGCTTCGAACTCTCGAGGAGATGACATCAACTTAACCGACATGGAGCGAGCCGCTTACAAAAAAACAGGTGACGGAACCCTTGCCGGAATTGGGAAATCCCAAAACATCGACGCAACACGTGCAAATTTTGAAAGGGCGTTCAACGCATTGGTTAAAAAGCAGCGGTTAGAGCGTGCCATTTCACCTGATATACTGGCATTTGCGAATAGTTGCTCTAAATCGCAAAAGTCGAGACTCACGTCCGGGAACAATGCGATGGAAAGTCAACCCGAACCACATAGGGATAGGTTTAAGAAGGAAGATATTTTAAAAGAAATCGCAAAGTTTAAAGAAACCGCCCAATTCAAACAAGCCGCTGAGGTTCCTCCATTTGCCACTCAAGAGCCCTCAATCAAGAATGCGACCAATGACGGCAATAAGTTAACCGAAGAGCAAATAACGGCATTTTTCGGAGGCGATGGGCTATCTAAGATAGAGGACATGTTGGGTAAGTCCCTTAACAAAATGAGAAAGGATAATTTATGAAATTTAACGAATTTTACGATGCATCAAAAAAATTTATCGACCCTAGAATACGGGTCAAATACAAAGAAGAAAGCAAATTTTGGAAGTTGTTTCCCTTAAAAATGCGGTCATATTGGACCACGTTGGGAAAAACCATCTGGGCACCAAATAGGGAACGCGTTTTGAGTCCAAACCGGGTTGCGTCTGCGGTTGCCGTGTATCTACACGAATGCCGGCACGTGGCCGACTCGTTGGACCGTCCAATTATGTATTATATTGATTACTGCTTCCCGCAAATTCTGGCGCCGTTTTTGGCAATCGCTGCGGTTGTACTACACCTCGTTTTCGATATCCCTTGGCACCTCGGTTGGAGCCTTGGGGCGTCATGCATTGCATTATTTCCGTGGCCATCTTCTACCAGGTTAAATATTGAGGATCATGCTTATGCAATAAGCACATGGATTAGGTTTAGAAGATACAAGAATTTTGATGATCCAAAGCTCATTGCTGAGGCGACGGAATCACTATCAAAGGTCATAAATTCCTGGGTTTATTACAAGATGACGTGGAGGAATAAGACTGCGGATATTGAAGCGAAAGAAATCATAATTAAAGCGGTAGGTTGGTGCAGAGAAGAAAGACATGGATTGTTTTATCCAGATCCATTTGAAAATGCCGATTTAAACGGCACTTTAGTAAAATTATTGGATGAACCATTTTCTACAACATGGTATCCGCGCTCAATTCGCGACTTACATGGATTGTTTTATCCAGATCCATTTGAAAATGCCGATTTAAACGGCACCTTAGTAAAATTATTGGATGAACCATTTTCTACAACATGGTATCCGCGCTCAATTCGCGACTTAGATCCGGCGATACCTGCCGATGTTGCCCGGGTAGTAGGCGGCTACATGTTGGCAATAGACGAACAGGATGAAAAACCAACGATTGAGGCCAAAGGGTTTGGGGTATCCGTCAACACGGCCAGACGTGGGATCAACTTCAAGAAAGGTAGTAAAAAATGAAACGGAAATTGAAGAAATTAGAATTGATAAGCTATTATATCGTGGACGGTGAAAAGGTTACTGACAGACCGGACAGCGAGGATGAAATTTATCATTACGTCGGTCCTGCGTCTCCGACACAGAATAAAATTATCGGTCCACCGCCAGACGTGACTGGCGACCTGACCGGAGTGCGAGGCAATCTGAGAGGTGTATACGGCGATTTAACGGGATTGTCCGGCGACCTGACCGATATAATGGGCAACCTAACTAATGTGACGGGAGACCTAACCGGTGTATCCGGCGACCTGACCGACGTGTCTGGCGATCTGACCGACGTGTCTGGCGACCTAGGCGGCGTGAGAGGAAAAATTGACGGCTTACGAGGTCACTTAATAGCAATGTCTGGAGACATAACTGATGTGTGGGGTTCCGTAAACGGAGTTTCAGGAAATATGTCAGGATTGTCCGGCGACCTGAATCTAGTTCACGGAGACATGACTAACGTCCGTGGCGACCTAACCGGTGTATCCGGTGACCTAACCGACGTGTCTGGCGATCTAACCAATGTGCGTGGCGACATGGCCAGAATGCGTGGCAACTTGACCGGTGTGTTCGGCGATATTAACGAGTGCGATATTACCAATGAAGAACGTAGAAAAAGCATAAATATCGAGGACTTGTTGAAGTGAGCGATTTCTCACTGACAATCCTTAGTATAAAAAGCTGAACATATATCGGCAATTATAGAAAAAAAGAAAATAAAAAACTTGCGCGGAGTTTTAACACGTGTTAGTTTTTCAACAGCGAAAGGGGAACGGTACAATGGAAAATATAAAAGAATTAATAGAGTGTGCCCGTTTTAGTGCTGCAATAATATCTAGCGACCGTGCTACCAACAAGACATTGGCAAAAGTTCTAAAAGTAAGTCATCTCAAGGTTGAGAGATGGTACAAAGAACATGATAAACCAAATGACGAATGTAAAGAGAAAATTAGATTATTGGCTAGTCATTGGAGAAAATTTTCTTCTATGACGGCTAATTTGATTAAAAAACTAGAGTTCGAGAGTCTCGATCAAGTACGCGATATCGAAAGGGCCGCTAAAAATGGCAACTAAAATTGAATGGGCTGATTCGAGTTGGAATCCAATTTCCGGCTGTTCGCCTATGTCTGCCGGCTGCGCGAATTGCTATGCAAGTTCGATGTCAAAACGCCTAAAAGGTCGGTTTGGATACCCTCAAAATGATCCGTTCAAGGTGACTTTTCACAAAGATAAAATTAACGAGCCGGACAAGTGGAAAAAACCTCGGAGGGTATTTACCTGTTCGATGGGTGATCTATTTCACGATGACGTAACTGACGGTCAGATTATGTGGGTGTTCTGGAAAATGGCCCGCGCCAAACAACACACATTCATTGTATTGACTAAAAGACCAAAGCGAATGAGACGATGGTTTTCTAAATGGTTGCAGAAACATTTAAAAGGAATTGACTACACAAAATATAGTTTTGTCCGTGATCCAGATGGAATTCGAAAAACGCACAAAGTTGGTCGCGCCCTCCTTCTAGCTGAGATGTTGGAATTATGGGGAGAAAAACCAATATGGCATGTCTTACCTACCTACGACAGTTTATATGGTATTGTTCATTGGCCGGACGTTTTCCCGAACGTCCATATCGGTGTGAGCGTCGAGGATCAAAAGACAGCGGATGAACGGATTCCTCATTTGCTTCGTTGCCAGGCGGCGGTTCGTTTTGTGAGCGTCGAACCTCTTTTAGGACCGATAAATTTATCACCATTTTTGCCACACAAATTTAATTGCGAACCACATTGTACATGGTGCGAGGACTGCATTCATTCTGGGAAAGACGATGGATGGAAGGAAACGACAAAACATAATCATTCGCCATTTTTGGATGGCGTTATTACAGGCGGAGAAACCGGTCCACGTGCTCGGCCAATGCATCCAGATTGGGTGCGATCTATCCGTGATCAGTGTGTCGATTGCGGAACTAATTTTTTCTTTAAATCTTGGGGCCAGTGGCAAAACGGAAGCGATTTCAGCCGACCGTTGAAAAGTCATATTGTGCTATCCGATGGACGCCACGCCATTAACGCCGGCGAACTTGGATTTCGACAGTGTGACGGTCCTGAATGGAATGCACTTAATCCGACTATGATGGCGAAGGTAGGCAAGAAGCGTTCGGGGCGCACACTTGACGGCCGGACGTGGGATCAACTTCCTAAAAGATAAATAGAGGTAAATCATGGTTTTTAAGGGACTAAATAAATCAGCTGAAAACGAATTGAAGAAAATAATCGACTCACCCGGTGGCTTGCCACTTATTAAAACTACAAAATCAGAATCTGAATTGTCACTTACAAGGAGACCAATTAATGCAACATGGTCTATATCTTTAGATTGCAATTGCCCAGAATGCAAAGAAGATATTGATTTACTTGACGGGCCAGATTTTTGGGAAATGCATGATTTTGAGATTGGCGAACACGAGACAAAACGAACTCAAAATGTAGAAGTCATTTGTCCAAATTGCGAGCATGAATTCTCAGTAAATTTGTCATATTAAAATGATTATTTTAACCAAAGATCTAGTTGGTAGGAGAGTTATTTGGAGGTACTATGAGTGAACAAAAAAAACTGATTAATTTTGATGAATTTAAACGGTTGATGTTTGGCCCGGCTGATGAATGCAACGATTGTTTGCACATGGACGGATGTTATTGCCAGGATGAGCCTCACCCAAACTGCCCGATATGGGCAAGCTTAGAATGTGAGCCTTCCAAGGAATTATCTATACAATCCACAGCCCGAAGACATGCGCCAGGGAGAGGAAGTCATTTGGCTGATATTTTCAAAAAATGTCCATCTGTTGAGGATGTACGTTTAACAGAGATGTACAATGAAAACAGGCACCCTATTTATAAAGTTGAAATAAAACCAGCCAATAATAAAACTTTCAATGAAACCGTTAATCATATTATTGCCGGCCTTGGTCAACATGTAATCAGAGACTGTTTTTGGGCGAAGTGGGGATCAGCTAATGAGTAAACAAAAAAAACTAGATAACGAAAGCAGTAAGGCCATTTTGGATGCGATGGGATACACCGTTGAACGGTGTGATAAATGCAAGTATTTCTTAGGTTGTGATGGTGATTCAGCAGACGATAAACCATCTCGTTGCACGATTCTTACCATTTTTTATATTGAAGTTGAACATGATGGTTCTGGGCATTGCAGAAATTTTGAGCCTAATGATGACAGCCAATCAACCAGAGCAATAATGGTGATTTAGCCGGAGGCTGGTGCCCATGCTGATAGCAAGGTGTGAAATGGGTTCGATTCCCATTCGTGGCTGCAAGCCTGGAACAACCATGAGCATGACATGGCCAGGTAGCAGGCTCGCTTTTTTGCGGGGATTGCGTAATTGCATGACGGGTTATGGGGTTGACCGACCTTCCCAACCTCTGACAGTCCGGAAAGACGGCGGGCGATTGTATGACGCCTAAGTTAATACTTAAAGGTGAGGTTTTATTATCCATATATGACAGCCGGGAAAGACCGGCACGGCGGAACGTTGGTAACCAATCCATCGCTGGCCGGTACCTTGGGAGACACGTGACACCGAGCAGGCGTGTTTCCGACAAAGACCTAAACGTGGTACCGGTCGCTCGCCGCCACTATGGGCCAATAGCTCCAACTGGTAGAGCGCCGGATTCCAGTCCCGGATGTTGGGGGTTCGAATCCCTCTTGGCCTGTCGCTCTTAAAAAGGAATCAATCATGCAATATTTAGAGAAGTGGCAAATAGAACAGATAATGACCGAGGCAAAAAGGTGCAATATTGTCGATGTTCAAAGCAGTCCACTTGTACGCGGACATATTGAAACTGTGTATCAACAGATATGCCCGATAGATGATTGGCGTAATTTTGTGGCATATATGCATCCACGTGTATGGGATTATTTTGTGTGTTCACTTAGGAACACTTGGGATCTTGATTTTTCATATTCTCAGAATAATAAAAGCATTAACTCTGTTTTGTTTGAAAAGATAAAATTGTTCACTCAACGGTGGATTCCGACAACATGTGTATTAATAACGGAACCAGATAATTTAACAATACGGCCTTTGGGATGCGAAGATGGCAAACATAATTTTGCTAGGTTCGAGGAACCTCAAAAGGTTTGGTTGATCACTAATTTAGTGGTGTGAGGTTATGGGGCTCACTTGGTTGGAAGATGATAAACGGCAGGTTGTTTTGTTCGTCCCTCCATGTTTCTGGTCTTTCGTTTTTTCGAACAAACAATTTGCTACATGCGGGTTCGATCCCCGCTGAGCCCCCAATTCAAGTTTGGTATAACGTGATCAAAAAGGAGACAACGTGATGACGGACGAAGGTATCATAGTGAAGGGCGAAAACTTAACGACTGACGAGATCATCGAACAATTGAATAAACAGGATAGGGATCGCAAGTGGTACAAGGTAGATGACGGAGTAATCAGCTGGGATACCCTTGAAGCTAAACAGGTCTCGTCGGTTCAGATAGTAGCGGGCTGCCGAGCTGATAACGGTGGCCCGTTGAAGTGTCGTGAATGTAAAAGGATGGTTGGTCGTGATGAGAAGGAAATCCACCTTATCGAGGATGGCTGGT
The DNA here is from genome assembly GCA_024231695.1 of FCB group bacterium. GTDB lineage: Bacteria > Zixibacteria > MSB-5A5 > GN15 > JAAZOE01 > JAAEQF01. The sequence continues at coordinate 56,916 of JAAEQF010000587.1, forward strand.
GCAATTGCAAGGAATGCTATGATAAATATATGGACATGTGGGGCGACGACGAAGACGACGACGAGACGACTGAAACCGTATTCAAAAACTGTCTTCGGTGCGGAATGCGAATAGAGGTGAGCGTCGAGAATTCCTGCATATCTCAGTACTGCGAACACTGTCTAGATTACAAAAGCGTTTACGCGAGAATGGAAAAGGCAGAGGCTTTTATAGCAAACTTAAATGAAAGGAAATAGAATGCTAATACTTCCAAAACGAATCACTGAAAACGGCGTCAGGATGCCATGCACAGACAGCATGATAAGGGCGATTGACAAAGGGATAAAGACCGAGACTCGCCGGCCGGTGAAATATAACGCAGCTGGCAAATTGCAAAAATGCCGATACGGAAAACCTGGTGATTATTTGCTTATTACCGGTGCCCACATTCTAGTCGATAGTGACGGCAACAACACCGAGCCAGACCGAAAAGGTGACAGGTCTCATGCGATTTATCGTGCGGACTACGAAGGCGACGCAAGTAGTATCGAATGGCGCCCCCCGATGTTTATGCCGAAATGGATACCGAACAGGGTTGTTCGCAACGTCGGCGTTTTTGTTGAGCATCTGCATGACATAACGGAAAGACAGTCCATCGCGGAGGGGATACTTGACTTTTGGGGTTATAAAAACGAGGGACAGGAGTCTCCCATTATTATCGGGCATCATTGGGACAAGAACGCAACGAAAGAAAAGTTTTTTAGTAGTGCGCTATCCGCATACGAGGATCTGTGGAACAAAATCTACAAAGATAGAGGCCTCTTTTTCAACACGAATCCCGAAGTCTGGCGAATCAAATTTGAGACGGTTGATTTGAGTTCGTTATGATAGGTTTTTTTTCATTTCTATTTGTTATTTTGGTAATAGCGCTGCTTGTTTGTTGGGTTATCGAAAAGGTGATTCACCTTTTATATCTTCATAATGATATAAAAAATGAGCAACTCCAAAATGAATTATTAAAAAGTGAGATCGCCCTTAAAGAAGAGGCGGCGGCGATGTGCAAGGTTAAGATATGGTCAGAACTTCGCGGTAGTAGGGGGAAACGTAGTTATGTTACCAACGATGAACTTTATAATATGGGGTTATCTAAATACATCGGTTAGTCGATAAAGGTGCACAAATGAGTAGGCGAAAAATCAAAATCAAAATGCCGGTAGACGAAAAGCCTCAAAAAAAGGGTGTACCAAAAAGGGGTTCTCACGCAGAAAAAAGGGCACAGAAAATAGGAGATCTGAATATAAGGCGCAAACATTCAATTTTAATGCGTGAGATGGAAGAAAAAAAGGCTCAAGAAGCTGAGGCAGAGGCGGCTAGGATTGCGGAGGATTCAGATGGTTGAAAAAAAGAAAAAAATCATAACGGACAAGCAAAAACTTAAAGCAGCTGGAATTGAAATTTTGAAGTTGAAAAAACAGTGTCAGGTTTTGATGAAATGGAAAAGGAAAGCAGAACCAGTGCTGCACTATAATAGCCGTCAACTGGGCGAGGATAATATAGGCGATCATCTCCGAATGTTTGATTTCTACTGGAAAGATCTTGTCACTAATGAGGACGGTTCCTGGAATTTTGATCAGGTAAAAAAGGAACTCCACGATTATGCGATATGTCTTGATGAGGTGCCCAAGGTCTATATGCACGTAACTGGCGGCATGCTGTCAAAGCCGAATACTTGCGCGTTTTACGTGATAGATGCTTTCGATAGGTCTGTTGACGATGACATCCAGGAAGAAATGGACGTTCTCCGTGAGAAAATCAAACGACGTGATCAAGTGTTCAGTAAACTTGCTGCTCTTACAATGGATAACGAAGACACAGACGGCAAATCGAACCCGTGTATTGATAAATCGACCGTATTGAGGTTGATCAGGGAGTTTATTCCTAGTGATGAGGCCGTTGATATCGAGGTTAGGAATGCTGCAGCGAAATAAGCAACCGTCGCAACACCACGGTATGAGAAGGCGGCACAGATAATTTGAGTGCTGCAGCAGACGTGTCACGGTGGATTTTGCAGAAAAAACTTGCAACACCAAAGCAGTTAGTTTATAAATAAAAACGCAATGTCAACAACGCAAATAGAAAGGATTGAATTGAAATGCCTGATGGATTTAGAAAATTGACGGCCGAAACACTCGGGAATGGTGAGGCGATAAGCCAACTGAACGAGGAGCTAGACCGTGCTGTCGAGAACATTCTCGATATCAATAAGGATCCTAGCGTTACAAGAAAAGTGACGTTGGTGGTCAAAATCACGCCGGTAAAGGGCAAGGAGCGCCAAGAGTACATGATTGAGTACCAGGCAGACTCTAAGCTGCCGTCGGACGCTGCGGGCGTTCAGCCTCTATTTCTGAATAGGGAAACGGGATACGTCCCAAACATGGAGCAAATGTCTTTTGAGGAGTCATTTGACGAGGAGACGGGCGAAGTGACCCGTATAAATGCGTCCAACGGTGGCGCGGAAGGAACAAAGTAAAATGTGGAAAGATCTCAATGATGATTTTGTCCAGTCAATCGCGAAATTGGCAACTGACAACAAAGTCCAGCAGCTGACAGACGACGGAGGACGAGGGTATTTTTCGAAAAGCGTAACCCCTATGGCTCCGGCTATAGCAGTCGAACAGAAACTAAGCACACTGGACGGCCTAATCGATATGATAAAGGCCGAAAAGCTGTCGTGCTCAATTTACATTGCAGGCCCAAACAACGTGTATTTGCGCTCAACACTTGATGATAAGTGGCGGAATCGTGAGACTTTTGCGGTGTCCACTATTGACGGGTGCTCGTTTCCATTCGAAAGGGAGATGAGTATTGAGGATTTTATCATTCGGTTGCAGTGCAACTTTGTCGACACGGACAACAAAAAGAAGATTATCGATTTGGTGTCGTCCATAACGGTCGGGGGAGTCACCACGGCCGATGACGATGGTATTGCTCAAGAGGTTGTCACCAAGGCGAGTATCGGGCACAAGAAAAGCAAGGTAAAACTAGATCCGATTGTAGGGCTGAAACCCTATCGAACTTTCCCAGAGGTAGAACAACCGACGGACAAGTTCTTACTCCGTATACACCATGCTGAAGGTTGCCTCCCCCGTGTGTCCCTACGTTCCGCCGGTGGTCATATGTGGAAATTGGCAGCCGTCAATTCGATTTACGAATATCTCAAGGAAAAAGCGCCAGAAGGTATCGCTGTAATTCGTTGAGGAGGTAAATCACCTCGGGGCGGGGCGAGCGTAAGATCTGTTTTGAACAATATGGGGAAACATTCGCGTGCTGTCGCTACCGCTTTTGCCATGACTTCAGCCGCTATCGCCATGGAGGGTGCAACCAAGTTTTTGGAACAAACACTCAACAAGTGTGTTTGTGATTCTCCGTTGCCGGACATTTTTACTCGTAGCGCTAGTTTAACTTTTTCATGTGCCTTTATCTGCCTGAATTGCGGCAAGGTGTTAGAGGAAAAAGAGCTCTATGAAAGGCGGGCAGTAAGAAGATGAAGAACACTAAATTTATTGTCACTTATGTGATATTGTCTCCTCGAAAAGGCATGAAGAGTACCCGTGATTTTATGTTAAAAACGGTTGTCCACGAAAACAACCATATAACAGATGCTGTATTGATGTTTTGGTCAGACGAGATAGTAGAAAAGTATACAGGTCCAAAAGATTTAAAGCATATCGCTAAATGGATGAATGCGCAATTAAATACTCGATTCTCTATATATAACCCGGATTCAGGCAACATCTATAGTTTTTAATGGAAAATATACCAAAAAGTCGGACCAAAAGGCGAACGAATTGAATAGAGAAGAACGCAGAAAAGATGAGACCGACGACGGTGAATGTCTCCGCTGCGGTGAGTGTTGCATGGTCCTCACTTTAGCACGTCTCAGCGATGAAGAAGCAGCACTTTTAGGGAAAAATTCTTGTGTTGATATAGAAAGCAATCCTAACAAGTACGAGATTAAGAAGGTGCATAGGGAATGGGAACCGGAATTTGCGGTTGATGGCGTCTGCGTGTTTTTGTCTCAAGGGGAGGACGGCTATACTTGTACGGCAAGGAATGAACGCCCTCGAATATGTTCCGAGTTTCAGTGCACGTCAGAACGTTGGGCACCCAAAATGGATTTCTTGATATTACAAGGGTACTTCTATGCGGACAAAGAAGGCATGAAAGAAGAAGAACGAAAACGACGTCTCGAAGAGCTTACTGTGTACAGAAAAAAGGCTGGTGTTTGATGCCGATATTTTTTATTTGTGAAGAGTGTGGTGAAGTAAATGAGGGGGTACACGTGAAAGACTATTTATTCACAAAACCCAGAGACTGGTTCCAACGTTCGTTTTTTGAAGATGGACCAAAGCCCGGTAAAAGAATCGAATCAGCCGTACTATTTGCTTGTAGCCACGAGTGCATGGAAAAACTGAACGCCAAATATCCAAACGACACGAAAGTAGAAATCAACCTGAAAGTGGTAAAATGAATCAATCCGAAGAGGTGATATTCGAACAACCGATGACTTATTTTAAGTATTGGGTAGAACTCACGGCCCCATTCCTTTTTGGGCATGTCGGTCAACATCTATTCATGGAATTTTGGGACAGGGAACAAGAAGGGGTGGAGGCGTGATGACGAATGATGAAAAAGAACTCATTGAAATGAACGAAGGGCTAATTGAGTTAAACAAAAAACTTATCAAGGATTGTGATAAATTGGCGGAATTAAATTTAGACTTACTTGACCTAAATACCGTGCTAAAACAGCGAATTATCGACATAGAGGATGAAAAGGGGATAATACCGGAGAATCAAAAAAAGAAACCGAAGTACTTAAACTGATGCAACTACGCAAAATTATTACTAAAAAAGTAGACTGTGGAACGATTCCACAATAGCCCATTTGTAATCGAAATAGTACCAACGCGTGAACAAAAGGAGAATCGCAATGTGTAAAGAGGATAAGGCAAAAAAAATAGAGGAACGAGGGGCAGAGACAGAAATCGTTCACAAGACTTCTCTCAAAGAAGTCACGAAAAAGGACTCTGACAAAAAAATGGACACCAACCAAGTGCTTGGAATCATGGCGGAGCTGGCTAAACGTGCGGCGTTGACTATGATACAAGACGAGCTGGAACTTTACAAAGGGCTCATTGATGACGCCGAAATGACGGACGAAAAACTAAAAATCATAAGGGAAGTGGCAGATTTGAAATTGCGTTCAGTTGGTGTTTGTCTGGCAGGAATGAGGATGACAGGTAAGATGGAGGTGCCGAATGGTGGAGACGTATCCAGTAAATGAATATCAACCGGACGTAAACCACGATAACAGCATCGTATTTTTTGGCCAACTTTTTGACATCGGTGTCAGGGTGGTAAAATGGTACGAGTACCGTGGTTTAAACGGATACTTGAAGAAAAAGAAGGTCATTCGTGAGGAGGATCGGAAAACAGGAAAAATGAAGACCGTAAGGGTCATCAAGGGGAAGCGATACGGCGGAAGGTTTCCGCGTACCGGGCGCAAGGCGGTAGATATCAGGCAGTTCATGATCCACCACACTGGAGGGTACTTACCCGGTGTGTGTTTCAACACTCTCCACAACGAGCGCCGTCTATCGGTACAATTTATCCAGGCCGACAACGGAACTATTTATCAAACCATGGATGCCAAAGAAATCGCCTGGCATGGTGGGAAACAAAACAGGTGTTCGATTGGTGTGGAGTGCTGCTTGTATCCGCGTGCGTTGAGAAACCCAGAAGCGTATAGGCCAGAGAAGTGCCGGCGTCTTGGGTTGACACCGCATGAAACAGGGAATGTGTACACCCAGGGAAAACATAGGACTGTGTTCATGATGCCTAACAACCAGGTGGAGGCATTGGCACATCTAGCCGCTGGCGTGTGGTTTGCTCGTAACAAAGTCGCTGGGTTTATCAATAGAGCTCCAGGCTTTCCAACTCGTGTAGACGAGGTCCTACCAGATCCGGATTTCGATACTAAATACCGAAAACATAATGGATTGGTCATCCACGCCAATGTTGCCCCTAAAAAATGGGATGCAACGGGGCTAGACTTGGAACCATTTGAGGATCGAGTCGGCGATATTTATTACTCGATGAAAGCAGAATAAATGAACGATTTAACTGTAAAAAAAGAATTAAGATTTATGCTGCCTGAAATTAGGATTCAACACCCTAAAACAGGCGAACCGTTGTGCATCGTGACGCCGGCGGCAGGCTCTGTGTTTGACATTCGTATCCCCGAAGGCATCACCTCTGAAGAATTGCTTATAGTAGTGTCAGATTTCGCGCAGTTTTGTTATCGGTCAACCATGGCGGTACAAAAGCGGCTAATGAATAGGGGGTGGACACATGAGCAGCTAGGAGAATTGTTTTTTCCTGAAGCCGAAAAAGTCGATGCAGATGCCCCTCCTGAAGTTTTGTACCAGAAGTTAGCTGACGCGATGAAGGTGGCGATGGCTGGCTCTGAAAAATGGCAAGGGCTGTTGTCCAAAATTCCGATGTCAAAGCTTTCCGAGGTAGGGATGATCGATTCTTCCGGTTGGGAGCGCACCGACTATGAACAAGTGTTGCTTTGGCTGATGGACGAGCAGGAAGAAATGCCAAAATGTATTTCTGACTACTTAAAACGTTTTGACGATGGTAGTGCGATTGACGCGTTCCTTTACCCTAATGAAGGCGCGAAAGAATAAAAATGGATGAAAAAACCAAAATGTTCAACTGAACCTTGCGAAGAGTGTGGAGCAACGCGTTGGAGTTATATAAAACCACAAATAGTGATGGGGACATTTCGAAAAAAAGTCACGCAGGAAAAAGTTTGTAGAGAGTGTGGAGGCGAAAGCTATGTTGAAAATGTCCCACAATTTTGCCCATGCTGTGATCAAGCGATGGAATAATTTTTGATTCCGAAAGAAAGGTACACAATATGAATTTTTTAAACGTAGGAACAAAAGCATTTATAATGTATGCAGATTTAGATCCGTGGGAGGTGTCTAAGGCCAAAAACAATTTTACTAAATTGAGAGACGCTAAGATTGTCGAAGTAATGATTTGTGACCGACATCTAAATGCGAAGACTAGTAAAACGACAGAACGAGACTTTAACCTCTATAGCGTATGTTTTACGAGTGAAGTAGAGGCAAATGAAGTGCTTGAAACGCCTCGCCAACTTCCAGATAGGTGGGATAAACCATTCGACTGGGATGGCCCGATTGCAGCCGATGTCGAAACGCTTTGTAGCACAGTGATGGAAGAACTTAACGCATTAAGAAACGGTTATAAAACGATGATTGGAGATGCAGGTAGAGCGTTTGACGAGTTCCTCTCCTCCAGCGAAGAGGGGGATTAATATGCCTACTTTTTGTCAAATTGATTTAATGTTTCATACACTTGGTGGAAACGCTTCAGCTCAATGGAATAGAAATCATTTTGCTGCTAGTCCCGGCCATAATGATTACGAAGACTTAGAGATTTTAGAAAAAAACGGATATATGGAACGTATAAAAAGCCCGCCATTTATGCCGGAAACAAGCATCACTTTTATAGTCACAGAAAAAGGAAAAGTGTTTTTAAGACAGCTAGAGCAAAAAGGACAAAGTACCAAATAAATAGAAGGATGGTGAGAAAATGACAATCGAATATTCAAAGGTGAAGGATGCTTTTCTTAGTGAATATCTTAAAGACGGCACTCAAATCCATATTGAGAGAATTTATCAAAATGATCCGCGAATCCAAGTTAAGACTGATGGACATAGAGAGATATGGCACAGGGTTCCAGACGAAATTTGTGAAATCGATAAAGTCATAGATTGGTATATCGAAAACTTCAAAGATTGCACCGTCGATAATCGCAATAAGACCAACCGAACAGAGATATTTTTTCGATAATGAACCCAAAAACGAGACGGGATATTTTCCGTCACTCGAAAGGGGGTAAAATATGCACGAGTTACTTAATAAATTAAAATTAGTTGCACTTTTAGTGTTCGCTTGCGTAGCGTTTTTAACACTGGGGTATATGATCTTTTTGAAGGACATAGGCGCAGAACAAAGCGGTGTGGTGCCATCACAACAATTGATTATTGAAAGCGACGATATTTTAGAAACGTGTGAATCCCAAGCGTTGTTTTCTGACACCGAGTATACAACCGAGCTTCCGGTTGAATTTATAGGGGCAAGGGGGGAACCAGACCGGGCTGAATATGAGCCAGATTTGGCGCTCATGCGGTGGGAAGTGATCAAACTCTGGGAATTATTTTTTGACGACGACGGCGCTAAACAGACTGACCCACGGCGGGAAATGTCCAGCAAATATGCTGAGTACGTTATCGACGCTGTGACAATGTATCAAGATAGCCCCACGGATATTGGGGGACAACTACCGACACACAAAAATGTCCATCTGCTCGTGGCGTGGATGATCGCCAAAGAAAGTTCTGTTACCAACGGAGTAGTCGGGAAACTCGGCGAGGTTGGTATGATGCAGATTATGCCTACTAACAAGGCTGCGTTGGCGGGATACTCACCAAAAAAAATCAAAAACAATCCAAAATTGAGTATAATGCTCGGTGTGCGGTGGATGGCGTATACCACGTCAGAGTGTCCTAACACGGACATTTTCGACACCGACTGGAATGATCTAGACTGGGTCAAGCCGCTATCTGCTTACGCCGGCGGCCAGAATGCAAAGCGTGAAAATGGCACTTGCAAATCATTCACTGTGGCCAAGGAACGCGTGCAAAGAACAATGATGTATCGAACGCGCATTGACCAATTGGTTGATACTGAATATTTGACTGATTAAACAAAAACTATAGTATAAAAACATGACAACTGGAAATAACCTCTTGGACAGGATAGATAATTTATGCGAACACTTTCGAAAAACGCAGAGTCCAGGATGGGAAACAAACACAAAAAAACTGACCAAAATCCGAGAACACGTTGTTGATGGCGTGGTACTAGGAGCTCCTGAATACATTTTTATGGATTCGATCCAGCCTAGAATTTTAAACAAATGCATATCCATGAAACCGCTTGGCGGCTGCAAAATTGGATTAATGGAATGGTGCAGTCACCGTGGAGAGTGGGAGCATGGTATTTGTAAGTGCAAAAAGTACATAGAAAGGGCTTAATATGATTTGCTCAGTATATGAACGAAGACCGCGAACAACCAGAACCGTAACCGATCCACGAGCGGCGAGGCCTGTAGAACAATTTGAATTTGTTGATAGAGGTAGGCATCACTGGAATGTCGAAGAAATCAGTAATGTAGCTATAGAGAAAGGTTATAAATTGGCATCGGCACCCAGCGCGACGACGACTCCAGGCGTCGATTTTGTGTTGTACGTCGAACCGTCGCCGGCGAAATCTCCGATGGAAGCGTTTAAAGGTGGGGGAAAAGGCGGGGGGGGAAATCGACCTGTCACGGTACGTCGAAAAATGCCGCTGCCTAGGAAAGTTTAGATGAGCGCTTTTGAAAGTCGGTTGGAAGGGGCAAAATCTCCATATTTTGGCAAAATCACATTGGGTGCTGAATCCGGCCAAATAATCACCGGTGAAAATAAAGATGACCCACCGTTACAGATTTTAGAGTCAGATATAAGCGATGTGGAATCATTGCACGTCCAGGTCGTGAAGGTGACCGATCACGAGACTGGTGAGGCAGCATACGTAAGAAGGATCGTAGCCAAAATAGGAGAAGATCGCGAGTTCGACATTGTTGACCCCGTGGCAATCAGCGCAGACGTCGCCGAATTAGGTATTGACACATCGAAGTGTGAGGCGTGTACGATGCCGCTAGACGGCTTTGACCTTGTGTTTCACGAAGGCGCCGCTTACCACAAATATTGTTTAGACGAGGGTGGTGATTGATGGCCACCGTTGACGATATTAAATTGCTCATTCAAGCGATTGCTGACGGTATAGATGACAATGGATCCTTGGGGCTCAGGACTCCAGGACCGGCGGTTGTAGTTGCCCCTAACGTCGAAGTCAAGCCAGGGGAATCGTGGGGAGAAGCGAAGGCTTTTGAGATATATCTGGGAGGAATAGCCGAATATATTGACGGCATTAGTGCTAAAGACAAGATTAACGAATTAATTGCTCAATATAATCAATTGAGGGTAGATTACAACAATGGAGTGGTTCCGACATCGGCGGCCCAGGTGGATCCAATACCATAATGTTTTTCGAGGGTACAAGTTCAGATGTAAGTGCAATATTGTTCTCGGTTATCGACGGCAACAGAACAATTACGCTAGAAGATCCAGGCGAACAAATTGAAGGTGTCAGCGCTATCATCGTCGAAAAAATGGGGATTGCCACAGTCAAACATTTGGAGAAAGATCAGTTCGAGGTTCACGCCTTGCATTGTTTTGCCCCCTCCCATGGGGCGCATCCAAAATTCGCGAATATTACAAAACAGCTAGAGAAGCACAATATCAGACAGAATAAAAACATCACCTGCCCCATGTGTTCTGGCGGAGGGTGGTTACCAGCTGACGGAGACGATGCAAAAACAGCGGCGGGTTTAGCCGTGTCGTTTGGTTTTTTTAGGGGCGTAGAGTTACCAAAAACAGAAGAATTGGCGAGGGCGCAGGAAAAGGCCGGCGAAAGCGCTTTTTCTGGTGTGCTTAACCATCCCCTAGTTACTCGTATCCGTTCGGAGTTGGAGAATCGAGAACCCGGGGCAGATGCTAAGAAATGAACGTACAAAGATATTCTACTCGATAGTGATTTCTCTATGCTGGATGCAAAGGCGTCCAGTTACTCTCCTTGATCTAAACAAATTTCTAAAAATTACCAAAAAGCAAGTTCGCAAAGAACTCAAAATACTCGAGGACGACGGCCGCATTGCGAAAGTTCAAATTCGCCAGGGAAGATTGTGCGCTGCGTGGGTCATTGCCGATAACGACAGGCTGCCGTCTGAAATACGTGATGTTTGTCAGGTGTGCGGGATTCAGAAGGCTGACGAGAATTACGGCGCAGAGCGGGTATGTCATCCGTGTTTCCTAGCGGCAAAGTCTGACCGCGGGCGGCTGTATCTAAACGAATGTATCGAGGCTGATTACTCGTTGTGGTTGGCTACCGTTTACACAATTCCAATCGAACACACACTACGCCTCCCCCATGATAATTATAGCGAAAAAATAAAAATAGTTGACACCGACTGAGTGATAGTTTAAGGTTACTCAGAACGACGGGGAACGGCGCAAAAAAACGCCATAAAAAAGAGAGTAGAATATGCCAAAAAAGGTGAGTGCATGGCAGTGTTCATTTGGGTGCGGGATAATTCTCAAGGCCAAAGCAACAATCGATGAGCACGAAAAGAAATGTTTTGAAAATCCAAAACGAAGATCATGTCCGACCTGTAAACATTTTTCGCCGAAATATAGGACTTGTTATGATTTAACTAGCGAACATCCATACTGTAAAAGACTGATGAAAATTATGTATAACCAATACTGTGATTGTACTTTGTGGAGGCCAAAACCGACTGATGGAAGGAATGATTATGCCTAAAAAAGTAGAAGCATGGCAGTGTTCGTTTTGTGGGAAGACTCGCAAGGCCAAAGGAACAATCGTTAAGCACGAAAAGACGTGTTTTAAAAATCCAAAGCGAAAAGCATGTCAAACTTGCAATAATAGATCAGAGGAAAGAGAGACCTTTTATAACCGGTATAATGGTGGAGATCCAGGTAGTACCGACACAGAATACTTCTTTGAATATTGCGGAGCCAAAGAGGAGGAGCTGTGTGAATACGAATATAACTGCAAACAGTGGCGGCCTATACCACGGTCAATACTAAAAAAATAAGGAGGTAAAATGAAAATCAATATTGAGAATTGTGTTGCTCAGATTGGAAAAGATGACGGATTTGACGAGGGACGGATTCATGCTATCGGAGAAATGGTCGGACACTTGAAATGGTTGCGAGACCGGTTGATCAATGCTGATTATACGGCGATTGATGAGTTTTTTGCTATCTATCAATTCAGCGATAATGTGAAATTCCATAAGGCTCTCCCACCAGGCACCGAGACGGGTGAAGAATGGGGCGAAACAATAAAACAGTGTGGATGCTTACCAACTGAGATGTGCGCTTGCGAACAGCTTTGTCTTGGATGTAGTGCCAGGGACGAAGAAATAGCCAAACTTATCCATGAACGCGATCAATACGATGCTCGGCGCCGGGAATTGGTTGAGACGTATGAGAAACGGCGTGCTGAGTTTCAGGACGCTAAAAATAGGATAGACACTAAAAAACAGGATCAAGATGTGAACGAAATGATTCAGGCATTTAAAGAACTGCAGGAATGCAAAGAATGAAAAATAAAGATCAAAAAAGACGTGTAAGGGTATACAAAAATACCCCTTATAAATCTCATTTAGTATGTGAAGCCTGGTTTCATAGATTCTATTGGAGTAATGAAGAGGATAGACTAAACCACTATGACTATGGGTTATGCTGTGTTTTAGAAAAAGAAGATGGTAGCCCGTTTGTTGTGTCTTATTCTAGAGTGCAATTTATAAATGCACTTGATGGAAGCGAGACGGCTCCAAGGATAGATCCAGATAAAGAACAAAAAAAGGATCTAGGAACTGTGTCATTTAGAGGTGCTGTAAAGCAATGGGAACGGGGAGTATAATGAAATTAACGCTTGCTGGGTTTGGTCACAATCAAAATAATTGATTTTATTAAATCATTTATACGACGTCGTTCAGGGAAAATTTTGTTTATTAAAATGAAAATAGAAGATCCAGAACTTTTCCAAAGAATAAAGAATGGAGAATTTTCTGCCGTTTCGTTGGGTAGTAGAGCGCCTATACGAAGAAAAAAAGGAGGATTATAAAATGAAAACGAACATCCATGGAATGCAAGTCAACATGACATGCACAAACGATGATGGCGACATTTTTTCTGTTACGGAACATTTTGTAGCAAGTGAAAATCGTAAGTTTTATGCTATTGGGAAAGGTTACGAAGGTAGCTTTGCAACCTACCCTGTTCCCAGCGAATTAACCCGTTTAGATGAGGCAATTGCATGGTTTAAACGCGTTGGTGAAGGTAAAGTCATAGCGTGGCAAAAAGCCCGTAAAGACAACCCAGTGTTGAGTTTTGAAGATTTTAAAAATTCAGAGGCAGAGGATACTTCAGAACATGTCGAAGTCAAACTCGTCACCGAAAATCAACGGTTTGTCGATATAATTAAGATCCCTCGGTTTTATGCCCCTCCAAAGATTATACTGTGGAAAGACCGTTCTTTCATTTTTGCAGAAGAAGAGCCTTATGGCGGCTACAAAATTTACGCAGAGGTTTTCGCCCATAATGCGGTTGAATAAGGAGTCTAAAAATGGGCGATAGAAAACTTTCGTTTGATGAACATTTTCATAAGAAAGGATGAACAGTGAGCGAAATAGAAATCAAAATGGTTAAAAAAATCAGAGAGGATTTGGGTATGACCCACCTCGTTATATTTGGCGTCGACTTAGACGGCGTGCAACACGTCGCAACCCACGGGAGATCAAAATTAAATGCGGTGCACGCAGCAAAAATGGGGGACGATTTGAAAAAAGCTTTGGGGTGGCCGCCCAGTAAACCGTCAACGCCCACAGAAAGAATTTGCGGGTATTGTGATTATGTCAGTGATTCGGTATCCGGGTCAGGATCACATTGGTATCAATGTATGTTTGAGCGAAAGCCGGTCTCCGTCGAATTTTACAGAGTGGCGTGCGGCGAGTTCGTTCCAAAATATTAGGGTTATAGGGGTAATGTATGACAATATGTAACGCATTTGCGATTGATGAACTGCAACTTAGAATAATATATTCCATAATTGTTGCTGGCAAAAGTGCCTCATTTGCAAAGAAGGCTATTCACCGTCTTTTTCCCGTAGAAACAGGCGAAACACCGTTTGAAGTTATCCGTTCTTTTGTCCGTTCAGGTCATCTAAGGAGTCATCTAGAGTCGTCACGAACTGGGAATTATACCAAAATTGAACGTGCGCTTGAGGAACTTTCAACGTCTGAAATCGATTTGGCGACATGCACGGTTGATGAACTTGAGGCTGTCCATGGTATCGGCCCCAAAACAGCTCGTTTCTTTATATTGTGGACACGGCCAGATTCTCGCTATGCTGCACTTGATGTGCACATTTTAAGATGGCTTAGGAAACAAGGTTATGATGTACCAAAATCAACACCGAGTGGTAAAAAATATGCAGAGATAGAAAAATTGTTTTTGTCCTTGGCCGACAGGATCGGAATGAAACCGTCAGAACTTGACGCAAAGATTTGGGCGGACAGCTCACAAAAACGAAGAACAACGTAAAATAATAGGGATGTGCGAAGAATGCCGCACAGCGTAAGAAAGGAATAAAAATGCAAAACGAAATTAAAAATCCAATTGGTTTAGAGGTTGAGGCCGACACGGGAGACGTGGAGGTTGAACTCGTCACTGCCCAAAACAAAAAAATTACGAGGGTGGATGTTCCTCCGTTTATCGACATGCCCCATGTGGTCGTATGGGGAGATCGTTTTTTTCGACTCACCGACGACGAGACAGATGACGGTTGCTACGTTTACATGGAGTGTTTTGCCTACGTAGTTACGAGTGCAATGGCGGATTTTGATAGATCCAAAGTGGCAAGATGGAAAACCAAAAAAGACGTCGTTTATGGTGAAAGAACTACGGGTGGACAAGATCACGGCGACAAAAAGAAACTGGAATGCCTACATTGCGGGAAGACTTACAATGGTGGCGAATACAGGCCAGCGACGATCACAGTTTTGAGCGAAACGTTCTACGATAGAGACGGAAACGCTTTAGCGACTAATAGAATCAATAGCGAGCCGGAAACTATTGAGGCGTGCCCCCATGAAGGATGCGACGGCTCCGTATTTGCTGACGGAATGCCAGTGGAAAACAAACAAGAATAAACAACACAAAAAATTAAAAAATTAGTAGGGGAACAGTATTCATGACAAAGAGCAGCTTTTGATGAAACTTACAGATGAGGAGGACGAGGCGGATCTCGTCGAGATTGTCGATTATATTTGGGAGAATGACTACGCTCATGATTATAACAATTCGCCAGTCAACAACGCTCCATTATGTGGACGATGTGGACAACCACCGGGAAAACACAATTGGGATTGTTCTAGGAGAAAAATGTTCGCACTCAGAAAGGCGCTGCACAAGGCTGCCAAATAGGAGGATAAGTGAAACGTAAGATCACAGAGCCAGGCTTGGACAAGAACCGACGAAGTGAAAAGGACACAAAATAATGAAAGCTATAGACCCTATTGGGAAAACAGTTTCAGTAACGATTATATCTCAAGACAATCTACCACCCGATTTGCGGATATTTGCTGAAATTGTGGAAATAGAAGGTGATGTCCTACTAGCAGAGGGGGATATTAATCTGGATAATTTTACAATAGTTGAAAAAAACGGAATAAATGGGACACCCTAAAAAATCTTGCCGTATGTGCGGATTTTACATCCGGGGCGGAGGCAAACAGTATTCAGCTCCTCCAGGCTACGGCGGCTGTCACCGAAAGAAACAGGCGACCCATGCCAATCAGACCGCGTGCAAGGATGATTTTGAGGAAAATCGACTATCCCGGCGATAGCGAAAAAATAAACTAACAATGCAGAAAAGTGTTGACGCTACACACAAAGTGATTTAAGTTTGTACAGCGAACGGGGAACAACGAAAGGATTAACCATGAATGATATTTTGACGGAAAAACAAACGGGGGGCCCGTCGGATGGGAGTATAGAACAAGCTGAGAAAATCGTGTCGCAAATGGATCTCCGACGTTCACTAGAACGACGATTTGCGAGGTTTGAAGAGGTACCCAAAATTTGGGTTCCCCAGGAAAACAAAGGGGCGAAGTCGACCGGTGGTGTTTTTGGTCACCTGAAGGCCCAAGGCAAGCAAGCTCATACTGAGGCACCAGAAAAAAGATGCACATGGAAGTGGTTTGCAAAAGAAGTTCTCCCAGAAGCTATAGGTATTGACGTTGAACTTTGTCATTATTTTCGCAGTAATTTTTCGGCGTTGGTTACATCGGCACATGACGACTCACCGTGTATTTTTCAATGGAAGAATAATTTTTCTCATTATCTTTATCACGGAGGGAGTACCCCCGACGATTGGAATTTGCATGAAAATACCGCCAAGGTTACCGGTATTTCACTGCCAGTGCACAAGTGGGAAGGTGCTATTTATAATGGTAACAACTCGGATTCAGTGCTGTTAATCCTTGAAGGATGTAGGGATTTACGTTCGAATAGTCTTGCGATTTTTCCGGGAACGTTGATCCCAGAACTTAGAACGGTTCGAAAGGTAATCGAATCGTATTCGAGGAGTAAAAAAATAGAGGGGGATGAACAAGCGACGGCTTGCGGTCTCATGATTTCTCAATCTTCCCAAAATGCGGGGACCAAACTCATAGTGACGACAAAAACGGGTGTCGCAATATTCTCGATCGATTTGTGGGAATAGATTAGAGTGAATGGAAGGATAATGATTAAATAGAAACTGGAGGTAAAGAGTGCTATTTTATGATTTCCACTGGGCCGTGTTATTAATATTCATCCCAGCGTATTATTATCAACTGTTCGTCCACGAGTATAGTCATGCATTCGTGGCGAAGGCGTTGTATTATCAAGACGTCAAAATAAAGATATATGCCTGGCCTAAAAAGTGGGATGGTACGCTGATGATGTCTTATTTTTCTTATAGAAAAGAATCTTTTAAGGGCTGTATCAAAGGGGAACCACAAGTAGTACAGACGCTGATACATCCAGATGAATATCTTATGTGGATCGCGCCGTTTGGGGCTGCCTTTATACTATCGATCTTATCCGGGATTTGTTTTATTTTTATATCGTGGGCATTTATGCCGGTCGTAGTGGTCGCAGCGGTTGATGCCCTATGGTTTTGGAAAGGGTATTTTTTCGGTTCAGAGTTCCATGACGGGGCCAGATACCGATCACGAATAAGGAGACGAAATGGTTAAAAAATCAGTAAAAGACTATGTGGAATTCCACGAGGTGGAGGTTATCGATGTTGTCAAAAATAAAGGCATCGAGACAGGGATCAAAATTAAAATCAATCCAAACGGGCTGATCGCAACAGTCCCCTACAGCGCGATCCACAAAAAAACCAAGGTGAAAAAAATTGGTGACAAGGGTGAGTTTTTTGTGACGCTAGAATTTGCGGAGAAAAAGGGGTGGAATAAAGCAAAGAGTTAGACAATTCTTCACCTCCGTCCGCGAAATAAACAAGAAATAAAAGGGGCAGCTACATTATAATAACAGCAGAGCTGAAAGGACATAACACATTATGCCAATGATAGATAAAAAAGAATCAAAGAAATGGGGAAAGTATCGCCCAAACTGTTTTGTTTGCGGACAATTTGTTGGTATCGGAGGATATTTTGAATTGGATTATGGTATCGACGGTTATGGAGGCCCTACTACAGTCGATCTTGTTCTTTGCAAAAAACATAACAATTATAAAGACGATGATATTTCTGACATCGTAGAACCCGGCAAACCGCTGGCGAGTTGGTGATCGGCATGTCTGGAAGTTACGTTGAATTTAACAACGCAAATTGCGTACACCAAACAAAAACGTCGATGGGGGAGATTAAAGCTATCCGTGTTATGTGCGAAGAAATAGGAGGGTTGCAGTGGATTCCGTTTTTTGCGATTCACACGGATTCACCTGTCTGGCACCTTGGCGACACGGGAAAACTCATAGTCAGTTATAAATTCGCCAGCGATCAGGGGTGGGTGAAATGAGAATCCACAAAAGATGATGAATAATGCAAAAAGTAAATAGAAAAGACCCTGTTTTTTTGAGGTGGGCAAAACGGCGGGGTGGGGCATGCTGTCTATGCCGGGCTCTACATGGTGAATCTACTCCGGCGGCTGAGAATCACCACTTTGGTGAGGGCGGCATGGGAATCCGTGGAAAAGATCACATGTTGGCCCGTCTATGTAGAAAACATCATGAGGCATATCAGGGGAAATATAGAAGCTGGTTTGTAAGGAATAACCAGTTAGAAGTGTGGACCGCATTTCTCGAAGATGGGCTCAATCTACTCTCTGATTTTCGTTTCGAAACGATGGGTAAAACCCAGAAAACCACGGATGACGAAGATGTCTTCTAAAAATGAAGAATGTTGCAGAGATGAACTATTTATGAGGTTGATTGAATATGGGGTTGATGGGTTGCCCGATTTCGAAATCAACGACGAAATTGAGTTTTTTTTGGACTGGGCCCGGCGCCGTGAAGAACAGGTAGCAGGGTGGTTGGCTGAGACGCTGAATGCCGTCGCAACTGGTGAGTTCGAAAATACTGACGAGATTCAGAGATTTGCGTCAAGGATGCTCACGCGTTACCGTGGAAAAGAGGTGAAAGTTGCCAAGACGTAACCAGGTTGAAGAACAATTCCACATCCAATTTATTGATTGGTGTTTTGCCAACGCTGGCCGCTGGCCGGATGCCTCCATCGAAGTTCCAAGGCGGATTAGAGCTGGTCGTGGGACCATCGAAGTTAGGGCAAAGACCTTAGCTTTTTTTCATCCTCCGAACGGGGGCGCACGTGACGCGGTGACAGGCTCAATAATGCATAAAATGGGGGTTCGGCGTGGAGTTTTTGATCTATGGCTGCCGGTGCCAAACAAAAAATATATTGGGCTCGCTTTAGAACTCAAAGCCCCCCAAAAATATATGTCAAAGGAACAGAAAAACTGGAGTAATTTTCTGGAACTCATGGGGTGGAGGGTTGAGGTCTGCCGTTCTTTGGCGGAATGTATAGACGTTACCACCACATATCTAAATTCAAGGGAAAAATGTGGTATTGTTAAAGACTAAATTGCTTTAAACAGCTTCAACGAAAGGCAAAAAATGGATGAAATTATCAACCAAGCAATGCAGGATAGTTCTATTGTTCAAATATTCACAAGCTTAAATACGTGGCTTGTTTGTTTGGCGACAGGTACTCTCTTGTGGGCGGTTCAGCAGATTGTGTCGGAATCATTCGTAAATAAAGCGTGGTGGAAAAAAATCATGAAAATTTCACCGCTAGTGGTAGGTGCACTTTTGGCACTCATACCTGATTTGAACCCGGTTTCCGGCAACCTAACGCACAGCGCTATTGTGGGGTTTATCGTTGGTTCACTTGCTCAATCTGCTTATGACCTACTTCGAGAGTATGGACCAGATAGAATGAGACAGCTACTCGGTGCCAGAGCGAAGCGGAACGGGAACGGGTAAACTTATGAACTGGTTTCTCGTTGCCATTGTTGGAGCAGTTTTAGTTATTGCCGTTCTTATTTTCTTGGTGTTTAGACGGAAAGAAACACCGGCCGCCGGCGGGGTGGATGAGGTGACCAATGGGGATGGTCATGTAGAAGCATATTTGAAAAAACAGGAGGAAACTGCCGATAAGGTGATCGACTCGTCCAAAAAAAAAATAACTAAGATTGAAGATGAGGCCGCTCATGTTGTCGGCCAAAGAAAGGAGGATCATGATGCGATTTCTGGCGCTACTAATTGGAATGATCTTAATGACATTGCCAAAGATATCGAAAACAGACGATAACGCTGGACCTCCTCAAGTCGCCCCCAAAAGCGCGATTGAACAGCTTAGGGTTTGGGAGCCGCCGGCTGTCGTCTATTCCTTGAGTACCATCGGGCGAAATATAGAACATAATGGCGAGTCTCTACGGTGTTACACCGTTCAAGAGGGTAAGCAAGTACTCATGCCAATGTTTGCGGACTACCGGTCGCTGTCCCGTGTCGCGTGGCTTGCCAAGGCGGCAATAGCCGAACATAAAGCGCTGGTTGCGGGGATGAACACAAAACTGGAGTTGAAAGAAGGAATGATCGCCTTTTACAAAGACGAGTCCGCTCAATGGTACAATGTCGCCCAATTCAAAAAAAAGCGGTTAGAACTCAAGGAGCGTTGGTCGTGGGTGCCGTGGTCGTTGTTGGTTGCGGGATCGTTCGCCGTTGGAATTGCCGGGATCACAAACGTATCAAAATAATATTTTCCCCTTGTCAGTGAATCATAATAATGCAATATTATCATTGTCCGTCGCATCCTTTCGTCTTTTCGTTCCCCAACGTTTGAGTGTCTGATTGCGGCGGATTTTTTTGTCTACACCTCCCATGTTTGACAAATAGTCAAATCAGAATTACCATACAAGAAGAAACGGCTATAATAGAAACAGAGAGGTGACAATATGCAAGCCGTGACGAAAAAAATAAACGGGTTAAAACTACAGGATTTAATACGACTACAACATGATGAGCTAATGATAAAAAATCAGGTTATTGCCAGGATGGAAAATATGTTGGAGAAACAGGCTAACGCTCTAATCCGTAGCCGTGGAGAATTAACCGTTTGCCGTGCGCAATTGGAAGCATCGGCGCCGGTGGCATAGTGGTGGAGAAAGATAAAAAAAAGGCAGGTAGTGGCGGTCGTACTATCTCTATGACCACGTATCGAAAAATACGTGCAGCCTACCTTGAGCGTCCGTCCATCAATTCTGCGGCAAAGGCGGCTGGGGTTAAATTCGAGACCGCGAGGCGATACATTTTCGAAGGGCGTCCAGAAAAAAACATGCCGGCAATCCAAGGGCTGGCGAAGCGAGAAGCACAGAAGGAACAGGCAGAGCTTGAACTCGATATGCGGGCGTTTAGGATACGATACCGAAAAGAATTATTAGAAGCGATGAGCGGCTCACTTATAGAAATACGCTTGCACAATGCGCGCACAAAGAAACTGGCGGAGAAGGTTGCCGCCGAACAGAGAAAAGGCCCAAAAGGCGAGATTGTTAAACCGTCGTCAAAATTTGTCGAGCAGATAAAAGCACATGATATGATGGTCCGTTTGTTGGAGCGTTCGCTTGGAGGGGCTGACGAAACAGTTTCAGTCACTGAACAGACAGACTTCGTTGCCAAAATGACCCCAGAAGAATTAGTCAAATACATACGATATAACGAAATTCCAGAGCATCTCAGATAGACCACAACTCCGCTAGAAAAAAAATAATATAAAACTGCGTTGGATTCTTGACATTGTGCACAATGTGTTTTAATGTTCCCTTATGCACGGCGGGGAAGCCGACAAACAAGGAGGACACAGTGCCAGCAGTAGAAATCGTCAAGGTTTATGCAGATACCGTTTATGTTTATAGGCTGACCAATATGGCCCATAGTTCGGCTAAATTTGGCAATTGCCAGGTATGTAACAAACATGTCAGTGAAGTTCATTTACAAACCAAATATGGTCAGTGCAAGAAAGCCAACGGGAAATATTTCTGGGCAGATCAGGGCGCGTTATGGGGGCACAAAGATTGCGTGATTGGAAAACGGGAAACGGGCAAGAAAATGAATCTCAAAAAGTTCACATTTGGCAATAATTCGTGGGAGGTCGAAGAACAATAGTTTTTATACCTGCCGTCGTTGTGACGGCGGTTTTTGATTTAGGGGGGCAATTATGCAAAAGACAAGGGTTGACGAATGCATGCGTTCTTATGCCGGCGGGGTAGTCACCGAAAAACAGTGGCTTAGCCTCGGGAGATTGGCAAGGTCGCCTCAGAAAACGATGATTATTGCTTCGTCGTTGAGTGAAAAATACACAATGACTGAGTCTGACGCACTAGCGCTGATCAATGTCGGTGTTGCAAAATTTGCAAAGAATAGAAAGCTTGTTGTTACAACCGAATACGGCCTTGAGTTGGTTTCAGCTCACGGCATAGAGGGGAGATAAGCATATGGATGAAAAATTAAAACAACAAATTATCGATGCGGTACAGTCGGAAAACGCGCAAGAACTGAACCTTATAATTGAGATGTTTAAGGATGCGGGGAATGATTACCCGTCAATTTTTAGTGTCTTCAAAATGGCGTGTCCGTGGATTGATACTGCGGACTATAAGCGGCTAATAGGAATAGCCGAGAAAGGTGTATCGCGATGAATTGTGAAGAACAGCTCCGCTTGTGGGTGTCCGGTGAACCGATGCATAACGATGAAGGGGACGAGTGCACGCCAGACCTAGCTTGTTGCCGAGGTAAAAAAGTGATGGCGCCAGAGTCAGAACGTCAGGCTTTTCTTGACGCCTATCTGGCCGGCGACCGTCCTACGTGTAAAACATTGATTTCAAAGTTCCTCACGGCTATCTTATCCGTTGATTTTCCAGACCTTGATATCCAGGTTAACGGGTTCGAATGGGGTAAAGATGCTGACCAATAAGATGCTCGATGAATTACACCGTAGGATTAAGCAGTATTATTATATTTTTGGAACGGAAAACAATATTGACTGGAGGTATACCAAAGCTATCAGAGCAGCATTTAGTGCCCTACAGGGCTTTAAGCTTACATGCTTTTGGGGACAGTATGAACAAATAGATCTTATATTTAGAGCATTGCATATACAAATTGAAGGGTACACAAAGGAAGTTTTCGAATATCGTGCACTGTCCTTACAATACCAATCTTATAACGAAATAGTTTTAGATAATATAGTCCGTCGAGACGTACTTTTGGATTTGCATGATGCGTTTATGGGCATAGAAAAAAACAAAAAGTAAAAAAATAAGTTAAAACTGCAAAAAAAACTTGACCCATACACATTGTGTGATAAGGTATTACTCATGACGACGCAACACACAAACAACGGAACGGGGAACACAATGACAAACGCACAAATCAAAAAAACAATCAAAAAAGCTCTTGGTAATGACTGTAAAAAAATTGGCGTAGCGATTTCCGCTACAACTAGAAGCCCGAAAATGAATTGGAGAAATATTTCTGTGCTAATCGAAACCGATGGACAACGCGAAAAAGCCTTTGAAATTGTCAACAGTGTCGTTAGTTCATGCGGTTTTAAAATGGTTAAATATTCTGAATATGAAGGTCTTTATGGCCAGACAAAAACGGCAATTGTTACTGTAAACCACTAAACGGCGGTTTGATCATAAGGAGTATAAAAAATGTTTTTAAAACAAATCAAATGCGTAGAAACAGGAAGAAAAACAAGTATCTTCAAAAGCCAAGATGAGGATTTTATTGAGTTATCAGAAGACCTAGAAGACGCGATCAATAGGGTCATCAGAAGAACTTATCCCGGTGAGTATGGAGACTGGAGTTCGTGCAATTCTTGGGAGCCTGGGGATACCACAATCACTGTCACACGTGCCAGAAGCGTTGGCGGTATGCGCGAGATGAACCCAGCTGACACAATGAGCTTTGAAATAACCTACAAATAAAAGGAATGACACAAATGGATGATCGATTTTTCTATGCATTACAGATCTACGCGTTAGGTGTAGTGACTGTATTTTTCGGAGCATTTTTGGGTATAAAATTAAATACTTTTATAACGAATCTAACTGGTAAAAAAGACAAAACTGGTAAAAGAACAGTACATATTACAATAGGATCGATGCTTATTTTTGCAGCGATCTTTGCAGCAGTCATGTTCTTCTAGGGTGAGGGGCAATGAATAGAAAATAGCCAAAGGAAACACATCGCCGGGGGCCGGCGGTAGTAGAAAGGATTTATTATGAAACCGAAATTTTATGAAGGTGATCCTAAACCTTATTGCAACGATGATCATTGTGATGAATTTGACGGCAAGCGGTGTGGCAAACAGGGATGTAGACCAGGCTCACTTTGCGCACCGGCCATTCTTGAAAAAATTAAAAAGGAAACGAAATCAATACTCATCGTCTGTGCGAATGATAGCATGGAGGCGATTGTCATTGGCGACACTATCAAGGCTGACGGTGTAATGAAAAGACTGAGGGAAGAACATTCAGCGCTGTTTATCAAAGAACGTCGTTTCTCTAACATACAAGAATACGATAACGCGATTTTTTGGCACATTCACGATGATGTTCAAATTTTGGATGAATAAGGAAGGAAGAAACAATGATTGAATTTGTAGCGGCGGCCGCAATTGCGGTTGTAATTATTATTTGTGTTGTGTTTCGTCGGAAAAAGAAACAAGGATCGGAGTCAAAAAGCTCGGAGTTAAAAAGAATTGTGCTTGAATTCGCCGAAGAAGAACGCCAAAAGGCAGACAAAGAACTTGAACAGCGAAAAAAACGTATTGGGTTTAAGTTGAAAAGTTATAAAACCGATGTGGTGTGTTATCGATGTTATTTTTCAAAGCTATTTCAAGGGGGGTGCGTTTGTAGTCTTTATCCTCAGACCAGGTTTTCGATGGACGTCAATATAGGCAGCACTTGTGATTATTTTGCGCCCAAAGGCACCCCAAGAAGCGAATTGAAACAGCCGTAATCCTCTCCATCTTGATATTCTGAAAAAAATAAATAGGAAACGCAAAAAAAAGAAGTTGACACTCTACACAATGTGTAATACAACAATACTCATGAACGGCGCAACACAAACAAAAAAAGGAAACACAATGCAAATCACAACAGAAATAATTGACGGCGTTATCTATTACGGGACAGTTCTTCGCGGCGTAACGTACACAATTTTTCAACAGGATGCTGAATGGTGTGTTTTAAGTCGCCGTAATGCACTCATGAACCAAGGCACTTGCCGCTATTTCGAAACCTTGGCGGCCGTCGAAAAGAAAATCAAAGGACTATTTGGAATTAGTGCACTACTTCAACCAATGACAGACGTGCAAGCGTAGGGGGGATGATGTCTTTTAATAATGTACCCGATGATTGGAACCAATACTGGGAAGCGTGTCCGTCTTGTGGCAGTAGCTATCACGCCAGCGAGGGCGGTTGTAGTTGTGGCGGGCTTGAGGTTTTTTGTGATAATTGCGGTGATTCACTAGGCGCAGAGGACGATGACGAGTTTGAAACACGGGGAGACGAACGGTTTTGTAAGGATTGCGCCGATAAACACGATCACACGTGTGAATATTGCGCAGAGGTTAAGGACGTTGAATTAGTTCGGTGTGAGATTGAAAGCACCGATTATGAGCCGTTTATGGTTTGCCCCGCGTGCTCTGACAAAATTAGCAAAGAAGTAGCAAAGGGATTGCAAAATGATAGCAACAATTGATGATGTAATGAGTTGGGAGCCTTGCGAAGAATATTCGAGAGAACGGATAGAAGAATTAGGTGACGGAAAAGGTGCTCTGACCGGGTTAGAAATTTCAGGACTCAAAAAGGTTTCTATTGAAGACCGGCTATGGCTTATTCTGCGAGAACATTTTTTCAAAAAATCTGATTTATTAATGATGAAAACAGCTTTTGCGGAATCGGTCGTGCATTTGAATCAAGATCCAAGAGTTGCGAATGCAATAAAATTTATCCGGTTGTATGCGTTCGGTGAAGTAGATAAAGCAGACTATCTTGCTGCTAGGGACGCTGCCGGGGCCGATGCTTGGGCCGATGCTTGGACCGCTGCTTGGACCGCTGCTTGGACCGCTGCTTGGGCCGCTGGGGACACTGGGGATGCTGGGGATGCTGGGGACGCTGCCAAAAATGCTGTTTGGGAGAACCATTTAGAGATCGTTCGAATCTACCTAAAAGACCAACAAGGAGGAAATAATGATTATCCGAAGAGACTGGATCGAAGCTCTTAAAGAATCCGAAGAAAAGTGGGAAACCATCCTGAATGACTCTTCTCGCGTATTCGAATTTAAAGAGGACTGTGCCTTATGCTCTTTAGATCAATATACCGAAGAAAATGCTTGCATCGAATGCCCTTTAGAAAAAGAGGATATAGGGTGCGATAAAGCTCCCTGGCGTCGTATAGCTACAAGCTTTAGAAAAAATCGCCTTATTGCCGCTCCTTATTTCCACAAGAAACATCTAGAAGACATTAAACAAATGCTCGCCAATATAAGAAGCGTCCGTGAAAAATATGAGAAAGAAGAGGAAGATTATGAAGAAAACGGAATTTAAAGGAGAACAAAAAATACAATCATCAGAGGTAGAAGACTTAGCAAAGAAGATTGCTACAAGCACTGTTCATTCTTACGAAGAGGCTCTTAAGATGGCCGGGTTATTATTACAGAGAGGTATTTCAAGTAAGGATATAATGAAGATTTCTGAGTTATTGTCCAATGCAAATCTTTGTGGTTCAAACTTGAACTTGTTTGATATTTTGAATGTCAGTTCATGTTTCAGTAAAGTATCTAAGGAGAAATAAATGAGTAAACCAAGCGATTTTGCAGAGATATTCCCTAGTTGTAGCGTATCTTTTGATGGTGTCTTCGAAGGGATAGTACGTGACTTAATGAAGTTATTGGCAGATACAGGTGATGAGTGGGTCCTTATAGATCGTAAATGGTTAGCTGCAGTAGAAGATACCGGAACAACATTACCG
Organism: FCB group bacterium; assembly: GCA_024231695.1. Classification (GTDB taxonomy): domain Bacteria; phylum Zixibacteria; class MSB-5A5; order GN15; family JAAZOE01; genus JAAEQF01. Next base: position 83,312 of record JAAEQF010000587.1, read on the forward strand.
AATTTTATTAAGTGCATACAACACGACCTATTCCGATATGCTCAATGGTGTCAAGACGAAGAAAGCGCACGCAGTTTCAGCCATGACTGGGCAAATGTCCCTAAGACAGCGTTTGAAGATTTTACTGATGAATTCGAAAAAAAATTAGTTTGGTCTTCTCGGTTGCCTAGCCATCTTTTGAAGTAAAGAAAAAAATAAAAAGAAAATTGAAAAGAAGGGGGATTGACGCGGTGCACAATGTGCGCTAGTTTAATACTCATGACAACGCAACACACAAACAACAAAAGGGGATAGGATGACAGGACCACAACTTAATGAACTCAGAAAAACGCTTAGATTTTCACAGAAAGATTTTGCGGCTCAATTGAAATTATCGTTGAAGGGCTATTTATCAATAAAACGGTTGACTAAAAAACCGTTGCCCCTAATGCCCTGGCAAGTCGCACTTTTGCGCGCGCAGTGTATCACCATCGGTTGCCGACCTAAAGACTTTGGATTTTAAAAACACCATGATTTTAAACGAGGTATTATGAAAAAATCACAGTTGCGCCCGATCAAGGGCGTTAAATTTGCGAATGGAGCTTTGAGCCGTAGTGATTTTAAAAAAATCCAAAAGGCGTTTGGCTTTACGAGTTTTGAAATGGCCGATGCACTGGCAATGAAACGACGAACTATTATTGCAATGCGGTCCGGAGAACGAAACATTGCCCCGTGGACGGTAAAGCTCATGCAGTATGTTGCGAAAGAAAGGGGATTCATTTTCTGATGGCTAAAGCAAAAAAAACAACCAAAAAAGTGACCAAAAAGGCACCTAAAAAAACAACGAAAAAAAACACTCCTAAAAAAAAGGATTTGACCGTTGCAGATGGGATTCCGGTGCACTGTGCATGCGACGATATTGTCCCGATTGCTAAGATAAAACCGTACCCACAAAACGCCAACATGCACCCATATGATCAGGTTTTATTGTTGGCAAAATTGATCCACGGCAACGGGTGGAGGGGGCCGATCACTATCTCGAACCAGTCAGGTTTTGTGGTGCGTGGTCATGGCCGGCTGGCGGCGGCAAAAAAACTGGAAGCGATGGTAGTCCCGGTCGATTATCAGGACTACGAAAATGAGGAATTAGAGCGAGCAGATCGGCTGGCTGACAACAAAATCCAGGAATTATCAGAGTGGGATCGTTCTCTTTTAAAAGATGAACTGAGCGATCTAGACAGTGGCGTTTTGGGGGATATGGATTTAACCGGATTCATGGAGCCAGACCTTGAGGAACTGATGACCGCAGCCCCACCGCCTGAGTTAAATGATGGCGGAGGTGAGTCACAACCTCGTATAGAAGAGGCCGAAGAATTACAAAAGAAATGGAACGTCAAAAAAGGTCAATTATGGGAGATGGGGAATCACATGTTGCTGTGCGGTGATTGTTCCGAAAAATCAGATATTGATAAATTATTAAATGGTGAAAAAGCGTCTATGATGTTTACTGATCCACCCTATGGGGTGTCTTATTCCGGAAAAGGGAAGACAAAAAGAGCAATAATAAAAAACGATGACATAACGGAGTCGACATTGGTATCAATGAGTAGGCAATGGTTTGACGGTGCATTTTACGCAACGTCGGACAGTGCGTATTGGCTTTCAACGATTCCACAGGGGCCACTGGGAAATATTTTTATGTCGGATTGGATAGAAAGGGGAATATTGCGCCAAGTTTTAATTTGGGTGAAAAACAATTTTGTTATTGGACACCAAGAGTATCATTATCAACATGAGCCGATATTATTTGGATGGAAAGATGGCGGTGATAGATTAAAAAATAGCGATCGGACGAAAACATCTTTATGGTGTTATGACAAACCCCACAAGTCCGATATTCATCCGACGATGAAACCTGTTGATATGTGGAAATATGGGATAGAAAATCACAGCGTCAAAAATGATTTAATATACGAGCCATTTTCAGGATCAGGGACAAGCATAATTGCGTGTGAAGATAGCGGTAGAAGATGCATGGCTATTGAAATCGATCCTAAATATGTGGCCGTAACACTTCAGAGATACCATGACGAAACCGGCAACATGCCGACGTTGAAAAAAAATTAAACCATGGATTATACCGGTTTAAAAATTAAGGGGTAAAGCATGAAATTAAAAATCGAAAGACCTATTCTGTTTTTTGATCTTGAAACAACTGGAACCGACACAGAAAATGATCGGATTGTGCAAATTGCTTGCGTTAGAATTAGTGAGTCGGGTCATCGCTACGAATATGTCCAGCTAGTCAATCCTTGTCGGCCGATACCGAAGGAAGCAACAGAGGTTCACGGCATCACAGACGAGATGGTTTCCAATAAACCACAATTTAGGGAGATTTCACAAACCGTTTGCGAAATTTTTGACGGTGCTAACATCGGCGGATACAACATAAAACGATTTGACATACCGCTTTTAATGAATGAACTGCAAAGATGCGGAGCACAGATTGATGTAAATGTGGCAATCGTCGACGTGATGGAAGTTTTTCACCAGCGAGAACCACGTGATCTGGAAGCGGCTTTGAAATTTTATTGCGGCAAAACATACGACAACGCCCATGATGCGCTTGCAGATGTCGTCGCGACTATCGATGTACTTGAGGGACAGCTTAAACGGTACGACGATTTGCCGCACACCGCAGCCGGAATTCACAACGAAACAAGAGACCCGGATGCCGTTGATCTTGCCGGTAAACTTCGTTTTGATGAAAATGGAGAAATGACAATTACATTTGGCAAGCACAAGGGACAGAAATTGAGGGATATTCCAACATCGTATTTGTCTTGGATGATGAATAATAATGTAATTGGTCCAGACGCAAGCAACGTGATTGATAGTGCGCTGAGTGGGCATTTTTACAAAAAAAACTAGATGGGCGAAGCTGCAGTAAAAATAGTTGAACCTAAACCTCGGTATCCAGACGGGCATTACGACAACGTTGGTAACCTACATCCAGATTTTCGCCCACCAATGCGCCATCTGGCAACGTTTAACGATTTAGATCTACCTACACCTAGTAAAGATAATGTCGTTGAGCTACGCGGTGTAGCTAACCGCCTAAAACAAATCCAAATACAGCAGGCACGGGACGACTATCTGTGCTTCGTTGAGTATTGTTTTAAAGATCCAGTTACCAAGCGGATGTTCGAGCCTCAGTGGTTTCACGATGACTGGTCAATTTCGTTTGATGAGGAAAAACGCTGTATTGTTATTGCTCCTCGTGGTCACGGCAAAACATCAATTGTCTTGCCATACGTGATTTGGAGAATAGGCCGCAACGTAGATCTTCGCGTCAAAATCGTTTGCGCCGATGACCCGACAGCGATAAAACGCCTGAAAGTCATAAAAAAAACAATTGAACTCAATCCGCGTGTGCGGGAAGTGTTCCCAGAACTTGAGCCGGACAAAAAAACTGGTTGGACCGACCACGCAATATTCGTCAAGCGCTCAATTATCGACCCAGAGCCAACGATTGAGGCCAAGGGGATCGGGTCGTCCATCGTTGGATCCCGTGTTGATCTAGTTATCGCTGATGATATTGTCTCGATTCAGAATTCAGTGGCAAGACCGGCCGAGCGAAAGAAGGTTATAGACGCATGGGAAAACGATTGGATGAACTTGGTTCACGATGATTCCCAAGTGATATATATTTGTACGCTCTACCATCGAGACGACAACAGCCATAAAGTCATGAAGTCTGGCGCGTATAAAAAACTATTTTACGCGATTGATAGCCAATACGGGGCGATGTGGCCGGACAAAATTTCGGAGTTATCTCTTAGGGATAAGCGATCAACGATGTCAGAGAGTGCCTGGGCTCGTGGATATCGAAATGAACCAAAGGCAGACGAAGATCGAATCATAAGAGAAGTGTGGTTCCAGTACTGCGATATTGACATAAACGAGATGGTTCAGAGTGGTTGGGTGTTTTTCACATCGTACGATGTTGCCACAAAAAAAGGCGTCAAAAACGACTATTTCGCCAGCGTCACGAGCGCTGTAAATATAGTCACGAAAGACATCATAATTGTTGATGCATGGCACGATAAATTGACAAAAGCGCAACAGGCGAAAATGGTTTTTGTAGAGTACAAACGTTACAATCCGTTCCGGATTTTTGTGGAAATCGTCGGGAACGAAGCGCTTGATCAGCGCATATTGGAGAATTACCCGGAACTCGCGGGGATACTAGAACCGATAAATCCGCATAATTCCAAAGGGCAGAGGCTGGACGCTATCACACCATTTCTGGAAAATGGCCACGTCTGGTTTGCAAGTCATCTTGATCCTGATAACCCTAAATTCAAAAAACACAGAGGCAATCTATATTATGAATTAGTCGAATTCCCTAGTGATCACGATGATTTGGCGGATTCATTTAGTCAAAATTTGGATGGTGTGCGCCGGTATCATCTAGATACTTACCAATGGAATAAAGAGAATCAGGATGTTGAGGTTTTGACGTTCTGATGAAAGTTGTGTTGACCTAAAACAGGGTATCATTGACAATCATGGAGTAAAATTACTCGCATTTTAAAGGCGAAAGGCAGTGAAAAATGGGAAATAAAAAATCAGTTAAGGGCGCAGGCGGTGAGGTAAATGTCGGTATCGAGGCGATAGATACACCATCGGCTCCAACGACGGTAAAACAAGCATTGGTAAAGGCTTTAGTTATAACAGGTCGTGCTGACAATATTGATGAAGCAATTAAGACATTGGATGAACATGATGGTATCTGGGAGGATGCAGAAGCTGTTGATCCTCTTCTTGATCTAGAATCACTGATGAGCCTTTATGAGATAAGCGATTCCTTGCGTCAAAATGTCGATGCCTACGTAACCAATATTGAGGCCAACGGCCATGTGTTAGAGCCAAAGATCGATCTGAATAAAAAGGGCGTAGATAATACGGTCGCAGTCAAAACTGCCATGGACGCAGCCAACTGGGCTGACGCCGTCACAGCCGCACTTTCCGACCTTAACGAAGAGGCAGAAGCGGAAGGCGTCGACGTTACCGACGAGATGCGCACAGAAGCCATCAATTCGATTACGGTTGCGGAGCCAACTGACGAACAGGTACGTGCAAGAACGGAAGAATTGCGGCTTCAAATGCAGCGCGAAATGCATATGGCTAAGGCCTGGTTTAGGAATGTGCACCCAAGTTTATCGTTTATAGATCTTCGTGAACGAAAGAGGGTGGATGAGGAAACAATTGGGCACGCTGCCTGGGAAGTACGTAGAGACGACAACAACATGATCCGCCGGCTTGAACCAATGCCAGGCTATACGATTCTGCCTGTCAAGGCGAGTGATCAACACATTGAAGTCAAAAACGAGGAGTGGGTCTCAGACATCGATACTAGGCCGGTGATTGAAAGTGTAAAATTTCGTAGGTATGTTCAGCTAGCAAATGGAAGATCCGTTTATTATAAAGATTTAAACGATCCACGGCTCGTTTCAGACCGAACAGGCAAGGTCTATATGAAGGTCGATGGGGAGGGGGGGATGAAACCTGACCCAGCTAAAATGAAAGAGGATGAACCACAAGCAAATCCCGCGAACGAGGTAATTTACTTCGCAATTTATCACCCAAAAACCACGGCGGGGATGATTCGATGGGCGGGGCTCATCACCGCAGTGATCGGTAGCCGAGCCGCTGCCGAGGCCAATTTGGCCTATTTTGAGAACCACGCTGTGCCGGATGCAGTGCTGTTGGTGTCCGGTGGTCAGCTCAACAACGAGTCGGTACAACGCATACAAGAGGCACTACGATCGAAGGCTAAGGGGCCTGGAAATCATCATAGAACGCTAGTAATACAAGCCACGGCAAAAGGGAGTCAACCGAATCAAGAGGTAAACAACCCAGATATGGAATGGGTGAATCTATCTGACTTTCAGAACGGGGATGCACTATTTCAAGGGTATACCGAAAACAACAAAGTCGGTGTGTCATCGGCGTTTCGTCAAGCTCTTCTTCTTATCGGCCATATCCCATCCGATCTAAATCGTGCAACGGCTTATGCTGTTCTTTCGTTGATTGAGAAACAGGTTTATGGGCCGCTACGTAACAAATTCGATTGGTGGGTAAACAATACCTTGCTGCCGTCGATTGGGATAAAACTAATTAGGTTTATAAGTTTGAGCCCAGAGGCAACAAATATTGAAGAAATGTCCAAAGCTCTTGAACAGGGCATAAAAGGTGGTGCGTTTACGCCAAACGACTTACGAGCATTTTATAGTAAGTGGCTAAACGTTGACTTGCCACGTATCGACGCCCCATGGGCAGATGTCCCCTTGAGTACGACACTTTCACAACTCAACCTCGGCGCCGAGCCACCATCCGATGAGGACGGGGGAGGGGATGACGAGGACGACGACAACAAGCCTGCCAAAAATGAAAAGCTTGCAAGCCGCTTGACAGAGTTAGAGAGTAATGTATCTAAACTCTTGAAAAGACTGGAGAAAGACGACGCTTTCGCCGAAACATTTGGACAATAAAATGGGGCAAACTGAACAAAAGTATAGGGTAGTCAGAACGGGCAGGGCTAGGGGCGCGTTTCCGAGGGGCGGCGATATAATAATCCACGTCTACCCGAACGACGGCACACCGTCCGGTGCAATCATCGTTCGATGTCCGGTTTGTAGTGGGCTTCAATACACTAACTCCAAAGTTAATGGTCCGGACGACGCGCCAACGATTGCAAAGCCGATCAAATGCGGATGTGTCAGATGTGGTAAAACGTTTAGAATTAAAGGGGGGCGAGCGTTAATCGTCGATCCAGAACCAAAAAAACAGTCACCTGAACTAGATGACAACATGATCGGCGCCGGTGTTTTTTACCCGTCGCAAAATAGGGGTTGGAAAAAAAAATGACGTTTGGATCTCGTAGACGCAAAAAAATAATAGTTGACCCAACTGATCCGTTTGCTATGGGGTGGGAACGAGCAGCTAGGACCATCCCAGACAGCAATATTAAAAATGGGCCAGACCAAGTTCTGCTGTTGAGAGAAGAAAAATTTGGATGCTTAATACCGATTCAGTCGATTGAGGTTGACCCTACTAATCCGCTGCGGGCTCAGGTTGAGGCGTGGGCAAATTATAACGGTTACGAATTATCCGAACACAACGAATCTGGGGGGAAATGGGCCGCTATATCGAAGCTTAAAAAGCGCAACGCTTAGCGGTCGCCCTGTCACAACACTAGAACTATTCAAACAGCTGGCGTGAACGTCCTAAACGATCTATAACCAAATAGATGTGTGAGTTTTGTAGAGGCTACCACGCCAAGCCAGCAGAAGGATATTTTAGTCTGTCCCCCGGACAGCCAATTATCACAGATCCAATTGAAAGACTTTGGAAAGGCGACACGTTCAAAGATGACTTGACGCCTGCTAGCGGTTACGCCGTGATCGTTGACGGGAAAATGCGTCATCTTGGCAAAGTTCCGCTGGCACGGGCTAGGCAAATTGCGATGAAAAGCGGGGACACCGCAACGATTGCAGCTGCCGTTGGTTTTAGTGATTTAGATGTGCTAGTTTGGCGAAACGTTGAGATAATCGACCGGACCAAGGGCGGCTTGTTTGTAGGTGACGACGGGGAACTAATGCGCAAAATGTCTCCGTTCGAACAGATCGAAGACATGACAGACGTCTATGCCGACAAACTCAAAACGGAATATTCGAAATGGGCCAAGGGCCAAATGGATGAGTATTTTTCTCACCTCGACGTAAATTGGTACGACGTTGACGATGTCGAAGCCGTGTTTGCTTCCGCTGGCGACGAAGCAATCACAGACAAAAAAGACGTTGACCGGCTTTCTAATGCGTGGGGTGCATCGGCTCTAATTTATACAACCATGGCGGCGTCACAGGCCCGAGAGTTCACAAAATCCGCGTTCCTTCCGAAAATCGGATCGTCTATATCCACCGGTGATCGCCAGGCGATGAAGTTTCTGTCTGACCAACCAGGTTTTTTCGTTCGCGATCACCTCGGAAGGGTTGACGCAGGCCTCACCAAAGCCGGGAAAGCGATTGTCAACCGTGGTATTCGTGACGGCATAGGGTACCAGGAAATTGGTAAGGAACTCCGCGAACAGCTGCCAGGTATGTGGGGGAAGTACGGCGCCAACTATTCCAACGTTGTAGCCAACGCCGGAGTGCAACGTTCTAGGGCGTTCGCTGAGATCACATCGTACGTTGAAGCTGGGATAGAATTCGCTGAACTTATCGCAGTGCTAGACCAAAGGACGACAGATACATGTTTTTTGGGTGAGACGATGGTGTCTACACCAACAGGTCAAAAACGCATAGATAGCATCAAAATAGGCGATTTGGTAGTAACAGCGAGCGGGCTTGAGCGAAAAGTCATTGGAACACAACGCAGATGGGCAAACAACCTATGTGAAATCATTTTTTCAAACGGTCTTAAGTTATTTGTGACAGGAAATCATTCTATAGTCACGGAGGGTGGATGGAAAAAATCTGAAGAGTTAAAAGAAAATGATCGGGTCGCAGTTTTGCAGGCAACGACCCCTAAAAAAAAGGCACCATCTACGATTGCGGATACCGTTGGAATTTCTCAACAGGAACAAGGAAAAGAGGGAAGAAGACCTGCTGAATTTTATCTCAAAAAAACTACCGATTTTATTACAGTCAAAAGCACAATGCGTCTCGGTAGATATTATGAAGTTTTTAATTTAGAGGTCGACGAGGATCATACTTATCTAGCCGAAAACATTCAGGTTTCTAACTGCCGTATGCTAGACGGCCAGATCATACGAGTTGATAGCATTGTTGATATTCTCAATCAAACGCTGGAAATCGAAAATCCAGAGGAAATAAGGGAAGTGTCACCGTGGATTTCGACTAAGAAAAATCCTTCTACCGGGGTGCCGCAGCTCGTAACAAGGAACGGAGTTGTTCTGGCAGATATTGTTCGAAGTGGATATGGGAAAATTGACGATCGGGGCCAGTTCGCAGCGCGATTAATGGGTGACCAACTCGCCGTCGATGCGAGTATCGGACCTCCCCCGTATCACGCTTACTGCAGGACGACGATGAACCCAGTTGTAAAAACGTTTCAGGTCCCGCCGAAAACGTGGAGGGTCGCAATTCCGACCACACCACTGAACCCGAAAGAGGCAAACCCGATTACTACTCCAAGTTTTCTTCGTGGGCTCACCGCAGCTGCATATGTCAATTCGATTGGTGCCGCTGACCGAGGGTACATGACCGGACGAAATCCAACCGTATCTCGCCACGTCTCCCTCGGCATGCCTGGGGATCCGGAGGCGGGCGTTTGGGGTGAGGATGGTTGGATTGATTCGATGGACGCGCGAGAACAAGTGGAACGTCGTGTTTCAAACTCGCTATCTCGGTTATCGAATGCGTTAAA
>JAAEQF010000588.1 GCA_024231695.1 FCB group bacterium
AGGTCTCCTTCGCAATGTCTAAGTTGGTTGGGAAAGCGAGAGCATGGGCCTTTGGAAGGCTCATGTCTGACTCACTAATTTTCCCTTCCTACGCAGTCTTCAAAAGGGACTTAATGGAGACTTTCCAGCCTCCACAATGTGAGTTTAGGATGAGTAATCGCTTCCTGGATATCTCGCAGGGCAAACGAGACCTGCATACGTATGTCCAGGAGATACGATATTTGATAGCAAATATCGTAGACATCCCCGTGGACAGAGCAACACAGGTTTCTGTGTTCCTCAAAGGTCTGAACCCTGGTTCTCTAAAGACCCAGTTGTTCAGAAAGAGTCCTACCTCGCTTGATGAAGCGATCAACGAAGCCCTCAGAGAAGAATTCTCTGTTAAGCAATCGAAAGAGCATGGCTCTTTCCCATTAGCAAGGGCTGGCACCAGAAAGAACAATACTTCTTTCTATCGATTCCCAGACTCAAGAGAGAGACACGTCGCTCACTCTTACAATAGACCGAAGGCACATAC
>JAAEQF010000589.1 GCA_024231695.1 FCB group bacterium
CCCGAACCCCATCACCTGGCCTATGTTATTTATACCTCCGGTACCACCGGCAACCCCAAGGGCGTGATGGTGGACCAGGGGAACCTGGCGGGCTATGTCCATGCTTTCCTGGATTATTTCAACATCGGCCCCAACGACCGGTTTATCCTGGAAGCCCCGGTGGTGTTTGATGCCTTCGTGGAAGAATTCTACCCCGCCCTGGCCTCCGGCGCGGCGGTATGTGTGGCCCGGCGGACGGAAGTCATGGATATCGAACTCCTGGAGCGGTTTATTGCCCGGAACCAGGTGACCCTGCTGGGCGCGTCACCTTTATTGTTGAATGAATTGAACCGCTCCGGGTCCCCCGATGCGCTGCGCAGCCTGCGTATTGTAATCAGCGGCGCCGATGTCTTAAAACCCCGGTACATAGACCGTTTAATCCACCAGAGCCAGGTGTTTAACACCTATGGCCCCACAGAAGGCACCGTCTGCGCCACTTACTACCATGTCACGGACGAGGCCCCGCCCAACATCCCCATCGGCGCGCCCATTTCCGGCTACCAGGTCTACATCCTCGACCGCGGCGGCAACCTCCAGGGCATCGGTGTACCGGGCGAACTTTGCATCGCCGGCAGCGGTGTCGCCCGCGGCTACCTCAATAAACCCGAACTCACCGCGGACCGGTTCGTCCCGGTGCCTCCGGCGGGCCTTCCGGCGGACCAGGGGGCGGCGCCCCCTGGACCCCCAACTGGGGTGGATTATGAG
>JAAEQF010000590.1 GCA_024231695.1 FCB group bacterium
CATTTATGCATTGCAGCACATTGTCTATACTAATGCACTCAAATATCACTCTGATAACAATCTGTAATTACCAAATCCTTTTGCAATCTGTCTGTTTTTTCAATCAATCATAAATCAGTAAGCTATAATCGTCAAATTGTACATTCTGCACATCTATCACTACTTTAAAAAGCTCATAAGAGATGTATATGCATTGGACACCCCAGCAGAGGTCACTGTCTACCCCTACCCTGCCTTCGTATAACCTATAAGCATTTATAAGCACCTAATCTGTGACTAAAACTGTTGATCTTGGCCATTTTGTTGATGATCTGACATCTTTGATCAAAAGTGTAATTTGAGTGATTTGTGTCCATTTGATCAAATTCCTCAGTTAAGCGGTCTATGAAAAGCATTAATCAGATATAAAAGCAGTAATGTAAAAAAGTAAGGCAGATGCCAGTCACTCCATGTGAAAGAGCATGTCCAGTAGCAGGGGTCAGGTAGGATGCGCCAAGGGTTAAGCCCTTGTAGTATAAGGATTAGATTGTGTTAAGTTTCACAGTAACCATTGATTTTGTAATTGACCAGAAATGCATAATTGCCATTTTCGACATTGTTTAATTTGAGATTTGATTAAAACCATCGCAACTCTTACAGAAACTTTTTTTGCTATATATAAGAGAGAAACAATCTCTGAAATTGCCAATGAAAATTGGACAACTTGCAGTGAATAAAAATTTAAAGCTGCGAGTAGTAATGATTTC
>JAAEQF010000591.1 GCA_024231695.1 FCB group bacterium
CCCCCCTTCGGTTGATTTTCAACTCCATTTTCTTCGCTGCATTCAAAACCGACATCTGGCTGCATTTCAGAAGGTCCGCGAGGTCGGTGCTCGGCATTGCGCCGTACAAAGTCTGGACGGCGTGACCGAAATTAAAAAAGCCTTCCTTTTGGGCGTTCAAATCGAGCCTGGACGGCAGCACGATGCCGCGTTTTTTCATCATCACGCAGAGCGTACTATGCGGGATTCCAGTATATTGCCCTATAAGTTTTAAGTTGGGGCTGGCATAATAGAGCGCCCCGATTAGCTCTGTGAAGTTTCGGTATTCTGTCCCGTTTTCGCGGTTATGTGCGCCCAAATCAAAGCTCATGAAACCGTTCTATCATATCAGCCCCCCCCTTGTCAACCCCCCTACCGATTTTTTTTTGCAGGGGGGGGGTTGACAACGGATACCGGGATATGCTATAAGGGTGTAAGGGTGTAAGAAAGGAGAAAAAAATGGCTGAGACAGGGAAACAGGGCGGGAAGAAAATCGGGCGGTCGATGAGAAGCCCGTCCCACCAGCGATACAATCAGACCCACAGGCGCGAAATCAACAAGCGCAACCGGCTACGGCGGCACCTGAAACGGCACCCTAAGGACGGGGTGGCGGTTGAGGCGTTGGAAAATCTGTAGGGGGCAAATCATGGGTTTGAGCAAGGCTCGGATAAAAGGGGAAATCGCGGAGGTTTTAAAAACCGGCAAATGGATGCTTCGGCGTTCTAACAACGGTAAGTCCTATGGGGGGTTCCAGTGGGCGGGGCTTGGTTGTTGGACGGAAGCACCAGATTGGAACCCGGAACCCGAGTGTGGGGGGGGGTTGCACGGATGCGGACCCGCTTCGTCGGGGTTTTGGACAAGTGGTTGTTCTATCGACTTCTGCAAAATTGACGGGGAAGTGGTTGAAATCGACGGGACGAAACTGAAATGCCATCGAGCAATGATTTTACTCCGAGACACCCTTCCCGACAACCTCACAGTCGGCGGTGGGTTGGATCTCTTCGGCACCGGCATAACCGAACTTCCCGACAACCTCACGGTCGGCGATTGGTTGAATCTTGGGGGCACCGGCATAACCGAACTTCCCGACAACGCGATAATAAATGGTGACATTTACTGGCAATAAAAACGAAAGGGGAAACGCGGTGGTCAACAAAGTAATAATAGTCGGCAATCTCGGGAAAGACCCGGAGATCCGCTACACCCAGAGCGGAACAGCGGTGGCGAATTTTACCGTAGCCACGTCCGAACGCTGGAAAGACAAGAACACCGGGGAAATGCAGGAGAGTACCGAGTGGCATCGCATCGTCGCTTGGGGACGGCTGGGGGAAGTCTGTGGGGAATACCTGTCGAAAGGTCGGCAAGTCTACATCGAAGGGAAACTCCAGACGAAATCGTGGGAGAAGGACGGCGTGACCCGCTACACCACCGAAGTCGTCGCCCGCGAGATGAAGATGTTGGGCAACAAGGACGACCGGCCAGCGAAAACCGAATATGACGGACCTACAGTCGTCCCCGCACCGGATGACGGGGATGATGTTCCGTTCTAGGGGGTGAAAATGAGATATTTTCAAGAGTTTGCGGTTGCCGTGGCGATAATTTTCATTATCGCAGAAGTCTTGTTTCGGTCTGCCGGGACATCTTTCTGGACGGCGCTCGGGGGGTGATATGCCAATCGGAACATTGAGTTTCCACGAGCATTTCGAAGTCCTGTGGGACATCGAGTTCGACTATGAACCAAAAGAAAAGGCGATAGCAGATTACCGCCGGGACGTATACTATCCGGGTTGCGAAGAAACTGTAACCGTGACGCAAATCGGTCTTGTGTCTGACTCAGGAGATGGCGAGTTGGTTCTCAACCAAGACCAATTCAACGCCGTCATGGGGCAGATTGGGGACCAAATTACTGAAGCGTGCATCGAACACGCGCATTATTTCGGGTATGCGGGACGGTATCGTATGCAACAAACAATGTAATAATATAAGGAGAGATAATGTTAAAAATTCTGAGAGCGTCTGACCCGTTGGTTATCGACCAATTAGTCGTTTGCATTTACTCCAACCCCGGCCTGGGCAAGACAACCCTCGGATTCTCCGCAAATGCCCCCCTGCTGCTCGATTTTGACAAAGGCGCAGGGCGGGCCGCATCCAGGGGGGACAGCGTACAGATCGACACCTGGCCGGAGGTGACGGGCATCACCAAGGATGACTTGGCACCCTACCAAACCATAGTGGTTGATACAGTTGGCCGCGCCCTCGACATTCTCACCACAGACATCATCCGGCGATACCCCAAGAAAGGCTACGGTGGGGCACTCTCACTTCAGGGGTACGGCACCCTAAAAGCTGAGTTTACCGCATGGTTGAAGGCTATCCGGCAGTTGGGAAAGGACGTTGTTTTGATTGCTCACTCTTCGGAGGACAAATCCGGTGATGAAATCATCGAGCGCCTGGATGTCCAGGGCGGGTCCAAAGGGGAAATCTACAAAAGCGCCGATGCCATGGGTAGGTTATCCCTAGTGAACGGGCAGAGAGTTCTGAATTTTTCCCCGACCGATACGACTTTCGGTAAAAACCCCGCTGGAACGCAGCCCTTAAACGTACCGGACGCTGACATCGCCCCGGTATTTCTCGGCGGGGTGGTTGACGGCATCAAGGAAAAAATAAACGCATTAACCGACGAGCAGCAGAACCGCCAGAACATGATCGCTGATTGGGCCGCGAGTGTGGAAGTCGCCACTACGGCAGACGATTTCAATGAACTTGTGAAACAGGTCAAGAAGGCAGACAAGTCTGTCCAAAAAACGGTGAAGGGTCTGCTGCACAAATCTGCCATCTCGCTTGGACTCGTTTACGATAAGGGCAAGGGCGGCTACGCAACGGAAAAAGTCGAAGGATGAAAATCACCCTGCACGTTACAGACATCGACAGCTACGTTTGGTTCAGGCGCATCGAATCCATGACCGTTGAAGAAATGCGGGGCCGGTTACTCCGCACAGCGCCAGCCAATGACCAAATGCGGATGGGGACCGCTTGGCATTCGATTCTTGAAGACCCGCCGGAAGAAATAGACGAAATTGAACGGGACGGTTTCACGTTCAACGTAGCCTGTGACGCTGAGATTGTCCTGCCTCAGATCCGAGAAGTCAGAGCTTGCGAGAACTATTTTATTGACGGGGTTGAAATCAGACTCACCGGGAAATGTGACGGAGCCAGCGGGAACAAAATCACTGACCATAAGCTCACGTTCAAGCCAAACCCCACCACCTACACGACCGCATACCAGTGGCGGGCATATCTGGACATCTTCAACGCCGATGTTTTCGAGTACATTATTTATTCGGCCCGAAAGAAAAAAGACATCGTCACAATCCACGATGTTTCCACCATGAGAATGTATCGGTATCCGGGGATGGAAAGCGATTTGAAAGTAGGCATATTCGAACTGCTGCAATTCATTAAAGCGTATGTGCCGGAGAAACTGGAAACGGCATGAACTTCCCAGCGTACTCAGACGAGCAACGCAAACTCCAGGTGAACTGGGAATTGGTCGCTACCCATGTGGCCCGCTGGAAACCCAAGACATTTTTTGACATTTCCATCACCCGAAAACAGAAACGGGATAGCGATCCGCTGCGGGGATATTATTTCTCCACGGTCCTGCGGATATTCGCGGAAAACCAGGGGTACGACCGGCATGATGAAAAACTGTTTCACCATCAACTCAAAGCAATATTTTTTCAGATTAAACCGGATAAACTCGGCGTTTACCGGGACGTCCCGCACGTTTTCCATAAGGAGAAATCCGAACTGGATGTACCGAGAAAACGGCAGTTTGTCTCTTGGGTGAAACGATTCGCCGCTGAACAAGGCTGCTACATTCCGGACCCCGGAGAACCGGCATGACCCCGATGCCAAAAATCAAAATGTACCGCAACCCCCGCTATTTAAAATGGCTCCGAACTCAGCCTTGTGCTGCCTGCGGGGCCATGCGGTCGGATAACATGGATATTGTAGCGGCGCATCAACGGGATTTACCGGGGCATGGGGGTGGAACCGGCATTAAACCGCACGATACATATTGTCTCCCGCTCTGCGATGCCTGTCATAAATTGAGCCACCAAGGATATGCCGTTTTCGCGGACACAGCAGAGAGTTGTCTTGACCATTTCACCCGGTTTCTGGCGCAGGGAGGGAAACCTTAATGCCAAAATATACACCTACTCCCGATGATTTGTATGAAACGAAACCCTGTTTTGTTTGTGGCAGAGATGTCCTGGACGAAGGGGCAGAAACGTGCAGCCATCTATGCGAACAGCTAAAGCAAAACTTTGACGACGATTGGGAATGGTTCTTGTGGAAAGACTACGAAGGAGAAGAAGACGATTTTTAAACCGTTAGGAGGAACCAATGAAACGAAGAGTCGAATATTTCGAATGGCAGAAACAGGCCGGGGAAATAACGCTGAAAAAGGTCAAGAAAGGGGAGGCCACGTTTCACCAGTTCGGCATTGACTTTATGGAAGTCGATACCGGATGCGGGCAGTTTACCACAGCCGTCATCGAGTTGGACGATGGGACCGTTTTAAATGTCGCAGCGGAAACAATTCGGTTTTTGGAGGGATAGCGATGCAATGCCCAAATTGCGGCGAAGACCGCATTAAAAAGCAAACGTGGCAAGACGATATCTGGGGCGCTTGGACAACCGTAGAGACATTTCTGCAATGCTCAGATTGCGGGTGGACGTATCATAACTCCTACGGGCATACGGCAATCAACGGTGTGCCGGAAACGCCGGATGAGATTGACGAGTATGGTATCGACGGGGTTGAGTACCCGGCATCACGGGAGGCGGGATAGATGAAAACCAGACCGATTTTATTCTCAGGCCCGATGGTACGGGCGATTTTGGAAGGGCGGAAAACTCAAACGCGTAGGGTGGTGAAAACACCACAACCATCAAATGAAGTCGGAGAGTTTTTGCGCCAACTATGGCCGTGCCGCCGGGGGAAATACGATTATATGGGCGATCCGGAAAAGGGGCATGAAGTTTCGCTAAAACCGTATGCGTTCCCCGGAGAAAGGCTGTGGGTTCGGGAAACTTGGGCAGATGTAAATAATTTCGGCGTAGAGGCCATAGCCTACCGGGCGGACGGGGATGTCATCAATGTGCCGAAAGATGATGATTTCAAGTTCATCCCTCCCGTACCAGAAAAATGGTGGTTTGCGGTATGGGCTGGTGACCTGATTGCTGGGCATGAAAAAGGTTGGCATCCCTCCATCCACATGCCCCGCTGGGCCTCGCGCATCACCCTTGAGGTTACAGGTATCCGGGTGGAGAGGGTGCAGGATATTTCGGAGGCAGACGCACGGGCAGAGGGTGTTGTCCCCGATGAAGACAACCCAACAGGTGTACCCTATAGAGATACATTCGCCTTTGTGTGGGATTTCATCAACGGCAAAAAACACCCGTGGGATAGCAACCCCTGGGTTTGGGTAGTGGATTTTCGGAGCGCATAGCCCATGAACCGCCCCACGGGGCTAACGCCGATGCCCGACTATGGAGAGTTGCTGGGGAAGGATGGATGTAGGAGTACCGGGCCATGGACCGGGAAGAACGAAACCCATCTGGAGTGAAAAAACCGGTCGACCCCGTGCCAGCAGGGCGGACTCTCCACCAGTTGCCCACAGTACCCGGTACACGCGCCCGACGAGAAAGATGGAGGATGTGATGAAAAGAGAAAAATTAGCAGAAGCATTGGACGGGCAGGAATACCCCGGAGTTATTACACCTTATGCCAACGAGATCATGGAGGGCACAGACCTTGTGGTGGTCTTCGGTGGGTCTGACGATCTAATGGAATTTTGGGGAGCCATCAATGACGAACTCGGGTGCTACGAAGGCGGCCGAGCCTTTTTGACGAACCGGGGGTTGCTGGAAAACGAATGTGAAGAGGATGGATGCCCGTATTTCCAGCGGGAGATTGACAGAGCGCAAAGAATCGATGCGATTTGGTGTCCCAAAGATAAAAACGGCCAGATCATCGCATCATGGACGTATGAAACAAGCATCCCCCATTCCACCTTCCGCGCCATGGAAGACGGGGACATTTATTGTATCGGCATCGTTTTCAATTTGAGTGATGCACTTCCCCCTACCAAATCCCATACTGAGCATTCCGAAGCGGAGACTTGCACCTGCAACCGGTCAGATCCGATACCGTATATGCCGATCATGGGATGGAAATGCAGACAATGCGGTGGGCATGTTGATTAGCCTTAACCATCGGTGAAACGCGATAAATGCCGAGAGGCAGACAAGGAGGGGTGATGCCGACAAACTGCACCAGATGCGAGGGGACCGGGTTCCTGAATGTCAACCAATACACAGAAATAACCGGCATAGATTTTTATGAACTTGCCGACCCCCATGCCACTATTCTGGAGTGGATGAAGGGGGATTTTTGGGACCACGATGTTCAGGTTTGTGATTGCTGCGGAGATGGGGAGGATTGGTACGGGACACCCGGTGAACACTACAATGAATCAGATCCCTACGGATCGGGTGGTCCATATGCCTACAACGGCGGTCTGTGCGAGTGTCATTGAAACACATGGGGCGGTGAACTGAAAGGAGGGGTGAGTGGACTGGACAGATGAAATAAAGTGGTACAGGAAATGGCTAAAACGCATCGACATGGACGGCCCCGTGACCGCCGAAAATGCGGAGGACATGCGCCGCTGGGCAAGAATCGCACTGATGAAGCGGACGCCCATCTCGGGGGCAGACAAGGAGGGGTGATGGACTTCGAAAAAGAGTTAGAAAATTTAATCAACCGGCACAGCATCGAAAACGACAGCAATACACCGGATTATATTCTGGCACAGTACATATCCGGGTGTCTTGCCGCCTTCACAACCGCAGTTCAACAACGGGAAGGGTGGTACGGAAGAGATCCCCGACCGTCTTTCACCGAGGATCATACTCCCGCGCCGGGTCGGGAATCGAAAACTGACGGCTCCAGGCAACCAAAATAGTCGGCTTGGGCAAATCCTTACCCTTGATTTGAAAGCGGTAGACCGCACCACCGTCAAACTCCCGGCATCCCTCGCAGGGGCCGGTGTGATTCCCCTGGGCCACTAGCATTCCGTCACTATCCCGTAGGACCGCTCCCGGTGTTCCCCACTCTTTGGGATATACCAAGGCCGCTGTGTCTGTCTCAGACGTTCCCCTCCACAGAATATGGGCCGTTTCGATGGACGGGGGGCCGGGTTGGTCGTCTGGTTTTTCTGCCAGTTTCGCCCAGCCAAGTTCCGGCCCCACCTTTGCGATATTCAGCGTCACAATTTGTTCGATAATCTGGTCTATCGTTTTCCCCTTGCGGTACCGGGTTAGAATCGCCCGTACAAAGCGGGGAATGTCTTCTGGTTGCTGAATCCCCTGGATGGACGGTGATGCACCCGCGTTTCTCCGGTTTGCCAGAATCGCCGCTATGATCGCTTCGCTACTCATTGTTTCCTCCAATCGTCAGCGCATCATCCACTTCCCCGGCAGGTAGGTTACCGACCTGGACGTTGACAACCGGCGGGTCTGAACTACCGAAGACGGCATCCAGAACGGTTTTCAGGACTTTGGAAAGGCCGTCAAAAACGCCGACATTAAATTTCTGAGCGATTTTAAAAACGCCTTTCGACTCGGAGACTGTGGCTTCACCGAACCCCCCGGTGACGGTTTTCTCTGTGATTCTTTCAATCACCGTCCCGTCTAACCCAAATTTGTCAGTGATTTTGACTGTGCCACCAGCACACCCGGTCATCATAATAACGCAAATTGCTATTGCGAAATACCTACTCATCGTCTTCTCCTATGAACTCCTTGGGGAGCCAACCGTTGTCCAGAAGCACATTCAGGATGCCGCAACTTAGCCCGTGGATGGCCGAAGTATCTTCTTCATCATCGAACATCCTATGCCCGGTCTGGTGGTCGATGGCGTGAAGTAGTTCATGAATGAACGTGGTCATCACAGCGTACCCCGGTATTTCTTCGCCACCGTCCATAATGTTGCCGACGTTAATTCTTCTCATCGTGGATTGGCTCAACCCTAAAACATCCGTTCTTTCACGGAACGTGTAGGGGTACTCGACTTCCACCCAACCGCCACCAATCTTGACCCTTTTCGGCAATTTAATCATGAGTAAATGTCCTCCAGGTCTATGTGATTCTCTTCAAGTATTTCGCAAAACTTTTCCCTCAGTTCATCGAACCCTAAACCCCACCTGTTCTCATATTTTGTTTGGTCGCGCATCCAATTCTGGAAGTCCCATATACACCCGCATAGATTATCGGACGCATTGTCGCGCCGGAACTTCTCTGTATCGTCGGGGTCATTAAGGTCGTATTTTTTATAGACTATCGGCACGTTTTTGTTTTCTTAGTTTGCGGTTCATGCTATCGCAACGGCTGCATTTGGAACGCACATTGTTCCCGTTAGCCGAAAAATCTGTCAAAAGTTTAAATTGACGGCATTGTGTGCAATACCTCTCCCTTGGTTTTTCTTCCGGTAGCGGTATTAGAATTTCAGGGGTACAACCTTTTGGCTTTCCGCACGATAGATAATGGGTTTCCAAAAGTATTCTCCATTTTCGTAAATATCAAAATAGACTAACCCCCAATGGATAGTTCCGCTGCATTGTCTCGCACCAAACTTTGAACCTTGACCCTGTAACGCAGGGGTGGTCATAGCCAACCACGAACCAGGCTCACCACAATAAAAAGCGTAATGGACATGACTGCGGATTATAATGTCGGATTTGGGTTGTTCTTCATGTTCTGCCCAGATATAATTCCACAACCGTTCCTTGGCAATCGGAGTGGCTTTCCCGTGGGGTATGGTTGTGTTGCCGACCTTGTGCTTAACGTCGAAAATAACCCCATTGACATTTATCCATTCGTGGTCGCCAATCTTATCGGCTTTTACACCCTCCCGAATAAAATCTTCGTAGTCGTCATTTGTGCCCGTATGGTAAGGAGTCCCACGAGTAAGCACGATATGCCTTGCTTCCCAAATATTGATGCACTCGACAGCCATTTCGACCTGTGCATGTCGAGAAGACGTAATCAATTCTGTGCCGCCAGAGCGTTCGCCCCTGCCGTCTATACAATCCCCGTTTACAATTAACACATCTGGTTTTTGTTCGGCTTTGATGCGGTCGGCTAATTTGACATATTCTGCCCAGAGTTCGACTTGAGTGCGGTAGAATTTGTTCCCAAGAGTTTGGGTAGCGAACTTAGAAGGTGTGAGTCCTACGCGGTGTCCGCAATGGAAATCGGCTATAACGACTACTCGTTTTTTCTTCACACACTCTCCAATGCTGCTATGGTGAAAGGTATCTCGCTATTTTTCCACATTTCCGGCACTCGAAATTTCCAGTTTCGTCGCACAAATCCACCCAATCGTGGTCGCATTTTTCCATTGCGTTAAGTAGGTTCTTGGTAGTCGGCAGGTCGTCCCTTCCCCACCCAGGACGTTCTTCGGGGGTCTTTTTTCCCTGTTTGATATGTTCCTGCCCGTATTTATGCCCCGGTACAATGCTAATTTGTTCCGCAGCGTCCAAAACCAACTTGCGCTTTACGACCCGCTTGAGAATCAAATACCCAAGCAAGTCTTTCTCAGTATCGTCACCGGGGTATTCTTGACCGTGCATCAACCGGCTCAACTTGTCATCAATCCTATTATTGATTTGGTCGATTGCACTACATTTTGAAAAGATGTTTACCGGATGGATAGCAGAGTTACCATACGCTTTGTTTTTTTCGATTAGCCAATCAGCGAGTTCGTCGCACGAATCCCGAATAGCCTTCTCCATCGCGCCCCCTTTTAAATCCATAGGCTATCATCCCAGCCGGTAAACCAAATTACAACGTAAAATCAAAACCGTTCACCGTATTGGTGCCGACCTTCTGCGGTCCAACCATTCATCGACTTCCTCCGGTGTTTCAATTCCGTAAAGCCGGTCTTGTTCATCGGGGGCGTCAAACTCGGGAGCAGGCTTGTCCAGGAACCGGAGGATTAAATCGAGAAAGCAGGCGAGATAAAAACTGATTATTTTAATCAGTCTTTTCATCATTTTCCGTTTCGTTTCGTTAACGCTTCTGCCATACCGGAAATCAAGTCGGCGATTTTATTATCCCATTCAAAAGGCGTAATTTCGGCAAGACGCTTGATGAATAAAACCACCAGCCCGATAGTGAGCAAGTTGTTTGCTACAAACGCTGTGATGTGACTGTCAATCGAAATCATGTGTTTTCCTTTTCCGAGTTGTCCGGTTTTTCCGGTGGACTGAAAACGTCCACGCTATGGTACTCTGGAAGCGGGTCGGACTTCATTCCTTCAGGCTTAATTATCAGCACCGGGTCGTGTTCTCTGGGCATGTTGGCCGGGTCCGGATACTCCCGCGCCCGACCGTGGGCGATTGCAATTTCGTCTATGCTGCTGACATCCCTGCCGTTTCTGATTTCTTCCGCGACAGCATCCACTATTAGCCAAATTACCGTTTCGGGAACTCTGAGACTGCCCCATCGTTGCTCCTTTCGCCGGACTCGTATGGTGGGAATCATGGCGTCCCCTCATATTTCTCTATAGAATCGGTGCCTTCCTATTTCGTACAGATAGACCATATTGTTTGCTGACGCCCAGTATGGCGTAACGGATTTGGCATGATAATGGGTCGCGCCGAAAGAATGTTCTTTCTTGGTCGGGTCCAAAATCAAGCCGTCGAGGATAAGGCGTGCGACGGTTCTCAGCCGGGTTTGCAGCCGGAAGTCCCTGTCCAGTTTGGGGCGTCCGAAAGTCTTCAGGTACGGGTAGTTAGGGTCGAAAGAATTAAAGCATGAGAACTGCTTTTCTTCTATCAAGACGTTGTGCAGGGTGTACCCGTACCGCTTCGGCTGGTCCCGGCGGTTAATCGGCACGCACATGCAAGCAACCTGGCCTTCCAGCGGTTCCCCCCGCGCTTCCCCCCAGCCCATCCGGGTGAGTATTTCCGGTTCGGACAGGCTGAGAAAAAACTGTCTATCGACAGGGTTCACAGAGATTTAACACCGACAGCGAGTAGCAAAATAACGACAGCGAATAGAAACTTCCACGCCCGCTTCACGCTCTGTTCCGTGAGACTCATCCGGGTTTTTAGGCCATCTTTTCCGTTCCCGTTCAGTGCTTCCAGAATTTTCGTTTGGTCTATCGCCATTCGTTCCATGTTGCTAGCCATTTTGCCCAAGTCAACTTCGTGTAGGCAAGAATGTTCGCTCATTCTGCCCCCGTAATGGGCACATCGTCGGTAGTCAATAAATTTTGGTCTTGCCACGTTTTAAGGTTCGTATCATTTTCAAATTGCAAGACAATTTGTTTCATCTGCCGTCTGACATGGTAGGCAACCCATTCAGCTTTGGTCATTCCCGCAGCAACGCGCCCGTGGTATGTCCCGTCGAAAGCATTTGCTGTCCGCTGTACCCATGCATCGGGGATTTTTATTCGCAGGATATAATCGGCACCAAAGGCGGGAACCGCAAATGATAGAATCGCCAAGGTTAAGACTATTTTTTTCATGATATGCCTCCTATAAATCTTGTCTCGGAACAACCACCACCCATGTACTGCCCGTCCATACCAAAGTGGCAGATTCGCCCACAGTGTCGAACACAATCGCGGGGCAGTTGGTGCAAGTCGTATCGGTTGAGGTGTCAATGGTGCAGTTGTCTGGACCCGCAGCATCAATGTCCGCTGCCGCTACAAGTATAACCATCTGCCCGATTGTGGTCCCGTCCTGCAAGTCAATGTCTTCCCCGGTCCCATCGTTGTCCCCGTCCAGCAAAATAACAGTGCCGGTCAACGGGGTCGTGATGTCTCCGTCTGCCGTGAAGGCATAGGTCATGGTGTCGGCACTAAGCCGCCCCGGCAAAGCGGTCATATTGGCCGACTGAATCTGCCCGCCCCGGAAAATATAGAAGTCCATATCGGAGACACTACCGGTAAGCGCCCGATCCAATACCAGATTATCGTCGTCGGTGACGGTGCGGATTTCGTACAGGCCATAATCGGCAGTCGTGGTGCCCGACCAAAAAAGTACAATGTCGTTCGCCGCAGCAGTTGTGAGAAAATTATCGCCCGTTTTTGTTACAGTCGTGGTGCCGTTGGTCGTGGCGTCGGTTACGGAGTCCTGTTCGGTGGAACCGGTGAGGGTGTAGATTACGGAATTGGCTTCGATAATGCGCTCGGCCTCGACCCCTCCTGCGGTTGCAGCCAACTGGTCGGCAGCGGGAGAATAGTCCCCCGTGTTCGCTTCTGATGCGTAGGTATAAACTGGATTCGACGCATCGCCTGCGCTTGTGCGAATCCGGAAACCATAGGATGTGTCCGACTGGAATTTTAGCGCCTCAAACTGGAATCGATCCGCCCCGGCGATGTATAAATAGACAACATCGTCACTGTACTCCTTCCAGTAGGTGTCCGAGTCCGCGTCCAGAATCAGCTTGCCGCCGTCGAGGTCGAGGTCGTCACCGGGGAAACCGAATGTGATGATGCCATTCGCTCTAGTCCAAAACTGTTTCCACGCCCCCCCGCTTGCCCAACCCACACAGAACAGCATGGTCACAGACAGTAGGAGCGCAACCAAGTATTGTTTTCGTGCTTTCATTTATTTGACTCCCAGATGCACCGTGGTTACGATTGCGTCAGTCGCCCGGTTGATAGCGCGAATCTTAATCCATTGAGTTGTTTCGGGCGAAAACGAAAAATACGACATCCCGTCCGTACCCGGCCCACCCGTCACATAGTGGCCCGTAGCGATGGTCCCGCCGCCCGTTGGCACCATAAAATTAGTGTTGTCAAGAGACACTAAATACTGGTAGTCCACATACCCCGTGGTAGCCGCTGCCGTTGCGCCCATTGTGGCTGTAACCTGAAGGGCAAAGTACCCTTCAGCGTTCTGGATTGGAACGCCCTTACCGGTCGGATAGGTTTGAGTGGCACCAGCCGATACAGACACAGCCGGGAAGATTTTCCAAGAACCAACGTTACTCATGATTTACTCCGTTTTGGATTGTTTATATCGGCTCACCGCTCGCTGGGCGAGTTTGTTCTTTTGTCGTTGGATAGCGTCTATCAAATCGCGTTTTTCTTCCGGGGGTTTATCGCCGGTCCAGATTGCTCTTGCTCGTTTGTTCAACCCTGTCAGCCGTTTTCGCACCCTGCCGAAATACTTTCTAAACCTAAGCAAGTCGCCTTTTTTGTCGTAGATGTCCTTGATATCTTCCGGGGACATTGCTTGCTTTAATGCACGTTGGAACCCATCTGCTTCCTGTGCGTATTCGTAAAACATTGTCTGGAACTTGGTGTATTTAGCCGGGTCGCGGGGGAAAAACCTACGGATTACGGGTGTGTCTCTCCACGTTGTCGGGGGTTCAGGATAATCCCCCGCGAATTTCATTGCTTTATCGGTTCCCCACAAGGTCAGCATACCAATAGAAGAAAAGTACCCGCGAATAACGTGTTCGGCTTTCTTGGGCGAAATGCCAAGTTTTCCCGCCAAACGAGTAGTGGCAGAGTCCCACGGGTCGTACTGTAGTTCGGTCGGTAAGCCTTGTAGCCGGGTTCCCACAATCTGACGCCCGGTGAACATATTCTTGTTCGTGTACGCTTCGTACAAAGGCTTCATGAGTTGGGGCATGGGATTGAAAGCGAACGTTTCAGATACAACTTGCAGGGTCGTGTCCCAAATATGCTTTGCTTCGTCGTTTCCCTTGGTGACATTGGCAATCGCTTCAGGAAGGGTGGAAGCAAGCGCACCGATTTCAAACGGTTTGGGGACTCTATAATGCTGGTCCCCAATCCAGAAGTGATAGTATGCCCAGCGGTCCCAATTCTCCAGTTCCTTGTACCTATCGTCATCTGAAAACATAGCCCACAAGGCAAGTGATGCACCCATTAGGTAGGCAGTTTTAAGCCCGACAGACTTCGGGTCTTCCTTTGTCGCTCGACCCAAACGGTAAAGCCCCTGCATACGGGCGTTCGTAAAAGGAACTGTTGCGGTGATAAACTGTACCACACCCGAAGTGCCTTTCATTTGGAAATCGAGCAAGTCCCGTGCTTCAAACGCTGCGTCACCATGCCCCACGCCTTCCTTGAGTCTCTTGCTGTACAACCCCACACGAGCGGCATTTTCTGACGCTTCCCCGATACGTTCCCAGAACCTTAGAAGTTTTGCCGGGGAGTCCAAGATACGGTCCTTCGCACCCTTCCCTTCTTTCTTCATGATTTTCTTAATGTACTTTGCTGCCGATTCAGGGTTGTCGGCTGCAATATAGGAACCGGCGAAAGCATGACCGGACGCAAGGTAGTTAATGTATTCGGGGTCTTTCTTTAGAATCTTCCAGGCACCCGCGAAGGAATCCACGAACGGTTTGAACGATTTGGAAATAATAGCAACGTGTAGAGTATCACGAATAAAGTTGGCAATCTTGAAAGCGGGTCCGAAGGTAGCGCCGTAGGTTAGCCATCTACGCGCACCCGTCATAGCCTTAATGACCGGGTTGTTTAGGAACTCTGCGTTCTGTGCGAAGTGAGACATGGCAACGTACATTTCAGGGTCGTTCACTTTGAAAAACACAGGCTTGCCATTTTCTTGGAAAGACAGTACGGGTTCCCCGGTTTTCTTGGAAGCAAACGTGACTTTCCATTTACGCTTTATTTCCTTTCCATCTTTGTCGTAACGCTTCTTTTTGTAAGACGCTTCGAACGGTACGGTCTTGAATATATAAACATCGTTCGGCTTTATTTTCTGTAAAACGGGGACTTCTGCCCCGTCTATTTTGGTCGTGATTTTCCTGCCCTGCTCAAACGCAACGGCACGGGCTTTGTTTCGCAAAGACTCGGAAATAAGGTGGGTCCAGTTTTTCAGCATATTCGTGAGCGGGTCGCCAATGTCTTTCTCGCTACCCTTGAGCTTGAATATCTGCGCGGACAGGTTTATCTTTCCACGGTTCGGACCCTTCAGGTATTCCTTCCGGGTAAGTTCGTCTTCAAAAATACGGTAGAACGGGACGTACCAATCCTGTTCCCATTTTGCTCTTTCTGACGGGTCTATAAGCCCAGCGTCTTGAGCAACTTGCAGGATGTTTTTGTTCCATTGCTGGAAGTCCTTGTTCATGTCTTCCCAAGTATCGTACTTGCTGTGCTGCGGACCGTCCTTCCCCGCGTCAAGACCTTCCTGAATTTGTTTGGGTTTGAGAGTCGCACGCCAACCCTTGTCGTCGTCGGCTTTCATTATCGCTTCAGCGCGTTTGGCCTGAACGTAATTAAAGAACACATCGGCGTCATCGCCCAAAGACTTCACCCAATACATGAAACCCTTACGGTCTGCCATCTTGCCCATGATGTTTCGAGACTGCATCCAAGTGGGAGTGTCTTTATGCACAAGGGAATTATCCTGCCAAGCGATATACCCGTGTTCCATGAAGGCGTTCATGATACTCTGGATACCGCCCACTCCCCGGTGTAGTTGGTACGCAGCGGTGCCTAACGCTTTTACCGGGTCGAAGCGGTCGAAAATCTGTGTGGCGCTTAGATTGGTTGCTATCCAATCCTTGGTCGCTGTTTTGAATTTTGTTAGCGTAGGACTTTTTTCAAAAAGGTTGTCCATCGCTGTCGCGTCGGCTGTGGTGGAGTACTGCGCCCCGGCCTTAGATGATTTTTCTTCTCCCACATAAACCGGTAGGGATGTTTTCTTAGCATGTAAATATTTTGGCAAGTCCTCAAGTTCCTTGACCATTCCTTCCATGCCACCCGTCATGTGGAAATCGTAAAGTTCCATCTCTGACCAACCGTTCTCAATCTCCTCGTGAAAATCTTCCTTAGATATTTCTACTCCGTATTTCTTGAATAAATAGTCAAGTTGTTCTTTCACAAACATTTTTGAAGCTTGGTCAGCAAAATCGTGGATGCTGTTTTTATCCATTACAGATTTTATGTCTGCTTCTGTGGCAGGAACACCGTGGAAATAATCCCCCGAAAGGCTACGAAGGTTATTTGCTTTGGCATATCGCTTTGCAATTTTCGGAGAGCGCCTGTAAAAATCAATCATCCTAATTGTGGCCTTTCTAATAACTTCTTCGTCTACCAAGTCGTCCATCAACTCTTGTGTTTCGTCCCAAGTATTCCTTTTCCCAGCAGCCACCTCTTTTATTCTTTTTATGGTGTAACCCTTGATGTTTTCTTCAAAGTCTGAAGAAAAGAAGGGAGATTGCCGGGGTGCCTGCCCGATTGATAGAACCTTTCGGTTTGCGGTGTCCACGGGGGAGAACTTGGCTTGCTTGGTGGAGTACTGCGCCCCGGTCCCGAACCGAATGATAGCATCTTCCTTCGCAATCCCTTGGGACTTGTACGGCTTTTGCTGCTTGCGCTGTTCCGGGGTAAGGTCGGCACGGGAAGCGGTGTCGCGGGCTTCGATTTCACCCATAAACCGTAGATACTGACCCATCGGCGACCATTTTTCCCCTTTGGCAACTCTGTCAGAATACTTTTTGATGGCAGCATCCAGGTCTATGGGGGGGTTGTCAATGCTGGCAACATCTATATATTTTTCATATCCTTCATAGTTTGCGCTACTTTTCATCTGCTCTACAGCCTTTTCGGCAGTATAGCCGTGGGCCGACATAAGCTCTCTTCCTATTTTTATGTTTTTTGCCCACCAAAGTTGTGTTTGCGGGTTGCGCAGGCTTTTTAAAGATGTTCCCCGCGCAAACCCCTCAATCTCCTGAACGGCGTGTTGGATTTCGTGGAGAAGGGTTTCTTTGGCATCAACCGGATTCTTTGCTTTAACCTTTATATGTTGGTATCCATGAAGTTTTGATAAACTCCCGGTCCCTTCTTGGTTGAAAACCTCAGACAACTTGCTGTGCTTGTAGTCTATTTCTACACTAACGTCTTTCAATTGTGGATAAGCATCGAACAATGTGGGATGTTCAACTACCTCTGTTAATGATTGAATCCGCTTTTCTTCCAACCCTTCAGGTTTTATTTTTATTCTGCTGTCATCAATCTCAAACCGCCACTTATTGTCCCAACCCAAGAACCAACCGGTAGCCTTGTGTATCTTACTCCCTTCGCTTGCGTCTTCGCCGTCTGATTCTCTGGTTACAGCAGACGCCATACGAGCGGTTCCGATACCGGAACGCTTGGCTTTCTGCCCGGTGTATGTGTACTGCGCCCCGCCCTTACCGGGAGTTCCCTGGCGTTTCGTTATCTTCCCCGATTCTACGTCGCGCAGAATCCCCCGTGCGGTGCGGTGGTGCATGTTAACCAATGCGTCAACAAGGTCGCCTATCTTGCGTAGTATGCGCCCAATGACACCCTTTATGTTCCGGCGGTTGGCAAGGTTTTCCGCTATCCATTGCGCCCGGTCTTCAGCGGTAGGGCGGTTTTTCTCGGTTTTATAATTCCAGTTTCCGGCTTTCTTTTGTTTCAGTAAGTATCGGTTTAGGACTTCTTGTTCGTAAGGGGTGACGTACCCCATTTTTTCAAACTCATGGATTTTCTCGTGGTCAAGAGCGACACGACCGGCTTTGTCCTGTCGGAGAAAAATAGTACCCCCGGTAGACACACCGATAATGGTGTCGCCTTTCTTCATCATTCGTCCGCGTGTCGCTTCGAAACGGACTGAATTGCCGACTATCTTGGGAACCAGGCTAATGATAATGCCGTTGCCGTCCTTAAACCTTACATATACGGACGGGCCCTTTGTTCTGTGGTACAGCATCCCCACCTTGGCACCAGGAAAGGCGTCCTGAAAATCTCTCAGGGTGAGTTCTTCGTTGATTGCGCCGGGGTATTCGTTGTCGAGTTGGGTGGTGTATTGCTCGGTGCGCTTCTTATAAAGTTCAGAAACATGGGCGGGGAAATCAGCTCTTACAGGCATAACAACGCCGACCCGATTATTACCGGACTTGAATACTATCACACCGCCTTCATTGATAAAAGGTTTGGCTTTAGGATGTAATGTTAAAATAGAATCAACATATTTTGCGGCAATGTGTACAGCTTCACCCTTATCTGCTATGTTTGTTTCTATGGGGGAAACAATATGGATTAGAGTTTGGTTGGAACCTGAATAAACTGCGCTATAGTACCATTCCCCCTCAAATTTCACGGGCGTCAGTTTACCTACCAACACCGCTTTAATGTCGGGTTTATTCTCTGAAATCCCCTTCTTCAGTTTTGGTTTCTTGGCAACTTTTACGGCGTAGCTACCGTCGCTAACGTAACCACCAACCCAAAATGTACCTTCGTTGTCTTTTGTCCTTTCAATTATTCCTTGTTTTTGTGGCTTGTAATCATGGTAATAGAACCCATCAAAATTCGTAATGCGTTTCCCTGAAGGTTTTGTACTTGGCAATCCGCTGCGTTTGGCTGACTCGGGTTTAAGCGGGAAACTCTTAGCCTTTTTCTTAAACTCTGCCAAGGCTTCTTTGGAATTAAGTACCGTGAACTCGCCGTCGCCGGGGACTTCAATCGTTACAGTACCAAACCTTTTTAAGTTTTCTTTCCATGCTTCTTTGGCTTCTTTGTTCAGTTGTTCATCAGAAGCCACCTTGCTTGGTGAATAATATACCCTGCCCCCGCTCTTTGCGCTACCGATTGCCTTATCGATTTCAGCCAGTAAATACGCTTTTTGCTGTTTCGGTGTAAGCGCGTCGGCTTGGCTTTCAGGCATTTCAACTTTAACGGTTTTGTCTTTCCCACCCGTGACTTCTATATCTTCAAGTCCCGCCTTTTTCTTTTTAACTTTTTCCGCCGCAGGCTTTTTCCCTTTCGGCGCTTCACCCTTTTTAGCTTTCTCCGTTGTGGGCTTTTTAGCTTTTGGTGCTTTCACCCCGTTGGTTTCCAGAATATAGGCAAACTGCTTGCGTAGCGTTTCAAGGTCGTTACCGCTATAAGTGGCGTGGGTCTTGGGGTCTGTGAATTGCCATAGACCGGTGTTGGGTTCTTTCTTGTCGAGTTTTACGCCAAGGGTTTTCGCCCACGATTCGGCGGTTGCTTCGTCTACGGCACCTTTCGCTTTTTTCGGCTTCGCCTTCGGGGTTTTGGGGGCGCTTGGTTTAGGCGTTTTCGGTTGTTCAGGAGCAACCTCCATCGGTGGCCCAATCGCCTTCTCGATTTGGGCGTTTATGTTAGCAATACGAGAGTCTACACTATCTGCCATTTCTTCTGCCGCGCCACGCTTGGCTTCGGCAGCAGTATGCTTTTCCCCCAAAAGACGAGCGTGAGACTCCCGCAAAGCGGCAACGTCCCCGGCGCTAAGGTCTTTCCCGTGTTTTTTTATGCAGTAGTCCAGGCTTTTCAATTATCCAATATTCCCGAATAGCAAATGATTTGGATGAGTTCCAATATTTCTTCGTCGTCCTGCGGGTACAGTCTTGTCCCGACATGCTGCATCCAGTTGGCATCGTTGTTCTGGGCCAACCGCCGCACACCGGACTTCACCCGTTCTTCTTCCGGTTCCCAATAACTTGCAAGAAGTAGTATCGGCATTATTCAAAACGGTCAAAACCATAAGCGATTGCATCAAATGTATCAGGCATATTCGCCGCTGTTAAGTCATCACAAACACGCAATGTTAGTTTCTGCTTGCTTCCGGCGTCCAACTTTAACCCGTATGGCGGCATGATTTGGGTAAAGTTCATCACGCAACAGAACGCATCCACCTTCGCGTTTATGTCTTTCGCCGGTTTTATGTCAACCAGCGGACTTAACATCACCATGCCCATTCGCATAAAATGCCAGGACGTTTTCAGTTCTTCGTGCAGGTACACAGTGTCGTCGGGCCGCTCGTAGAAAAATTGGCACCCGTTCGTTAGAATATTGGTCGCGCCGAAGAACTTTAGTTTCGACCCGTCGTCCGATATTTCGAAGTTGACCGCTGTTATGTACCGGTCGTTGTCATTGTCTGCCTGAACCCAAAAATCAACGTTTGTAGTGGACCCGTCCACAAGCATGTCCTCGTCGCCGTCAGACGTACCGTCGTCGGTGAGGTATTGCCGGTAAATCTTGTTCTTCTGCGGGAGCAGCGGGGGGCAGGTAAACTGGGTTACGAGTAAAGCGTTCTCGTTGTTAACGTGCGCCTGTTTGCCGCTACCCAACCCGTCTATGATTCTTGCGAATATACCCATTATTTCGCCGTGTGGTAGTACCCTTTGAAAGTCACTCCCGTATAGCCCGTCGCTACCGTGTCAACTGCTATAACGTCCTTGTACCCAAGAACGATAGCGCCTTCTATCGGTAGAATCGCCGTCCCGCCAGCAACTATGGACCCGTTGGCGATAATGTTCGCCTGTGTGCCGGTGGTTTCGTCTTGCCAACACTTGGCAGAAGCGGTTCTCCCCGACTTCCGGTTCAGGTTCGTCCCGGTAATCGCAGTCCCGGTAGCTGCGCCGCCGTCCGCTGGGGAATGCACCACGAACCGGGTGGTCTTATCGGACATGAAAAGCACCTTGTCGATAACAAGGTTCTCTGTCGTAGAGTCGTTCCGTAGCCACAAAATCGTATCGTTCGCCGCGCAACTGTACGCAGTTGTCCAAGTGTACGCACGTTCGTTGACTTCCGATTCGTAACTGGATTCTGATTCGGTCGTGCAATACGCACGAAGTTTGTTCTCGCTCGTTACAGCGGCAGAGTACCCGCCACCTGCGCCATCGCCTATTAGAATACTCATTATGCCCCCTCACCGTGATAGTGGAATACCATCGTACCGGCAACATCGACAGACCCGCTGACAACGTAGATGGTTAACGTCAGATTTTTTGGCAGAACAATGTCCTGTTCGAAATTGAACATCTCGCTTGCAGTAGAAGTAAGCCAGTATTTTTCCACTACGGACCCGCCGCTCAACCCGGTAATGTCCGTGCCGTGTTCGAAAGTCCCCTCCGCAGCGTTGGAACTCCCGGCGTTGTTGTTCACAGGAGTAATCGTAGTCCCGCTCGCAGGAGTCCCGGTGTCGCCTATTTTAATTTGCACCTGTTCTGCGCTTGCCACCCGGAACCAGAAACCTTCCACAATTAGATCGGTATCGCTATCATTTTTCGCGTAAAAAATGCAGTCCCCTGCACCCGTAGCGGTCTTATTGAATAGGACATGGTACGCCTGTTTCTCGTCGTGGTTCGAATGATGCTCCACCGATTCGCAAACAGACCAACAATCGAGCATATTTTCGTCGTTAACTTTAGCGAGATACCCCTTGCCTGTGCCATCCTTAATCGTTTCAGCCATTTATATCTTCCTTGCTAATCATGTTGTCTGTCAAGATAGACAGTTGGAAGTTCATGATTTTTAATTGTTTGATGATTTCGTCCGCTTGGCCGAAGGAAACGGTTAGGGGGTATCGCCCCGAAACGTCCCCCATTGCTACCCCGTCTTCGCCCAGAGTTAGTTTCACACGCTGGTACGCTACATCGTCTATGTTGTCAGCGGCAATTACAACGCCGTCTGCGGGAGTCGCCGGGGCATCGTCTTGATAGGTTACGTTGTCGCTCATTTCAACCTTTCCGCTGTGACTTCTTTAATTCTGCCGGTACTGTCTCTCTCAATCGAAAATTTCCATTTTGTGGAACCATTATTGTCCACAGTTATGTTCGGTGTCACGGTCACTTCGGCTGGTTCAATTTTCACTATCGGTTGAAGTTGTTTGTCCCCGGCCCCCATTTTCTTTGCGATACCGTCCAAAGCGTAAGATATAGAAAGCAAAGCTGTAATGTTTGGGTCGCCCTTTTTCTTGGTGGGCTTTTCTACTTTGGGTTGTGAAATCTTCCCTTCTCGCAGCAGCCGATTTATTTCTTTTTGAGATAATTCCATTAGCCCGTCACGCAATTCATTATTTTTTCAAGTGCCGCTTTTTTCTTTTCCAAGGTTTCAAGCGCCGTGTGCGCGTCAGTCGTTTCCGGTCCCGTCCGGGGGTAGACCTTGCCGTCCGGTCCCTTCACTTGGGAAGAATCCATCTCGTCCAGTTCTACCGTGACCCCGCTGAGTTGTTCTTTGGTGTACCCAGGTGCCGTTTCTGAGCCTTTAACCTCCGGGGTAATGGTAGGGGTAGGGGTAGGCTCTGCGGTGCGCTTCTGGGCGCTCCTGGGGGGCTTCTCGCCCAATACTTCCCGTGTTTCAGCTTCGGTCAGAGTCACAGACGGTAGTTCGGTCAGACCTTCCTTCTGTGCCTTGGCAAGCCGGTGGTGCCCGTCGATGATGAAAGATTCCCCGCCATACGTTCCGCGAATTACGGGAATAGACGTATCGGCTTTCTCCCTGCCCTTCTTTAGAACTGTAATCCCCACTTTACCCGGCGGGGGTAGCTTTGAAATGTCTTGCTGCTCAACATCCCGTGGAGCCGCGTTTAGAATCTTCTTGGCTTTCTGGATGTCGAACTGACGACCCCCGTATTCGAATGTCTCCGGGTACGATTCATCAAAGGTGAACTGTTTTTGTTGTGGCGTAGTTGGTTCTTTGGTTTTAGCGAGAGCGGTATCTCTCTTTATGGCGGCGAGAATCTCAGCGTCCTGAGAAACGTCTCCTTCGTCTAACCCCCACTCTTTGCGGACTTTCTTCCAACCGGGGTCAGTAACTTTTATGTCTTCTGCGCGTTGGGTTTTATCGAAAAGACCATGTTTTCTTGCGACTTCGTTCCAATCGGCTTGGTTTTCCGCAGCATAGGCTTTGGCATCTAAATCAACACGTTTCTTGCGCTTTGCTTCGTCTACCTTCCCCTGCGCTTCTTCACCGCGCTTTTGACGAGCCGTTGTTTCTTTTTCGACCTGTTCCCGTTCCTGTGCAATGTCCCGGTCGATTTCTTCTACAATGTCCCGCCGTCCCTGTTCGTCTTCTTGCTCGGCTAACAGGGCTTTACCCTTGCGCGATACAGACTCGTCCCGGCGCTCCCGGTCGAGTTCCTTCCGTAGAGCAATTTCCTTTTCGACAGCCGCATCAACCGCAGGTATCGGACCACCCGGCGGTGTCGCTTCAACGTCCGAAACTTCACGGTCTATTTCTTTCTGGGCGTGTCTTTTTCGTATATTCTCCCGCGCTGCACCTACCGGGGTCGGGGTTATAGTTCTCTCGGGAGCAGCACGTTCCCCACGGTCAGCGCCAAGAACGGATTCCATTACTGCCGCAATTTTGTCCTTGTTCTCAGCCATTTGCCGGGAAATTTCGTCCACGAAACGGTCAGTTTCTACCGGGTCTAAACCGTTTCTTTCCGCTCTCTCTTTGACTTCCCTTAGCTTCTTGGCTACAAGTTCCCTTTGTCGTTTTTCCGCATTGTTGAGCGCACCCCTTCCAGCACCCGCCATGCCGCCCATGCCCGCGCCACCGATGATGCTTTCGATAATACCTTCGGTGAGTTCACGGGTGTTGTCGTAACCGTACTTGGCGATCATGTTCTGAGCAACAGTCTGGGACGCTTCTGTAACACCTTCACCAGCCCCGCCGATTAGAGCGCCCAAGCCAATGCCGCTTTTACCGCCCTTCAAAAAATACGATATGGGCAGATATTCAAGTGCAGCAGTCGCAACAGTTGAAAGCGCCCCGTAGGTACTCGCTTCCCCTATGCTTTTCCCTTCTTCACGCGCTTCTTCGTATTGCGGTGCGCCTTCTAAAAGTCCCAAAGCTCCTGCGCCCACAGCGGCCCCGGCCCGAACACCCAACGCCGCTGCACCAACACCACCGGCAACAAGAGAAGCCGCCAAGGAGGGGGCCGCTTCTGCTACAATACCGACCGCACGTTTGAATGAAGGGTTCTCCATGAACGTCCCGGCGAAAAGTTCTTCATCACCGGCGAACATCCCTTCCTGTGCGGCTTTATCCCAATAGTCGCTTGCTACGTCACCGGCTTCAGCCAGGGTTTCAGAACCAACAACTTCCCCCGCCCACCGAGCGGCAGAACCGACCCCACTAGCTAAACCTTCGGCACCACGGACAACGCCCTTGCCGATTACTTCCGCGTACCCCGGTTCAGTGTCTTCGGGTTCCGGCAGTTGTTCGTCACGAAGGCGCTCGAACTCGTCGTACCACGCAGCACGTTTTTCGTAACCTTCAGACAAGTTTTCAAATGCTTCGTACCAATTAGTCATTGCGATATCTTAACTTCAGCTGTTCGCGGCGATAAAAACCGTCCCGTGCTGCTTCTTGAACCCCAGGTGCAAACTGTGTGCCTGTTTTTGTCTTCAAGGATACACCAGAAGACGGTTCGGCTTTTGGCGCGAAGTAGTCGTTCCCCTTTATTTGTTTTACAAGTCTCACAGCTTTTTTCGCTGTGCCTCTCGGCCAACCCTTCTCTATTGATGCTAAAGAACCTTCCCCCCTCCAATCGTGATTCATAATATATGAGGCTAAACCAACATAGGTTTCAGGTTTATCACCGGGGGTACGCTTTAATGATTCGTCAACTTCTTTTTTAACTTTTGTATCAAACCAACCAGTATTTCCACCACCGGCGAAAAACCTTGCTGCGTTAGCGGTGTAGTCTGCCATATAGGTTTCGTACAGTTTTTGCGCCTTTACTTCATCTATCCCGATTGCGTTGCCGTCTGCGTCATATTTTGTCGCAGCTTCATTGGCCCGTTCTCGGTTTTCCTTACTCCCCTTTTGCATATAATCGAGATAAGTCTTGGCGTCCATCCCCCCATCTGACTTAGCACCTTTCCCGCCACCAGACTTAGTATCTTTCGGGACAGGTCTGTTATATTTCGGATTCAAACTAGCAAGAATTTTCTGCCCAAATTCTTCCCGACTTCCCGTACCTTCCACGCCGTTCACCCGTGCGCGAACCCCACCATCCGGTAAATATTCTATTTCCTCAATACCAAAACCATCGGGTCCAAGAACCTTGTCGATTACACCGTTTACCCGTTTTTCAGTTTGTTTGGGGTCATCGGATAGCCTTGCTTCTTTGGCTTTATATAACTTAGCCATATCCCCACCTAACATACCAAACAAACCCTCCCTCAACTTTCTTACATTTCCAAGGGAATTGCCACGATTAGCTTTTTCATAATGTTCCAACATTTCTTCTGCGCGGATTTCTTCGGCTCGCTGGTCTTTCCCCAAACGGTATTCATCTAAGTCGTCTGCGTATTTCTTGTCTGCTTCTTGTTCGATAGCACTGCTTTTCGCATCTGAAAGTCTTATTTTGGCATCGGATTCTTTTCTTGCTTGTCCAACTTTGCGCTCTGCAAGAACGTCTTCCATCGTAGTGCTTCTGCCACCGGAAGGACCGATAGCGCGGGTATCACGCGGGCCACTTTTTGACAGCCCCCCCGAAGTCCCACGGGAACGCCCACGGGACGAGCGGACAGTATTCTTGGGAAGGGCGGGAAAACCCGGTCCCCGTAAATATTCTGGCTGAGATTTCTCCCGCATTAGCCGTTCTTTTAAACCTGCGTTATACCCACTTGTAAAATCGCTGCCAAGACTCATGTTTTTATCCCAATCCACCGGGGGCTTTCGCCGTCCCGATTGGTGGTTTTAGGCTGTTGATGTCGTCCAATTTATACCCGGAACCTTCCGGGGTGTTGCGCCGTATCGTCGTGTTAGTCGGAGCAGCCGCCCAACCGCCGGGGCTTTGCAGGTAGGACTGAGCCAAGGACATGGGTTGCTGCATCCCGCCCTGAGACAGAGACATGCCTACCAAACTCGATGCCAAACTACCGTAGGGTGCCGCCATCGTGTTCCCGTAGCCTAAAGCAAGTTGCCCTTGGTTCTGTGCTATCTGCGCCCGTAGCGCGTCATTTCTGGCGCGGTTCGCGGTTCCCAAAGCGATAACGTCTGCGGCAGACTGCCGGTACTGATTTTCGCCCCCGGCGATATTCCCCGCAATACTTGCGCCCAAGGACGGGTCGGCCATGCCGTGTAGTTGGGTTAGGTCGGCTTTGTACCGGTCTGACGCCAAGCGTTCGGCTTCGTTCCCCGCCCAAACACGGTTAAGCGCCATGCCTTGGTCTTGCATTAGGTGCTGATAGTTTGTCGGGTCCAAGCCGTAGGAAGACAGCCGCCGGTTGATTTCGTCCTGCTGTAACGCCTGTTGCCGCTTAACAGTACCTATCGCCCTTGCTCTCGCTTCGCCTTCATTGTACTGAATAGAGTCCTTGAACTTCCCATACGCTTCGGCACGTTCTGCCATAGACCTCTGTGCGTCGGCGAGAGAAGACTCTTTCAGACCTGAGAAGTCGGACTTGTACTGTTCGTAGTCCCCCTGAATTTGGTCGTACAACTGCTGCATTTCGGGGGTCATACGATCACCGGAACCGACAGCCGCATATGCGTCCTGCGAGTTTTGAATGGCGGTATTGAATATCCCCTGAGTGTTCCCCATCTGGGTTTGCCAAGCGCCGAGAAACGTGTTGGCTAGGGCGTCAAGATTACTTGAACCGCCACCCCGCCAAGCGTTCTGACCGTACATGGAAGCGGATTGACCTGCGGTACGGCGTGCGGAGTCAAGGTTGAACTGGGCAGTTTCAGCAGCTAAAGTCCCTTGCAGTTGCCGTTGCAGACCCGGTGTCATGACAGGCTGCACTAGCTTAGCCATCTCCGTGTTGCCACGGCTTAGATGCCCTTGGTATCGGTTCCAGTTGTTCAGTTCCCGCTGGTTCTTTGCGTATCGTTCGTCAGCGGCTCGTTGTAGCACAGTCGCTACACCCATTATTTACCCCCCATCAACTCCCGCATAGTACTTGCAACGTCCACTTTTTTTATTTCCACGTTGCTTTCTATCTGTATTTCCCAGGTCTTGGCCCGATACCCTGTTTCAAACCGGAACGGCTTTTCGTTGTAGACCGTTACCGTGTCTTTCAATTCGCCGTCACCGTACAATTTTAATGAGAGACTTTGGCTTCCGCTGTAGGTAGGTTCGTCCGGTACGACTTCCAGGATATCCCCGGCGATAGCGAAAGTAGCAAAGCAGAACCCACCGCCTAACGCACCCCCGCAATCGTCTACAAGTCCGGAACTTATCTTGTCCCGGTTTCTCGCAAGCGTGTCGTTACGGGTGTCCAGCAGGGTTTGGTGAGCAGCGAAATCGCCTTCCACAAACGTTACCTGCCCGACAGCGATAGTGCTTCGGGAGTTCCCAATGAACTTTCCGGACTCCCAAACCGCATTTGCAAATTTAGAATCCGAATCGCCTTCCCATTCGTAGATGTAATTGTAACGGCTCATTAGGCTTCAAAGCCGAATAGACGCACCCGACAAGTAGCTACTTCGTCTGTAGCACCCGTTTGCACCCCGAACACAGAACCGGCGGTAGGCATAACAAACACGGAGTTATTGTTTGTCAAGACTACGTTCATTGATGTGGCCGTGATACCGGTTGCAGACTTTCCAGTAGCCCAAGAAGTGCAACTATCTCCAACCCCGAAGTCCAATTTTGCCGTTGCAGCAGCAGCAGAAAAACTGTCCGCAATAGCGAAAACCGGGTACATCTCTTTGCCAGTACTCACGGTGTATAGCGTGTTTTTTGCTGTGGCCGACAAGGTAACAGCCGTAATCGTACCTAACAGTTGTATTCCTTTTTCTTTTAATAGCGACATACTAACTCCAAATTGGGTAGCCGTTGGCTGTGACGATACAACCGCCTTCGTCAACGACAAGGTTGTTAAGATACTCCATGAAATTTGAAACCGTGATACTCTTACTTGTCGCGGACGAAACAATGTATAAAACGTCCGTAGCGGAAGGGGCATCACCCACGGCAGTCAAGTCGGAAACTTTTGAATCAGCCATTTATTCCATCCACAAATAGTTGCCGTCTTCAGCCAGGATTAGATTGGTTCTGGACGAGTGCGGGGTTCCAGATTCCTGTAGAAGAACGGATTCGAAAAAATACACCCGGTACAGTTTACCGGATGTCGGCTCCACATAGGCGGCACTCGTGCGGGTGGTAAGCCTTGTAATCACCCCTGTTAGAAGGTCTATGTTTAAACCGCCGTAAGTCCCAGACAATACACCCTTTTCGCTTGTCGGACTCGATTCGTAAAATAGAATGTATTTGTCGTCGTAAACAACGCCCTGCATGGAACTGGGAAGCAAGGCGCTCCACGCTTCCTTGTCGTAGTAGCCGTCTGTAATCAGCGCGGTTTCCCCCGAACTCGCAATCCGCACAACGCCGTTAGTCGTAGCGTATAAAGCCGTTTCCCGCCAAGTAGCCATTGAACGCTTACTCACGCACGGGTAGGGTTCGGGTAGTTCTTGCGGGGCAGACATTGACCCCGGATGCGAACCGTAGATTAAATAGGGGAAGTCGTTTGTGGCAACAACTAGCGTATGCCCTATCCCCGCCATTGCTACCGGTGTACCGCCGATGGTCGTCCGGTACTTTACCGGCCATGCATGAGGCAAGTTCGGTTCGCAGAAATAGATGTCTTTTTTTGAAGTCCCCGCGAAAAAGTTGCCAAGGGAAGTAATGTTCGCCAAGTCAACCGGGGGTGCGGCGTAGTCGCTACTTGGTAACACTGTGGATAGGTCTTCATCAACTACATCGTCTGTTATGGTGTTCGAACTCCCTTCTTTAACAAATTGGTACGCCGCAGAATCAGAACTTGTGTTCGAACGATATAACCGTATTGTTACAGACGGAGATGCGACAGCTATAATGTCCCATTCCACGCATTCCCAAGTTACCGTACCGTCAACGCGGGTTGTCCCGACTTCGCTGTAATCTGACCAACTTCCCGGGTCGCCCGCTGACGACGTACCGGCGACAATGCACTTGTACACTCCGTTCCCGTCACCAGCACCACCCCAGCCGCCGGGTACAATCCAGTTGTCGGTAGTGTAAGCGAAACTATTTTGCCGGTCCATTTTCAGGCTTTCCATAACTACTTCATCGCCATCTTGGTGGTCTATGGCGGCAGACACAGGGCTTGGACCGGACTCTTCCCCCCATGATGTGACTATTGTGTAAACGTACACAACTTGTCTTACATCTCCACTCCCGCCGCCGTTATTTGCGTTCAGCGTAGGTGTCCAGGTAGGAGTGAACGATTCAATAGGGTAAGACTTTTTGGGCATTTCGTCAGCGCCGGAAGTGGTCCCTTCAGTGGAACCCACCCCGGTTGTTGCATCGCTGTACCGGGTTTTTTTAGGGTAGCCGTCACCAGTAAAATATAGTTTATAAGTGGTATCACCGGCTACCGGGCCTTCCACAACGTCAACGTCATCGCCCCATTGCAGCCAATGCCCAGACCGGTAATAAAAAATAGTGTCTACGTCCGCACCGCCGGTTAGAGCGTAAACGTTGTCTTCAGCATCAAACGCACGAAGGCTACCCCGGTGCAGTTTGCAATCATCGGCAGTCTGCGCTTCGTCCGGGTTCAACAGGTGCGGGGACCGGGCGGGGCGAAGACCTTTAAAATCTGTAAAAGAAAGTTTCATTTAGGTGCAGGTCGCCACCCAGGTTGTCCCGGTGGCAGACGTAGATTTGTACCATTTAGTCGCAGTGCTGTCGTACCGGTTCTCTCCGAAATAAGTCGATGCGTCCGTAGTGGAAGCAAGTGCCGTGTAATCCCCCATCTGATAAAATGCTTCCCAGTTTGTAGCCGTTATCGCTTGATAAATTACAGACCCCCGTGGGAACGTCGTTGCGGTAGAACCGTCCTGCCCCCGCTGAACGTCCAGACCATCGGCAGCACTACTGTTCGTAATGCTCACCTTGATAATTTCACGCGAATTTGCGTTACGCAAAACAGCGAACATATCACCGGTAGCGGCAGCAAGAAAATCCCCGTAGTCCCCTTCGTCAATCGAGACAGTCGTGGCGGCAGAAGTAACTGCTGCTGATAATCGACTCCGAGCGTTGTTTGTGTATTTAATCGCCATTATGTACAGAGTACCACCCAAGTGGTCCCGGTGGCGCTTGTGGATTTATACCAT
Source organism: FCB group bacterium (assembly GCA_024231695.1). Classification (GTDB taxonomy): domain Bacteria; phylum Zixibacteria; class MSB-5A5; order GN15; family JAAZOE01; genus JAAEQF01. The sequence goes on from JAAEQF010000591.1 coordinate 29,975, forward strand.
TTGGTTGCAGAACTATCGTACCGTTCTTCTCCGAAATAAGTTGCGTTCCCGGTAGGGGTTGTAGTGCAAGTGATGTAACTCCCTTTTTGAAGGAAAACGTCCATCACAGTCGCAGGTAGCAGGAGTTTGGCGTAAGCGGAAGTCGAAAATGCCTGGGCGCTTGTGCTTTCCTGCCCGCGAGTGAGCGAACCGATAGAAGTCGCACTTGCAGCGTGACTCGCGCAAACTACCCATTCGTAATCGCTGCCTTCCGAGATATGAACGTAGAACGCTTCGGAAGCACTCAGGGCCGGGAATTCTTCCGCGTCAGCGGTAGCCAATGTGAACGTAGTCGCAACGGCGGTAATACTCGCCGCTAAGTACCCTTCCGCGTTGTTGGCGAATTTGTATACCGTCATTTGCTATCTTCTTCCTTTGTCACGCCCAGGATTTGCAGAAATCTCTTATAGTGAATCTCAGCCTTGGCGGCGTTCCCAGACAGATCGGTATCGTCATCGAACGCCATGTACAGTATCCCGTCCACAATCGCACTCGCGTACCTATCGGACAACGGGATAGTCTCCACTTCCCAATCACCGGCAGCATCGTAAGCGGGAAGCGGGGGTACTTTGCTCATCTCCACTTCTATCTGCTGCGTACCGTCGTTCGGCGGGTAGACGTAGAATCGCCCCTGTTCGTCCGCTCTCATGACGTTCTGGACTACCCCCGTGGAAGTGTCTGAAGCAAAATCCGGGTAGCATTGCCGCATAACGTCCAAGTCCCCGAAAGTAATCGCGGACGAAGCGGTTGTGCCGGTAGTCGCCATATTCCGAATAGGCCGGACTATATCGATACAGTCGGCAGGAACCATTTGCTTGGTTCCAGAAATCAGCCGGATGTTTTCGACAATTATGTACGATTCAGGCACCAGAGCGATTATCTTGCGTAGGGTCTGAGCGCCCAATCGTAACAATTCGGCTTGGCTCCATTGGTCGTTGCCTTCATCGGAAAGTTTTTTCTCGGCTATATCGAGAACTGTACCCCAGGTTAGATTGCTCATTTATAACCTACGTTGTTTGGTTGAAATGGCCGAATATGCAAATAGTGCCACCAGCACGGTTGTTGTGGATGTTGACCGCACCGCTGGAATAAATAACGCAAATACTGTTTGCTACTGCGCTGTTGTTCGCCGAAACGTTGGGGGATGTTAAGTCGGTACAGGCAGACAGCATGATTTCAGTCCCCGGCACTAGCCATCCACCAGTACCGGGACAGCGCCAATGCCCGTATTCGAATGTCGTGTTACCGTTCCCGTAGATAAACGAACCCCAGTTCGGCGCTCCCGTGGGGAGCTCTATTTGGTCAGTACCATCTGTGGCAGCGTTCGACCCAATTTGCCCAGAGTAAATATAGGTGGGCGTACTCCACGATTTGTTCGTGCCCGAAAACGCTTCTACCGAAAGGGCGGGGTCTTCTCGCTTTACCCGGAAAGAGCCGTCCTTGGTTTGGTCGCCGAAACAAATCTTTCCCGTCGCGCCCACATTGATTATTTTGTATTTGTTCGGGTCTTTCAGGTCGTCGTCTATATCTGTGTAACTTTGGTGGGCGTCATCGGAATCGTAATAACCCTGAGAAATCTCGTACCCTTCTTTTAACGCTTTTTGTACGTTAAGGGTGGATTTCTTGGTAACGTCCGGTATGGCAGGGTAAGTGGGCATCGTTTACGTTGTTTGGTTGAAATGTCCTTGTATATAAATGGTTCCACCCGTAGGGTATCCGTTACGGAATCTAACAGAGCCGTCAACCCAATAAACGTGTATATACCCCGTTGCAATCCCTATTGGGCGGAAAAAAGCGCCAGAGTTCCAAGCTACGCCCGTGCTTGTTAGGTCTGTGCATGTCGCCATGTGAATTTCTTCCCCAGCCCAACCCCAACCTCCAGTACCCGGAGTATGCCAATACCCGTACTCCCAAGAAGTCGCGCCGTTACCCCATGTGAAAGAACCCCAGTTCGGCGCGCCCGTGGGTGTTTGAAATTCTTCCGACCCGTCCGTAACGCTGTTACCACCAAGATACCCGGTGTATTGCCAGAGAACATCGTCCCAATCCGCGAACCGTTTCTTTTGTATGGTAAACGATTCTCCAAAAGTATGGGTTTCTCTTTTTATGCGCCAGGGCTGTGTGCTGCTCTCGGCAGCGAAACGGACTCTCCCGCCCTTCCCGATATTGACAACCGTGTGTTTGGTCGGGTCTTGCAGGTCTTCGTCAACGTTCGTAAAGCTTTGATGAGTATCGTCCGAATCGTAGTACCCCCGCGAAATCTCGTATCCTTCCTTCAACGCTCTGTGAACGTTTAGGACAGACTTATTGGTAACGTCTGGGATAGCAGGGTAGGTCGGCATTATCTGGGCCTTAGAAGAAACGAGCTTTGCATAACGCTGTAATCAGTCTCTTTAATGGTCGCAGCCTTGTCCCGACCGTCTTCGTACTTTTCCCGGTAGTGTTCGGATAGGTTAGGGTCGAACCAAGGGGCAGAAGGTATATCGTACAATTTCTCTCTCGCGCCCCAGGTAATTACCTGCCAATGGTCGTCCCAAAGGAAATCTTCTACAGTCGTCGCCGATTCGGTCGGCATAATAACCGGCCAAACAGCCAGAGCGCTAGCGTCATCGGCAGCAGGAGTGGGATAGGTGTTAAGATTGCGGCTGCTATCAACGTAGTAATGGGTCGGTTCGCTTTCACCTTCCCCCCGCCAACCGTAACGGTTTTCGTTTAGGTATTCTACGGACGTAGGGTCCAAAGGGTTGTTGTTCAGTTCCACATGGTCTACCCCCGCGATGTCCCCCTGAGTGGCAGTCAGAGCGTACTCACTCGTACCGTCCACAAGGGAAATAGCGGTTATCGCCACCGTCCAAAGCCCGGTTTCCCGGCAAAAGTCCCGTAGCGTTTCGATTAACGCTTCCTTCATGACGGGGTAGGGAACGTCGGCAATCCCGATTTTTCTATACCATTCCGATATGTTAGTTGCCATTAGACCTCTACAGTACGGTATTCCCTTTCAGAGTTCTTGTCGTTCCAGAACGCTGGTCCCCCGCCCCATGAAACCGCGTAGAAATATAGCCACGCTGCGGCAGAACGCATACTACGGAGAATACCTGAACGGGTTCGCGCCCGAACAATTCTGAGCATGTTATTGCGGAAGGTTTCGTCAGCTTCGCGCCGGTCGTCTTCCGTTTCGCCAAAATGGTACATTACATCATGGATTTCGCACGCAGGGCGCACTGACACCCAGAGAAGGAAATCCGGTACGACCTTTTCTGCCCACCCGCTACCGGGGCCGCACCCGTGAGCGATTTTCTCTATTTCTTCGCGGGTCATGCGCCAGTATGCTGCCGGTGCCCAAAGTTTGATTTTCATCTATGATTCCAGTACTGCACGGTCAAAGTAAACCAAACTACTTAAAGAATCCGGTCCGATAAGATACACCCAAATTTTTTCGCACCCTGGCGGGGTGGTAAAGGCTGTGATAGTGTTAGTCCAACTGTAATCGGTGATGTTTTTCGTTGCTTGTTCCGACACTATTACCGCAAGATTGGTAGCGTCCCAAACTGCGTACCTGGCGGGTACTATGAACCCGCCTGGAAGTCCAGAAATAAGCGTGTTACTCGCCCGTGAGTAAAACGAAAATGTGTAAACGTCCCCCGCAGTTACGCTTACTTCTTGATAGATATTGTAGTTGCCATAGATTTTAGCGGATTGACTACCCTGAAAATATATCGAAGTGCTTGCGTAACTTCCGTAGACGACATTCGAATCCACCCAACTATCGAACGTGTAGGTGCTGCCGTCAGTCTCGAAATCGCCGTTGGTCAAATCGCCAACAACGACAAACGTGTCAGTAGGTTCAGGCTTTCCATCAGGATGCTTTATCCTGTCGGCAGGTCGGTTAGGGCGTTCGCTCTGCGGGTGGTTTGGCTCCCAGCAGGTGTCCTTGCAAACCATAGACCCGTTCCAGTTTTTACGGAGTTGGGACATGCGTTTGGTGAACCCGCAAATGTCACAATCCCGGTAGGTGTCCCCAGCCCTGAAAGTCATACTTTACGCACTTCTACGTTGTCGTAGTAAAGCGGCACCCCTGTTGCTATCGCCCCATGAAACCGGATGTATATCTGGGTACAACTGGTAGGGACTACAATCTGGTCTGCCGTTTGGTGCCAGAAGGAATCGGGGTTTCCTACAACTTTCCCGGTAGCACTGTAGCCAGAAACCCAGTTCCAATTAGAATGGTCGAAGAGAGAATACCGTGCTGCGACCCCGCTAGCCCAAGAGAAAAACGAAATTCTTAGCGTTTCCCCTTCTGTCGGGTAAATGTACCTTCCGACATAAATGTTGTCTAACGGCGATGTCCGTAGTATCTTACAGGAGTAATACCCTTCGCTCTTGTGGGTGGTACTCTGGGATGCCGTGCCAAACCTACTATGGCCCACGTTCTCCCACCCTGAAAATACTTCCCCCGCAGCAGACCCAGTAACTTCAAAACCGCCGTTTGTAAGCATGTTCTCGGTAGCGTACCGGAAAACATAATCCGCTTTGGGTTTCCCGTTCGGGTGCTTTATCTCGTCGGCTTTATGGGAAGGACGGTCCCGTTGGGGATGCTTCGGTTCCCAACAAGTTTTGGCGCAAACCATGAACCCCTTCCAATTCCTTCTCAGTTCGGACATGCGCCTTTTAAACCCGCAGATGTCGCATAACCGATAGGGGTCGGAACTACGCATTACCGAACTTCCTGAACAGGATGTCGCGTTTCCCCTGCTGGGCGATTTTCTCCACCGAGCCGAACTTACGGAACTTGAGCGGTACGTCCCGTTTCGGAGTGTCAGTTTCCAAGTTCGGAAGCATCCCGCTACCGTGGCATCGCCAGCAAGTCATTTCGCCATCGGGGGTTCTCACCCGCTTCCCACCCTTGCACAGAGTACAAGGGACAGGGTTCAACGGCTCAAACTTACGGAATAACAAGTCGTTGTGCCATTGCCAGGACATCCCCTTGCCTTCCCCTACGCCCACTACCGCCGGGGGAGACTTGTAACCGTACAGACGTTCTGGAACAGGAACGTTGGTGTCCATCAGATTGCTGTTCCGAGCGATGCTAACTTTCGTTCCCTGCCGTTCAGCTTGCCCCAGTAAGAACTCCACGTTGCCCCTGCCCTGCTCCCCCACATGACTGTTGGGGTAGGTAAAGTCGGCACCGTAAAGCAAAATATGGTCAAACTTATGGTACATAGCCAACCCTACGGCATACGCAACGGAGTTGTTAAAGTAGGGGACGCCCACCGCGTTGATAACTTCAGGCAGCGGGTAGGGAAAACTCATCGGCCATTCGGGATAATGCTGTGTGGTAATGATGGGAATGCCCATCGTTTTCAGGTCGTGATGGAACTTAACCGCCAAGGGAACGTCCTTGCTCCGGTCCAATGATTCGTATAAATCGTCCATCATGATACAGGCATCACAACGGAGAACACCGGCAGCAAAATTTATCCCCCACGTTTCGGTAGCTTCCAAGCCGCCAAAAGGCATTGCGGCACTTACATAGTCATACGCACTCATACCCATCGCTACTATAGCAACGGACTTCTCTGTTTCATCGTCTATCTCGATGTATCCCTTGCCACCGCAACTCATGCAATGACCCCAGCCCACTATGGGTTGTCCGTGACATTCTATACACTCCACCCTTTTCTTCAATTCGCTTCTCCTATGTCAAAAATCCTGAAATTGAGTAGTCTCTCGGGTACATTTTTACCCGCCTGAAACCGTATGTTTCGTACAAGTTGAAAGCAGCGTAAGGCGAAATGTCGTACATAACCCTTGCGGTCATCTTATTAAACCAGCGCCTAAGCTGCAAACCCCCGTTATCTAGAATGTATCCCTTGTCCGTATCCAGTATCGCATACGCCGAAGCATGGCCCGGTGTGATTAGTATACCGGTGTGCAGCGGGGATAAAATCCTTGATAACAGCCAGCACTTACCTGCCGCGATATCCTCACAATCCCCTTCCTTGTCCCGCAACATTTCCGGCCCGGTTTTCCAGTGGTCGCCTTTTTCTGCCTTGTAGGTCCAGTTCCTACGAGCGTAGTCCTGTACTTCGTGCAAGGCGTTTTCGTCAGCGTTTAACCCGGAAAGTTTGGTTGGAAAATCTGCGGTGCCGCCAATGAGCGATTTCTCTTGCCATTCACGAATTTTAAAAGGCAAGAACATCTTGTTTTTCAGGTCGGATTTTTCGGCTATGTATGTGGGGATTTTGGTCAGCCCGAAAAAATCGAAGTAGAAACTCATTGGCAACCTTTATATAATCGGGGGGACCACTAGTATGCCCCCCCGTTGTTCGGGGTTTAGGATGTTGCGCTGTTGTTTGCTACACCGTACAGCGCGGTCTTGTCAGAAGTGGAGCAGATAACACCAAAGGTGTATTTGCCGCCAGTAGATGCTTTGTTGAACTGGACAGTCCCACGAATGTCGTTGCTCGTAGCCGTCTGAGTCGCCGTGCCCGGCGTGACCGTGACAAGGACAAACCCAGTAGCCACACCGGTAGACACCGGGGGCGCACCGTTCATCAACGGACTGAGAACCTTCCCCTTGTCGGAAATTCGCACCGGACTTCCGAACTTGTCGGACTCGCCGAAGTTAAACTTACCGGTGACATTGGAGTCCGTACCGGAAATAGTGTTAATCCCAGTAACATACTGGAACGACTTTTGACCCCAACCCGTGACACCGGAAGCGAACCCGGTAGAACAAACATGGTCAATAACAACCTTGTTGTCCTCGTCCCGTCCACGAACTTCAAACCCGAACGTAGCCGAAACGGTAGCCGTCCCGCCCCAGAGTTTGACGGCGCACGGGCGCGTGTGAGTGTACCCGATATACGGAGTAGTAGCGTACAGAGCGCCACTAGAACAAACAGATACTAAACCGGTCGTAGCCGTCGCGCTAAGTCCAGCACTAGTGCAGTACCCTTCGGTAGCAGCCGCGCTGCAAGTCCCGATTTCTGCCCAATAAACGTTCTTTCTTTCGATTCCACGCCGATTCGCAGGAGCAGCAACACGGTTGGTCGTCGCACTAGGCGTAATGCGTGCGTTGCCGCTGTAAAGAGTATCGGCGTGAGAAACAGTATGAGTTCCCATGTTTCCTCACGTTCCCTTCTAAAAACGCGGGGGCAATCAAGCCCCCGCGTGAGGGTTAAGGTTTAACTCGCGCCAACCACGCCGTAGATTCCGCGCTTGTCGGTACAACCGTAAGACGACCGAAAGGTAGCCTTGAACTTCGAATTTTCCGTATCGAAGTCGTCGTCTATCTTAAACTCGGGCTTACGACGGCTGTAGTGTTTCATCCCGTTCGGACAGTCGGTGATAATCCACCAAGAATCAACGTCCGAAGTGAAATGGCTTCCGAACACGCCTTCGGGGAACATCCCCGAATCCTTCGTCCAGTTCGGGTCGTTATCCGAAGTAGTAGGACGGAGCTTGGCGTGCAGCAGTCGGTGAGCGTTCGGCAGGCCGCTGTAATGGACAATCAGCTTCTTCGCGTTGACCGGAATCTGCAAACCACGGTCATCCTTGAACAGGCCAATATCCGTGAAAGCCTGCTCAATCGCGGCTTCCGAAAGATCGGAAGCAGTAGCGGCTTCGTTAGACCACGTTCCACCCGCCTGGTTGGGATGATCGGTGGCGCACAGTTCCTTGCCGTCACCGTAGGAGTAAGTGCTGGTGAACGACCTGTCGAGAACCAGGGAACCCAGAGTTTCCTCAGTGTTCCGCATGGAATGACCAAGAGCGGTAGCCTTGTTGATGGCCTTGCCCGGTCCTACCCAATCCTCGATATTCTCACGAGTTACAATAAACCCAAGACCGTAGGTGACATGGGTGTATCGGTCCACGAACGCCTGAGTAGCATCGTCGTAAGTGATAGCCGTTCCTTCGGGCTTTTCAATAGCCTGCCCGAAACCCGACAGTCCCTGGTCTTCCTCGTAGTTCTTGGTGGAGTTGTAGGTTTTGAAGAAATTGGGATATTCCAAGGGGTATTCCTTGTAGGACATCCCGTAAGCACTGTTCACGCCCGGCCACATAAACTTGGCGAAGGCGGCAGTAGTCATGACAGCCATTTGCTACCTCCTTATTTTGCGCCAGCCAAAATCTGGGTGGACGAGGTGAGTTCGTGATTTGCAATAACAACCAGCAAATCGCTATTGTCGGTGGCGAAAGTGTTGCTCGGACGCTTGACAGGGCCAAGCATACGACACTCGGCGGCAGTAGCGGAAACGACAGAACTGTCAAGTTCCATCGCGCTAATGCCGGAAGTGGTATCGCCAGAACCGTGTCCGACTACTTCCGCGTTCAGGCCGATAGCAGTAGCAGCCATCGTGCCGTCTTCCTGAACCTCAAAGATGGTGTCGGGAACGTCAGCAACGAAAACGTAACAGGTGATGTTCGCCTGGGTTTTGTACTTCAGTTCGTGGTTGGTCGCGGTCATGGCGCTTCCCGGTCGAGAACCGGAGAAAGCCAACGCCACTCCACGGAAAGTGCCGCTATCAGTAGCGGCAATGGTAATGCCGGGGTTCCCGTAGGAATCGGCAGTACCGTCCGAAATCACAAGGTCGCCCTTAAAAATCAACTCCGTGCTGACAGCGTAGTACCACCGTCCAGCACCGTTATAAGGGGAACCGTTAAGATGACCCACAGGGATAAACCCACGCGGGTTGTCAGTATTAGCCAAAACTATACCTCCGTTTAAAACTCAGGTTCACGGGTCAACCCGGAAGCAATCTCAGCCTTCCCGTAGTTGCCCGGTTTTTTTGGTTTTCTTCGCATCCCATGTTCTTTCTCCTGCAACCTTAATTCCTTCTCTGCTTGGTCTTGCTCCCAAATTTCTCTTTTAATCCGCATGACCACGCCCCGGACACCGCCCCCCGCAGGAAACGTAGCGTCAGAGCCAAGGTCAGTACCAACGTCAGTGCGGTTGTCTGCCATGCCCTTGATTGAAGACCTGGGAACCTTTTCCCACCAAGCGTTTAGAAAATCCTGCACCCGACCGGGCGCTTTGGGATCGTCGCTTACGATGTGATAGTGATATGCAGGGTCTTTGTCCTGCTCTCTGATTAACATTCTGTTTCTACGACTTAGTGGCACCCTTTGCCGGCGTTCTTCTGCAACCCGGCTTTCTTCCCTTTCGAGCGCGAATCCTCCGTCAAATTCTACTATCTTGACTATTGAACCGGACTTCTCCAAAGTCTTCTTGCGAATTTCTGCTACTTGTCTCGTTTTAAAAGGCAACCCTTTGCCTGTAAGAATCAAATCCATGCTTTATCCCTCCATGTCTGCTAAGTCTTGCAAGAACTGCTTCCTTGACATCCCCGTCAGATTGCACGTTTCTTCTGCCATTCGTTTCTCGTCAGTAGACAGGTCGCTCCACGTTTTAGTCTTTTTATTGGACTTTGCGGTGGGCGTAGGGTCGGCAACCGTTTTGGGTTTCTTCACTTCCTTTACTTCGAACTTGTCGGGATAGAGCGCCTTCATTTGGTTATCTAAAAATTTAAAGAACCGCTTCGGCGGTAGCCCTTTGTTCTTGTTCTCGCTGTAAACAATCTCAGCGGTGTTGGACATTTCCTTGTCAACGCCGAACCAAGAGTTGGATTCAAGCCAATCGGCTCTTGCTTCGTCCCAAGCAGGGTCGGCAGTCGGTTTGGCTTCTTCCGGTTCCGCTGTTTTCCGCGCCTGTTCTTCCACCTTCTTGAGTTCGGTGCGGGTCTTGCGGTACTCTTGGGTGTCGCCGTCTTCGACCGCTTCTTCCATCTTGGCTTCAAGGTCGGCAATCTTCTTGTCGAACTTCGCCTTGTCAGCATCTCTCAAGTTGCGGAAATGCTTCTCAATGGTTTCGCCAATCTCGGTCTGCTTGACTTCCATGCGTTCAATCTTGCGGGTAAGCGCCTTGCTGTGCTTACTGGAAGTCTTAAGCATGTCTTGCCCGTGCAGAATGAATTCCCGCGCAGTCTTGGCACCTTCGCCCTTGAATCCTGGGTTCCAGCCCATTGCTTGGGCAATCTCTTCTACTTCACCCGGCTTATCTTCCGGTGGACTCGACAAGTCCGGCGGCTGGTCGGGAATTACGAACTCTTCCGTTTCTTTCTCTTCTGGCATCCTTCTCCTCCGAATAGAAAAACCTCGGGGGACTTACTCGATAGACCCTGCTCGGGTGTACCTTTTAGTCCAGCGAGGCTTTGCGTTGCTGGCATCCCTGTTGCCGGTTTAGGCACCGTTGCCCAATCGGGCAACAGGGGTTATGTGGATTTAGTTACATCGGATAGGTATGGAAACAATCCTCGTCAATAGTCGAGATATTCAGCCTTTCCCCGCAATCGGGACAAATCGGTTTCATCCCGATATTCCTTCCTTGGAAATCGCAGATAGGGCAAAAAACCAAAACGTCACCCTTCCTACAACCGTCGAAGTTTAGTCTGCGAAGACGCTCCGTGTTAGGGGGGAAATACATTCTATACTTCTTCTTTAATTCCTTCCGCTACTTCAATTCAGTGAGCAGATAGCGCCGCACTATTCCTTCTTCGTAAACCCCGTCACCTGCCACAGTATCTTTGTATTCCTGTAGTTGTGTTAGATACTGTGCATCGGAAAGGCTGAAGGAACCAAAGTCGTCCGGGTGTAACGCGCACCCTTCTTTTCTAATATGGCATATTCCGAAACCCATTAGACTTCTTCCCCGCGTTCCCACTTCTCGATTAGACCTTTTAAAAACCCAAGCGCACGCTTGATAATGTGCGGTAACTTATCGCAATTCTCTGGAATGTGTATGTGTATAATAAGGTCAGTTTTCAATCATTACCCCGTTGTTTTTGACACAATTATGTACGCAAATTCATGTCAAAAACAAAATCAACCAACCACCACTCGGCATCCACAGCATTGGTACTTGTCGTTCCACATGCCGCACTTTTCGCCCAAACACTTAGCATCCTTGTAATTCGGAATGCACGAAGCCATATCACGGGGGAGTCCCGTCATAAGTCCAGCATAAATAAACGGACAAATCCTGTCCTTGTCATCCATATCTATCCCTCACTATTCTTGATATATTCCGGTATATATAATCTTACAGCCCCATTTCCTTTTTTACATTCATCGATGTTTTTAATCACCTTATTAAAAACACTTGCTATTTCATCTGCCCCCGATAGTATTTGGAATCCCTCGTTATTCGTTTCCCCCATAATTTCTACCAACAAGTTTTCTACCGTTCTTTCCCAGCGGAGACATCTGCACTCCCAATCTTCCTTGTCATCCATTGAAAACCCTCAACTTGCAATCGTGGCACACTTGCGCCTTGATGCGCTTAATGTTCTCCCTGTACTGCTCGTAATATTCGTCAGCCACCTTTTGCAACGCCTTACGGTACAACCCCTTCATGGTGAAGATAGACAGGAGCATACCGAAGATTATCCCCGCTAAAAGGTAAAAGGCCGGGTTCATGCGTAACTTATCGAAGTCTGTTGCTGTGAGTCCGTTTTGTTCGACATATAGATTATACCATCGTTAGCAGAGCCTGCCCAAGTCGGACCTGAGTAATAAAACGGCTGGTAGTAAGGGGGTTGCCTTATCGCATCGTATCTATGCAAAGAATTGTTGATTTTTATGCTTTTATTCGGGAAGGCGTCACAAAGAATTTCTTTCAATTCCTTCGCTTCGCTAAGGCTGAGTTCAATTTTTTTCCCGTTGACCTCAAGCACAACTTTCTTGATCGCAATTTTCTTATTCATGCCGAACAGTTCTCCTTAAATTTTTATCGGAAAATACGGGCCGTCCTGCTCTTTTTCGTCCTTCCTGTCTTCGCCCGGCAACTCCTTCTTCCCGAATATACGTTCCCAATTATCCTCGCCGTCTTTTGACAGCACCCGGTTTCCCTTGGAAACCAAATTCTCCTTCATCGTGATTCTCCCGGTACTTCAATGTCGTCGGAAATACGGGCAAGTACATCGTCGTGAGCCAACAGCCTGTATTTCACGTTGCGCTCTCCCGCTCTCACCAAAGCAATCCCACCATAACGGGGGTACAAAATCCGGTCGCCAACGTTCAACCCGGCCTTGGCTTTTTCTTCCTCTGTGGAATCTTCAGTTACTTCGTGGAATTCGCATATCACGGCAGGGCCGATTTTCTCAACAACTCCCGTCTGCCCTGCTTGCGAATGCCGGTCGCGGATAGGTTCGGGGATAATAATCCCCCCCTTGCTTATGCTTTCTTCGATGTCTGCTCTTACAACAACCTTGGTCCCTTCAGGCTCAATCATTCGCGCTCCTCTTCACTGAAATTCTGTTCGACAAATCTGTCGATTGCGCTTTGCATTTTCTCACTTATATCACCGCTATCTTCTCCGTCACTAATACTACGGTCGAGTTTTTTTATCTCTCGGAGAAGCGCCCTGCCCGCACGGGTTTCTTTTAAATCTGCGCGTGATAACACTAATCCTTTCATTCGTTCTCCTCAAAATCTAACGTTTTCTTGGCAAACCGCACCTTCTCTTCAAGTGCGTCTATTTCCGACTTCAGCGCAACCGCCCTACATTGCGTCAAGTGGGGGTTCTCCAGGTCCAGGTAAAACAGCCCCCGTGCTTCCCCCTTCAGGTATCGGAGGTGCTGGCAAATCTGCGCCCTGTACCATCTCCCCACCGGGTGGTTCCACCATCCCGCGAACTCCTTCTTCGTCATTTGACACTTCCTTTTGGTACGCCGGTAGCATCTCTACCGCTTCGTCCACCTTATCGATGTATTCGTCAACTTTCCCTGCACCCTTGCCTTCCGTGCCGCCCTTGTCGGCATCAGCGTAAGACTTCGCAGTAGCAGCATAGTTTTTAACAGCATTGGACACAATTTCTATCAAACGGTCTTCAAGTTCCTTCCCTTTTAGCATCGCATCGGCAATATTCTTGTCCAAATTCTGCTGCAAACGCTTTTCCTCAATAACAAGCCGCTTTTCTTCAATTTCTAGACGCTTCATTTCTATCTCTGTTTTCGGGTCTTGCGGGGGTTGAAACTGGCCTATCAGCTTGTCAATGTCCGAAACTCGTAACGCTTCTAAATACCGCCGGTAAATTTCTTTTTCCGGTAGGCCGCTACCGCGTAATTCCATCAGTGCTTGGGCCTTAGTTAGCTTCTGAACGTCAGTAATGTCCGCTTCGTCGGAAATCGGTACGATATCGTGGTCGGCAGCAGAAAATTCTCTCTGACAAATTATCTGCGGGTTCGTTTCTTCCGGTGCGCCAAGCTCCGGGTCGTCCAAAATCCGGAGATAATCTTCGTCCAGCATGTACAAAGAGTTCAGTCGGCGCAGTTTTTTTAGTTCAGATTTAATCGACTTGTGTATGCGCTTATAAACAGCGGAAAAAACCTTTAGCCCCTGCTCAATTAGGGCCATTGTGGTGGTCGCGGGAACGTCCCGACCGGGATTTTGCCCCGCGAGAACATCGCTCATGGACGCCAACTCCTTACTGGAGTCTATCATTAGCCCCAAGAGTTGGAATAAAACCGTTGACGGCTCTCTTGTCGGCATTGGGACGATACTGTCGGCTAATTTCTGCCCCCGGAACTTTACCCGCTTCCATTCGTTCATCCGGAAATACAGGCTACCGGACCTGCCGAATTTCACGTTGTCCCCGATGAACCCACCACCCCGCGTGTACATGGTCCCAGACTCTATCAGTTGGTTCAGGGTGCTGTTTATGGCCCTTGTGATAGGGGACAGTAGGCTCCCGAACCCCATGCCGTACAGCGGAATACCAGACCCTTCGTCGGGGCGGTCCAAAGACGGCATGAACCAGTAGTGAGTGAAATGGTCTATCGGGGGAATACGGTAAATTTCGCCCTTATCGTTCGTTAGAACCGAGTCGATATCAAACCGCTCAATAATCTGGACAACTTTCTCGCTATCCTTATGTACAGTAATAATATACGGTTCTTCGTACCCGTCCCCGTCCAAATCCCACCAGCGGTGCTGTTCAAGGTACTTACGGGGCCGGTCGTCGTCGTTGTTGTTGTGTTTGTCGTCCGTGTCATCACTCAGATATTCGTGCTTCAGCCAAACCCCCGAGCGAATTCTCTCTTCAATTTCGTTAGGGCGGTAGGACAAAACGTGCGTGATTCTGTTGGCGTCTTCCAGTTTGGTAGTCCAGTAATTAACAACCAAATCTTCGGCCAATACCAGTGGGGATTTGTTCTTATCGTCCAGCGGGCAGCGGTAGGTCTTTTTGAAAATCGACCCGGTTAGGCCAAGGATATGCAACCCCTTGTCCATGTCTTCTTCCCAGCCGTCCATTTCTTCGGTCAACTGGTAGTTCATTACCGTAGAAACCCGGCTCCCCCGCTTGGATTTCTTCCCGTCTGGGTCGTTGCCGATAATCGCGCACTTGGCTACTTCCCTACCCTTGATAATGGCAGGGTAAGCCCGCGCATGAAACTGGATGATAGCCGTGGCAATGGAAGGGAACTTAATGTTGGAAACAATTTCCCCACCTTCGCAAGTCTTGCTCTCGTTTAACTGCCGGGCAAGCTCGTTTACTTCCTTGTTGGTTTCGTGCCAACCGGCTTCTTCCCGGCTTTTCCAATCAATATTAAAATCTTCGCAAACCCGCCGGCCAATATCGTCCCGCACATCTTCTTTCAATGCGTCGGCGATGTTCTTCTCTTTAATTAGGTCGCGGAGTTTTTTTATAGAATCCATTTATGTTCCTACTGCCAAGAAAAACAGCAACTTGCCGCAAAACGTTGCCGTAGAGAAGCGAAATCCTGTTGCATTTCTATTTCAGGCGTTCTGCGCCAGTATAGTTTTTTTGCCTTTCTTCGTTTCATTTCCGCTACCATTTTTTCTAAGTTCCGGTATAAATAGAAAATGTGGCATGAAGGATAGTGTTGTTTTCGATTTCTGGTTGAGAACGTGAAATGATTATACGCTACATCCGGTTCCTTTATCGAAGCGGAAACAGCCCCTACTGCCGCTTGGTATCCGGTGTTGAAAACAAAACTATCGTCGTAAACGCGGGCGGGGTAAATAACTTCTTCGACCGCACCTTCCAAAAGGTCTTGGCATTCTTTTAACGCCGCTCTGATTTTATTCATTACCATCCAGTAATCGGGTCTACGTTCGTCGCCCGAACAGGTTGTTCGTTATAGTCGTCTGCTTCTTCGTATTCGGTATCCAAAAGTAACAGCCGGTACAGGTTTTCACAGAAATCGTCGTCCACTTTGCTCGGTTTCCCTAATTTGTCGTACATCCATTTTTCAATGTGTTCGATAGTTTTCCGCATGTCATGGAAAAACCATAACGAAGGTTCGTTATTTAGCCCCTTCAAGTGGTTGTTTATCTCGATTATCCCGCTGGTCTTATCCTTGCACGCTGTCTCCAAAACGTGTCCATGCCGGTTCAGTACCCGGTCTATTTTGTCGAATGTCGTGTTGTCGTTGTTCTTGTCACCCTTTGCCAGTGGATCGCATATAAAACGATTAGCCCGCAGAGCGTACCGAGAAATAAGACGAATAACATGCTCCGCAATGCTTGTACCGTCGCCATGCTCCCAGATTTCAAAGCACGCAACCCTTTCGTTCTTAGAGTTCGTAGCGACGGCCAATACCGCTTGCTCTTTGCGGGGGTGTATGTCAAACGCGAAGTCTACCAGCCAATCGGACGGGATTGGGTACCGGTCTTTTATATGTATGTGCCGGTCGAAATCAGAACAAACCAAACCTTCTAAATAAGCCGGTTTCCCGTCTACACGAGCCTTGATTTCAGCCGGGGTAAGTTTGGATTTAAAATCGTTGACATTATCTTCTGTAATCCCAAAACCGACATTGACGTACATATCACCGTCAACTGCGAAAATCCTTCTGTCTGGCCGTCCATCTTCATCTAATTTCTTAATAATATCAGTGTGTATCCAGGGTTGCTCTAACAAAGTGGCAGCAATGAACTCCCGGCCACCCCTGTCGATTAAACCACGCGAGTTGGCAACATAAACGTCACGCTTCGGCGGTTCGTCAAACGCAATCAAATCCCCATGCCACCCTTCGTGAAGCATGGATTCCTGCTTGTTACTCATCAACTCAAGAGTGGAGCCGCTTTCTTCGTCAGTAAAAAACGCTTCGACGCCCAGACTATTCTTTTTTACCGCCAACTTCCGCGATTGGGGCCACCATTCCTTGAACGCCGGTACCACAACCGTCTTTATCTCCTTCTCCCAATCCTGTCCTACCAACCGAACCTTGCGCGGCTTGTTGTGGGGAAAAAGATAGCTTAAATCAGTCCCGTCCCACAAATACTTCGCTGTCATCGTGGAAATGCACAACCAAATAAGAGTGGTTGTTTTCCCTATTCGGTTCCCACCCGTATAAGCAAACGTCTTTAGTTGCGGTTTCAGCCATGCTTGCAACAGCCGCTCCTGCAACGGGTTGAAACCAGGATTAGGGGGCTTGGTAACATAGTAAATCGGGTTGGCGTCCCGATGAGTCTGGACAACAGCAGCAGCCTTCGCTCTCGCAGCGTTCTCGCGCTCTAACTCAGCTATTATCTGGGCTTCGGTTAGCCCGAGTGTCGGGTCAGTCTCTATCAGCCCCCCTATGTTACGCTTCCTACTCACTTCCCTATAAGTGAGTAGGCCATGATATCTCTACGGTTAAAGACCACCACCAAAACTTTAATAGAAAATACACATCTTCCCAGTGTTCCCACTCCCCACGCTCTGCCTTCCACCCTACCCCACGGTTCAACATTCGCTGGAAACTTAAGAGAACAAAGTAACCAAACAAGCTGAAAGAATATCGCCGGTCCCGCACTACTGCTCCCTTAGTTGAATGCCCTCCCAAACGGGAAGCCTACAAAGTTCCGGTTGATAAACAGAAGAAAACGTAACTTCTTGTAGGTCGTTTTAGTTCTACCTTGCCGCCTTCCAACTTACGCACTTCACAGAGCTTAATTCTTGCTGCCTTCAACCCTGAACCTTGCGGACGTTAGAATTGGTTTGTAGCCTGCTTTACCGGCAGGTTGCCTGTTGGCGGTTTAGTCGACTTTGCGAAAAGCCGGAACGCTTCTGTTTTACCGGTTTTTATCTCCGCTCGTAGGGCTTGCTTGTCTCACTCGATTAAATCTGTAACAGCGTTCGCAATCTCTAACTTCCCGTCAATCAAGGACGGTTCCTCAGAATATAAACTCTGCCGAACGTCCCGTGTTTCAGCATCGTAAAAACGGCGCACCTTAATCTCTATCTGCGTCCCACCCGGTCCTTCCACAAACCCTTCCCGGATGTTCCGATCACCCACACCGTCCCACATAGCAAATTCCTTCCCTGCTAAATCCCTGCGGCGGTGAACCCATTCTGCAATCGTCTTTGTTACCGCTTCGTCACCAAACATCACAGTAACTTCAGTCGCTAAGTTCGTGCGCTGAATCGCTATCCGTAAACGTAGAATCTCCTTTAAAACGTCGCTGTGGGCTTGCAACCAACTTATAACCTTGGCCCCCTGGTTCTCGTACTGCGGTGTCTCTAATGAAGAAATCGCGCAATGTTTCGATACCATCACCCGTAGTTCTTCCGCTTTCCGGTCCAAATCCTTTACCTTCTTCAACGCTTCGATCAGTTTCATGCTTTCTCCCTTAATTGGTAATCCTTGGCTGATTAACCCCGCTTGCTACCGCTTGTCGGTAATGTGTTGCCGGTTGAAACCCTTTTTGTGGATTTTTTTAAATTCGAAAACCCTTTTTGTGCTTTCGTGGTCAGACATGGACCCTATGTAGTAGATACCGGGGTGCCTGGGGGGCTCCCCCCTACCCTACCGCTCCCCCCCCTTGACTTTCTGCGGGTGAGCCATTACCATCCCGGTGGTGCCGCTCTGTGCTGGCCTGGTGCCTTGTGCGACCCCTATCCGTTACGATCTAACGTTGCCATCTCATGCGACGGCCACACAGGGAGTAAGGAGCGCAACCAGTATGGGTTGTGATACCAGCCACTTAGCCGGTTGAGTCTGATAAGATACATTATGTAAACTTTCTTGCCCCGTCGTACACTATCAACAAGGAAGTCAGCTAGTTGCACCGCTCCGGACTGCTACCAGGGCCGCTTCAAGTTGGCGTATCCGGCCCGAACTGCGGAGGAATTCGTCTTCAGCCGAAGCCACGGCTAGATTCTCGGTTGATTCGCCCTTGAGCAAGCGTACCTTGTCCTGTTGGATACCGCCGGCCACGGTCAAGGAGTGAACTCCCGATACCTTTTGGTTGGGCGACAGTGCATCTAAGTCGGTTTCATCCGTCCTAAGAATCGAATCGGTGAACCGCTCCCGAGCAATCTGGATACGCATTAGGGCCGCCTCGTTGATATCGACTTGATATTCTCGATAACGGTCTAAATACTGGTATTCAGGGCGATTTTTATCGGCATACTTCCAAATGGCTGATGTTGTAACTCCCTGGTGTTGGGCGATGTCCGGCATAGACACACCGGCATCAAGCAGCTCATCAACTTTAACCGGGTCAATTTTCCTTGGTTTCCCAAGGCACCGTCTATCCGGTTGGCCGTCCTTACGCAGTCGAATAGCTTCAGTCATCCCGAAGTTGCACCCCCGAAATCATCCAACGAAACGCAATCCAGTAATTATATGCGGCGGCACTATCAGAGTGTTGGCCGTCGTCTGTGAGCCACATTCCGTACTGTGATAGTGGATAAGCTCCTGCTGGTTTTGTTCCCCGTTTGGTCATGATTGCACCCGATTCGGGTCGGATTTGGCCTGTTTCACCTTCAAAATAGGCCGATATTTTGAAATCTGGGCGTGTTGTGCGGGCGAAGGTGCTGGAATTGCGTCAGATTTTATGTTTGGTGCTGAAAGATACACAACTATCCCCCAAAGCCCTGCGTGATAACGATCTATGTAGTGTTGAAATTATTGCGTCCCGTCTATTGTCAGCCGGATTAAACAATGTGGCTCCGGTCCAGCTTGCACACATTACCAACGGGTTCCGACCCCGAGGATTTAAAATCGCCTGTGTTATGCTTACACGGCGACCAGGCTATTTTGTCGATATCCCAGGATCGAGGCCGGGAATTTCGGGGGCCGGATTATCAGCCCTGACAGGATAATTTCGATTGTGTTGCTCACTCCCTCCCGTGAGCGTTGCTGCGTTGCAGCCCTCTCCCCATATAAGGGAGCACTTTACCTAATTAGTAGTTGTCCAACTGTGGAACTTGGCTGTTGGTTTGGGTTTGCGTTTAATCCGAGTGCGAACTCTTGTCATAAGTTGCCAATAGTTTACCTGAGAAATCCCCATTTCGGAGCAAACTTCGTCCTGTTCTAACCCCCGTAAAAGATATGAAGTGAACTCCGCTTCGCGTTCTGACATATTCACCGAACGGCGGAGGATAGGTGGGAGGGGGGAAGAATAAACAATCGGTTTAGACGGTATTAGTTCACGTTTAGAAACATGGTCTTGCGATATATATAACTCAACCTCCGGGCATGGTGTAGAACACACCGCACGAGATGGACAACTACCGCAAAAATCTTGCATTTCTTTTTCGTCCAAGTCTTTCCCCTCTATATATAGTAAATTTCCTGACAAACTTGGCATCAACCTTGCTTACACCATACCATCTATGCCACAGGATATCAATGCGAAATCGATGCCATTTCCCCCTGAGTGACAAATTTTGTCACCCCATGACAAAAATAAGCACACTATGATTTCAGACACTTACAGGTGATTTGCCCGTAACCCATTGATTTCATTGGTGACAATTTTTGTCCTTGGGGTCTGTTCCCGCTTGGCCGTGCTTCATTGTATTTTACGGGCAACATACTGATTTGATACGGATATATTTTTTTGGGTTGGTGTGGTGTGTTGGCACGGTGTTTGCTCTATAATGGGGTAAACTCGAACCGAACCGGAAAGGGGAAAGAAAAATGGTAAACAAAGAGAGACTAATCGGAAGGATCATTAAATACGCAGACAACCACAATCTCTGTATTGATTTTTATCCCGGTTGCGCCGAAGCGGGATACGACGACAACCCAGTTCTCGCAGCTGATTGGAATCCGACCAACATGGAAAGGATCGGGCACCTAATTGAACGGATGGAAACGGTATCCTTGGAATGGTCCAACGAATGGACTGGATGCAGCAATTGCTACAAAGCAGTCAGAATCGTTCCCGATAGTTATGGATGGGAAGCGTCTTACGTTTGGGCCTCTGATTGTGAAACCGTTTGCAGGGAATGCTGGGAAGATTCCATCTACGATATCATCGAATTTTATAAGAATGATACAAGCAAGGTACTGCCGTCCGATATGTACCCCTTGCTGGAATCCGAAGGGTTCGTCTGTTACTCTCCCGATGAATACTGCGAACGGTTCAAGACGGGCCTTCATCCTGGCGATAACGACATGCCAGAAGATATAGCAAAAGACATTGAAAAAAACCTTCCAGATTATGATTACTTGTTCAAGATTGATTCAGCAGAGCAATTTACTCTTAACTGGAGCGTCCTTATTCGCAGGAAGGAAGAGGTTTAACCACAGGCCCGAGGGGCCGGAAAGGGGGAACAAATGGATTACAGCAAAATGACTGATGAAGATTTTGACCGGATTCTGGCGGCAATCATGGACGAACACACCGGAGAAATGATCCTGTCCATCCCCGGCGTGTATGAGGCCGTAAGCGAATTTTTCAATAACGACGTTTTGGACCAATGGGAAGCGGAGCAATACGAGTAAACCGCGAGCCAAGCCTGCCGATCACTCGGCCCCGCAGGTGGGCGGTTAACCTAAACAGGGGAGGGGAAAAAATGGGACCATATTATCCAAACAAAGACGACTGGAAAGAGGATTTTTGGGGCAGAAAATTCAAAATTTGGGTCGGAGTGGAGGGGTTCGAATTCCGGGTATCGGCAGACTGTCTGCAATCCGCGTTTGACGAGGTAATCGACTATTGTGTTGACCATCTTCCGGGGCTGGTGTTGACCCTGGAAGAAGAAGATGAATTATTGGCCGAAGGGGAGGAGTTTCTGGACCAACATATCCAGGGCGGGAATGAAGGCCGGTACCTGAGTACCTACAACATCCACACTGAGGAGGTTTAACCGCAAACTTGAGGGGCCGATCACTCGGCCCCTGCGGAGTGCGGTTAACTCGAACACAAAACCGATGGAAAAGGGGGGGACATGAAAGCTGAACTTGTTAAAACATATAAAGAGTTCAGGCAGGCAGGGTATAGAGCAGAACACGCCAAATATGCCACTGATGCGCTGATCGCATTCGAAGACAGGGAAGACCTCCGGATCGTAGCTTACCCAGAAGAAGGGAGCTATTTTGATGTGTACGGGGAGCCGGACACAGAAAAGGAAAAGGAGCAAATTCTGCATTATTTGGAACTGTGGGGTTGCTGGTGTGTAGCTTCCGAAAAACAATGCCCGGAATGCGGGGAGTGGGAAATCGTAGATTGCGTGGGCTGGTGTTGTTACGCTGATCCGACTGATCCGCTTGATAACTTGTATGTGCCCGATTTGATGCATTCAGCTTTGAACCAGTAACCGATGTGAAAGGGGGAATCATGATTTCCGATGCGTATGTTGATGTGATGTGCGACAATCCCGATTGCACAGAATCTATCCAGATCGAGTTGAGCTATCGATACCGGAACATGCTGCCGAGCAGCGGGTACTACGATAGTAGCGACGACAGCATCGAAAAAGAACTGATGGGGGAGTCCTGGGTTGTACTACACGGCAACGGACACGATTTACGGCATTTTTGCTGTAAGAATTGTGCTAACCAAGCCAAGTAAAACCGATGCGAAAGGAGGGGACATGCGACGATTAAGCATACCAATTAGCGTCAAACTCTTGCGGGCAGTGCATGGCTACGCCCGACAGCGGGGGATGGGGATAAATCGAGCGTGTGAGTTATTACTTGCTTATGCGCTAAACCGATGTTACAAGTAACCGATGCTATAGGTAAACGATGCAACAAGTAACCGATGCAACTATACGGAAGGCGGGGCCATGAAAGAACATTTTATCGAAGGAATCGGGTATGTTTATTACGGGTCCGAACTCAGACAAATCTATGGGTCTGGGATCTGCCCCAGGCGCGGCTGGTATCTCCGCAAAACGCCGGACGGGAAACCGGGAAGCGGCTTCTCCCCGGAATATCTGGGCCGGAACCGGGATGAGGCTGGAATCAATGCGAGGGATAGGAAAGTTCAGATGTTTTTCGAGGGCTAACACAACCCATAACCGATGCAACGGGGCCGGGAATCATCCGGCCCCGTTTCTTTATGCGTACCGCTGGCTCTCCGAATGCCAACGGTCGAAAAACGATGCAACAGCCTGCGGGTTGTCGCCCTTTAGACTCCCGACCTCCAAAAGGTTAACGTATGGTTCTTTTCTCGCTATAACTACGAGATAGTCTGTGTCGATGAACCTATTTTGATCCACAGTGGTAAAGTTATTCTTCCACAACATAGCCACAAGAGTTTTAAAGCTAAAACGAAAGCAATGCGTATCCGCTGGATTTGTCGAGAAATAATCCTGAAGTGGCTTCTTGAAAGGTACCAAGATTCGACTGCCAGTTGCGACAACGATATGCCCGCCCGGCTTCAGCAGTTCCCACGCCTTTGACAGCATCGCGTTGCAGTCTTGGCAGTTTTCAAGGGTCCACAAAACCGATGCAACATCGAACCGCTGCGAAGTCGCCACGCTTTCAATGGTCCCCTGAAAGCAATCGAATCCGCACCCGATAATTTGCTGGACGTTATTCCGCGACGGCTCTATCCCGGTGCATTTCGCGCCCTGCCAGCTCGCTTCCAGCATGAAATTACCTTCGCCTGCACCGATGTCAATAAGTTTTTTGTCGTTCAAACCGATGCAATTTTCGACAAACTCAGCAACATACAAATGCCGCGCCTTAACTGCCGGTATCGCGCTCGTGTAGCCTTCACCATAGATATCGTCGGACCAACTGCCGGCAATCTCGTCTGCGGTTCTGCGGTATTGAACATAAACAAAACCACACCGAGAGCAAATATGAATGGCCTGCCCCCCTGTGTATTCGCGGCAGCGGGGTACTTCAATCGGGTCGTCTGCCCCGCACAAATCGCACGAAAAGAATTTCATTATCTGTATCTCCTTTATTTTGCGACTAGAACCCCAACAATAAAACACAACACCCAGAAAATTGCCCAAAGCTCAAAGTTTTTCATTTGTTTCTCCTTTCCGATGGTTTTACCCTTTCGGTAGCGGGTTTCGTAGCACCCAATCGCGCTTTACGAACAGGTCTTTGTTCCGATGGGATTCTATCATTTGGCGCACATCTGGCATACCAAGATATTCGCAGACTTCTTCAAAATCAGTTTCAGGAAACTCGCTGTCGTTCCGCTCAATTAAGCCGAGCGCCTTACGCCGGCCCATGTACCCGCCCTGTATCATCCGCGCAGCATCGCGCAGAGCCTTACCGAATCCGTACTTGACATATTGCATGTGGTAATACAGCGGGTCCATTTTGTCGTCAATCGAGTCCCATCCGTTCCATGTTCCGTCTACTGTCGTAGCTTCCCGAAAATCCCAATGGTCTTTGGCAAATTTGTAATTTTCGCACATATGCCACTTTTCAAACCAGGCATAGTAGTATGCTTTAATACCCCGACCGAGCATCCCGTCCACCGGGTATAGGTACGGGTTCAAATCGTTCTTCTGGACAGTATCGTCTGACCAATCGCGGGGGTCATCGCCTAATTGTATCTGGTAAACTTCTTCGGCGTCCCGCGTTTTGGAACTGTCCTTGTGCAGAATTTCGCCACCGTACTCGGACTCCCCGTGTTCCGCGTAAAACACCAATTTTATATTATTCTGCACCGCGACTTGCGCCGGGAAGGAATTAACCTGGGCGTCCCAAGCCGCCTTTGGGTTCCCCCGCTCAATGAAAAACTTCCGCGCAAGATACCGATGTACCTTCTGGTTTGGCCTGCTTAAAACATAATCGAAACCGAGATTTAAGAATGTCTCCCGATTTGCGTTACCCACAGCCGTTGGTAGCATCGGAGACACACAGGCTAAGAGTGGGTTCATACCGTACTTAGTTTTTAATTTATAAGCGATAGTGGACGAATCTTTTCCCCCACTCCACGGGACTACGCAATCATACTCGCCGTTGTTAGACCGATGCAAATCGCATAGAGTTATCAGTTCGCGGGCGCGTGCGGCCCAATCGATTTTTTCCTTACTCTCTTGGTATCTACAAGCGTTGCAGACCCCTTCGGGATCGAATGTAATTCTGGGGCGAGTATTGGGCATTAGGCATTTTTTACAGTATTTCATCGGTTTCCCTCCTGAGTATTTCCAACCGCCGCTTTTCGGTAGCCCATTGCTCCCACGCGCTAATGACAAAAACAAAAAGAGCGCAACCGAGCATTATAAACAACCCGTAAGATAAAATAAAATCTTTCATTTTCCAAACTCCTCCCGAAACATTTGGGTTTGTTTTTCTTTCGATTCCCTTTTCTTCTTCCCGAACCCCCGGTAGTACGCTTCCATGTACTTTTCAAAACTTCCGTGGGGGCAATCAACCATTTGCTTTCTGTCGTACCACTTTTTGACTGCTCTTTCGAATGCCCTGAATTTCCCCGGCCAGCGTTCCTTGTGAATGTTAAGTTTTGCTTGGTTTGGTTGGAAAATCATGGGACAGGTTACGCATCCTATTCTTTCGAACCCTTCATCGTACAAAGAGCAATACGGGAGTTTGTGTTTTTCTATAAAATCCCAAATATGCCATTCTCTCCAATGGAAAATTGGTTTTATCGTTACAACACCCATACGGCGCGTTATTTCTACCTTCTGAGTTCGTGCCCTCTTGCCAGATTCCTCCGCTCTTACGCCTGTAATGTGAACAGGGTAGAACCTCTTCAAGTCTATCCCAACACGTTCTTTAATCTCTTCGCAACACCATCGCCGACCCGGTAACGGCGGACACTTGCGAGAAACAAGGCTATAAAAATTCTCTTTAGGGCGCAACAAAACCGTTTCCGGATGGTTGTGTTTTATAAAAGAAACAACTTCCGGGGGATCTATACCGGTATTCGAATACCCAGCGAAGTATTTTACTTCCGCCATTTTGCACAACTCACGGGCAACAGATGAATCTTTCCCACCGGAATCTGCAAGAAAATACCCCCGTACTGGTTCATATTTTTGTAGAAATTCTGTTGCTTTTTTTACCAGCCTATCGGTTGGCACAGTAGAGGCCCGGCAAGCGCCTTTCATTTTCCAAACTTCTCCCGAAACATTTTGACGGAAAGTTTGCGAAACATTTCCTTGGACGTTTCGTTGTCCAAATATGGCGATAGCCCCATGAGTTCGCCGATTGAACAGTTGAAACCCATTTTTTTCCGGTTATCCAGAATTTTATCCGGAACGATTCCCCGCATAGCGTCACGCAACACCGCTTTGTTGTACCCGTTGCGAATTAAACGCGGGGTCGGGATAGTATAGCAGAATTCCATCAGTTCCCGGTCCAGAAACGGACTCCGGTTTTCGATGCCAAACGACATTGCGTTTAGGTCGTCTTCGTGGAGTATCATCGGAACCGACTCGCAGAACATTTCGTTTTGCATCCGGTTTCGAAGCAAATCGTCGGTGTAGTGAGTTTCGGTGAACCCGTCTTCGTAAATATGGTCCCGAAAGCCGGGGTTTTGAATAAACAGCGACGGATTACGCAGGTATGCGTTACGCACATTAGGTTTGACATGCTCGTCCCACGCCATATATTCTTTAGCGCCCACTCCATGAGTTGCCAAATGCATGAGATAGTGGTCATAGTACCCGCTAAATAGTTCATCCGCTCCGGTTCCGCTCAGTACGACCTTATACCCGAAATTGTTAATAAAACCCATGAGTTGATGGTGGATATAGTACGATATTGTGGCAACAGGCGCATCATGCTGCACGACAAGTTCCCCGAGTCTCTGCTCAAAATCGTTTGTGTCCAGGTAGAAAAAGTTGTGTCTGATGCCCAGTTCCCTGACTGCGTACTCAACAAGTGGCTGCTCATTGTATCGCTCGTCCTGTGGCAAAATCGTGAACCCGTGAACATCGTAGTCAAACAATCGTTTAGCAATCGCAACTATAGTATTACTATCCACACCGCCGCTCATGCAAAACGCAAGCGGAACGTCTGACCTTAGCCGCCGCTCGACGGCTTTAACAATCCGGGTACGAGCGAGATTGACGAGTTCCGGATAGGTCGAAACCGTGTCGATTTTATCTATAGTCGGACGCCAATACGGATTTGGCTTGAAATTATACCAAGCGTTGCCCCCGTCGATTTTCGCATAATGCGCCGCTGGAATTTCCTTCGCGCCGTGCCAGAAGGTTTCCTTGTCCTTGTAAATTGATTTGTACCCGCTCTTGAGAAATGTCTTTACCTTCTTTTCGTTTGGAAATATGTCGCAACCCATTTTCCGGAGCGTTTTAATCTCAGACGCAAAATACACCCCGTGTCGGCACTGGTGATAGTACAGGGGCTTTTCCCCGAATCGGTCCCTACAGAGCGTCAGAGCCCCCGTATTTTCGTCGTAGAGCGCAAACGCGCCCATGAACTCGCATCTGTCGAGATGTGCCAGGGAATCGTCCATTAGGCGCATGAAAACTTCTGTATCGGACTCCGTGATGAGACTGTACCCCTTGCCCAGTTCCCGGTAGTTATATAACTCCCCGTTGAATACAAAATGTTTGCCTTTGTAGTGCATTGGCTGGTCGGCGCGGGGATCTAAATCAACAATGGCTAAACGGGTGTGAAACAGGTAGCAATGCCGACCGTTAACTGAATGCCGATAGATACCGCTACCGTCCGGTCCACGATGTTGCATGGACTCTAAGATAGCCGAAGCGTTATCCAGTGTTTTAGTGCCTATGTATCCTGCTATTCCGCACATTTTTTATCCCTCAACAACGCAATCGGGACATCAGCCATAGAATTGCCCGTAGAAAAGGCAATTCTTGCTTCCACTGGATTAGCGCCATCTTTGATGGCTTGGGCGATACGGTAATCTATATGCATATTACAAGAAACAACTCCAAGCGAAAAAATAGTCGCAAACGTCATCGCCCACACACATAGTTTGAAAAATTTATTGCTCATCTCGTCCATCCCCCCCTTATTTCGCGCATCTGTTTATCCTATCTGTCGGCCAAATCTCCATCCAATACCAACATCCCGCATTGGACCCCCAGCGAAACGCAGCGTATGATTGCCCCGCCCACGGCTCTGCCATGTATCGGTAACAGGTATCCCGTGCGGGGCAACTATTGTTTTCGCACATCGAAATGTCGGGCATTATTCTACATCTCCTTCCGTTATCGTTGCGTGATAATGTCGTGGGAAGGTAGCCCCTCCCCCCGGAGTTCTGTCAACTTTTTTTCCACCAACCTTGCTTCCCGAAATGCCCACTCACTTTCTTCTCCGGTTCTTGTTTGGTAAATATAGTCCATAGTCCCTTGAACTTCGCACATTTCGTTTACCCATTTAGAACGAATTTCTCCCCCCCGGATAAAAATATATAGAATCACAACCGCACATAGGGCGGCAGGGGCAAGAAAAAGTTTGATGCCCAATAGCAAGGCTATTACCGAACAAGGCACCCCAACGGCAAGAGATGCAAACGTTACGGTACGCGCAAGTTTAAATTCGTTCTCTCTTCGCTCTATCCACCCCTTGCATAAATTGTAATGATTTTCGTAATTCATTCTACATCCCCTTCCGTTATCGTTGCATTTTTCCGAATGGCCCATTTAGTCCTAACCCCGACAATCCTGTCTTCTTCGCCGGGTGGTAATCCATCGGCGGGCCGGGTCCATGTCAAATCTGACATTTTAATCTCATGACCTTCAGGCAGGTTTCCCTTCGCACGAATAGATCGGTGCATGTGAAAGAGAACCGGTTCTTCGCACGGCATGATGCGCTTTTCGCCGTCCCCGAGCATTTTCTCCACCCGGCGAATTTGATGAACCATTTCAGCGAATTCGGACGGTTCAAGAGATACGGCAGCATCAACCCCCTTGCTGTTAATTGTGAAATGCTTTTCGATAATTCTTGCGCCAAGTGCCACGGCGGCAATCGGGGCCGTAATGCCTTCGGTGTGGTCGGAGTAGCCAACTTCCCCGTTCCCGACTGTGGCTTCACACCATTCCCTTATATCATGCAAAAGCGCATCTCCATCGGGAACAGGATAACCGGAAATACAATGCAAGAAGGCAAGATTTTCCCCGTCATAATCGCCCACCCATTCCCCCAATTCACTCTCAGTCTGCCCCCCCGTTGAAACAATCGTAGGAATTTTATACGAAAGTATCTTGTCAACAAAATCCCCCCAACCGCAATCCCCGCTCGAAATCTTGAAAGCGTCCACAATCGGTGCGAGTTTTTCGGCTGATTCCAGGTCGAACGGGGTGCAAATAAACGCTACGCCGCAAATATGTGCGTATTTTGCTAAATACTCCCAATCCCCATCGTCGAAACACCACCTTTTGAGTTTTTCGATCCGTTCCGGTCGAGAATCGTACAATTCCGGTATGAACCGCTGGAACTTTACAGCATCAGCACCCGCTTGGGCAGCGGCGCATATCATCATCAGAGCAGTTAGGTATCCGCCTTCATGCGCGTTGCCAATCTCTGCGATAACCAATACCTTGTCATTAGTGTCGTGATTCCGAATTAACATTGGCAAGCCTCCTTAGTATTCTGTTGTGTTTTCGCATTATTTCTAAATCGCGGTAATATTCCAGAGTTAGATGCACATCGCGGGGAACCAGACACAAAACATAGTTCAAAACCGCATATCCCGTAAAATCCGGCTCGTTGTGCAAATCCTTCCACGTTCCTTCCGAAATCGTGGTCCCGGTCAAATGTATTTCTACAATTTTGTCGAGCGGGAGAGCATCTATGTATTTCGTGAATACAACCCCCGCGTTGTGCGCGGTAATCATGGCGTGAGCGATATCGAAAACTAACCCCAACCGGTTCTCTTCGACTATTTCTGTGATAAAATCGGGTTCGCAGATATGCGTGTACGCCGGGAATGGAAAATAGCTCCCGTTTTCAACCGCAAGCGGAACGTCCGTGAGTTCACGCAAACGGGCCACCCTGTCTTTCACGATACTTTTAATTATTTCGCGGTCCAGAACAGGGCTCTCCGCAATATGATAGTAACTCTCCTTTTTCACTCGCCGGCAAGCGGGTCCGAGATGGAACGAAAACAACTCACACCCAGTCCAATCTATATTGCGAATCTGCCGCATGAACAGGTCGTTGACTATCCCGACATCAAAATGGAACACCCACGGGGGATTGAAACGGTGGATGTCCTTTAAGAACTTGACTTCAACAATATCAAAATCAAACGCATTTATGCTTACTTCGTTTACCAGATGGCTGATTGGCATAGTTATTTTATGCATTATTTCACTCCAATCCGCTTCAAGCGGAATAAATCCGTTTCGTGCGTGTTCACCCCGTGAATCGCAGTCGGGCAGCACACCACCCCGGCGCTTTTCAACAGAGAGATTGTTTCATCATCGAAATCGTCTTCTTTGCCTTCCGGGTAGGAAAAATGCTTCGGAACGATGCCGTGCTGGTGTAGCATCCAGAGCGGTCGGAATATCTCGCCTTCTTTTTCGCGCTTGTTGAGCATCGGTAAAATCGCATGGGTATGGGTGTGAGCGCCGATTGTGAATAGGGAAGTCCACGATAGTTGCACAACCTGTTCCCAGGTCATTTTGTCGGTGAGTTCCAGACCATCTATTTCACCGCGCAATACATCCGTGGTGGGAATGCACGGTGATTTCATCGCCCTGCGGTTAATTATTTCAGGGTCTTTATCTAAAACTTCATATGCATATTCGACATAATCAATATACGCCGATGTATTCTGGGCGATAAACTCCGTTGCAACATAAAACGTAGTGGGAATCCCGAATTTTTCCAGTACATCCACGGCGTAGTCGAAATTGTTCCGATACCCGTCATCGAAAGTCACCGCGAACGATTTATCCGGTAACGGCTCGTTGTGATTATGATGCCAAACAATTTCGTCCATTGAAACCGGATTCCCGGCGTTGTACAACGACTTAATGACAGATGTAAAATAGTCCAATTCCAGATGTTTTCT
This sequence comes from FCB group bacterium, assembly GCA_024231695.1. Taxonomy (GTDB): domain Bacteria; phylum Zixibacteria; class MSB-5A5; order GN15; family JAAZOE01; genus JAAEQF01. The sequence goes on from JAAEQF010000591.1 coordinate 60,203, forward strand.
GTTCCGATTGCGGACGTTCCACTTTTGTTTTCGGATTACCCCGTGGAATAGGAAGATTGGGAAAGAATCGCACCCAAGAACGTCACCGTCGAGATAACTAGTGTAGTCCATGTTTTTCACCTAAACATTTTGAGTTGCTTGTTTTCCGCTTCAATCCGTTTCGCTGCAATTTCACAATATTTTTCTTCTATCTCTATGCCTATCCATTTGCGCCCCAAACGCTCGCAGGCGACGGCGGTTGTGCCGGAACCAAGGAACGGGTCAAGAACAACCTGCCCTACTGCCGTGGTCAATATCCTATGAGGCAGTTCTTGTGGGAACGGGGCCGGGTGGCTGTTCTTTGTGTCCGGGGAAAATCCCCAAACGTCACCGTCCTTCGAAGCGGAGCGGTTTACAAGTCGAAAACCTGGACCAGCGATAACCACGATCCACTCACATGATGGAGCGTAATGTGAGGGAGAGAAATTGATACAGCCTCCGCGATGCCATATAATTATTTGTCTCAACGGGTGCTTCCCTATAAGCGATAGAGGAGTCCATAAGATTTTATTTCTCAGCCTCGGCTTATGATTATAAAATATCGCTCCGTTGGCCCTTAACGTTCCCCACATGCAGGAAATTATTTTCTTCTGCCATTTTTCATATTTATCCCACGGCATTTTGTCGTTGCACACGCCATAACCCTTCGAAATCGGCGGCGACTTCCAGATACTCCAATCCCCGAACCCGCCCCCCGTTGTATTGCCAAGATTGTAAGGCGGTGACGTAATAACCAAATCCACCGGCTGTAGTTGCGGCATAATCTCCAAACAATCCCCGTGGTAAAGTTTGCCCAAATCTGTCTCAAAGTATGGTTTCATAATTTACCCGTATATCTCTCAAATTTCTCCGCGCAGATTGTAATCAACTGCGGGGGCATGGACGAGTAGTAGCGGCCTTCGCACATTTGCGGGGAACTTAGCGGCATTCTTGCAAAATATTTTGAAAATGCTTGACGGCGGGAGTACATAATCAACCTTTTTGCTTGGGATAAGCACACATCCACAACAGCCTTTCGCATCTCAAATAGTTTCATCTCCGAACCAATCGGCACCCTGTCCTGGTACAAAATATTCCCGGTATCCAGTTTCGGTGCTACGAAATGGCAAGTCACTTTCAGGGCGTCCCAATCGTCGTGATAAATCGACCACCACAACGCGTCCTTTCCCCTGTATTTCTGTGAGTCCCCGCCGTGAAAATTGACAAGGTTGTAGTTATGGCAAACGTCTGCCGGAATCTTCCGCGCACCGTACACGAAGATAATGTTCGGTTTGCCTGCGTCGAAACTCCTTGTGAACTGCTCAAGTGTCGCGTATGGGATTTTTTCTGTCGGGATGTACTCTGATATGTCCCGGTCGACAAAAGGCGCTTCCAGGGCGCTCTGACGGTCGTGGATAGGGTGAGAAGTGTCGAACTTCTGGGGTAGTTTTTCGGTCCCGAATATCACCCTGGAAATCGGGTGAAATTTATGCAGTTCTTGGCAGAATAATTGGTGGTGGGTCGTGTCTGTTGTCAGTACGGCTATTTTCATTTTTCCCCCCATTCAGGCAAATCGCAATCGTCGGGGTTTTCGATAAATCCAACCACGAAAATTAAATTCTGCCCTGCGGCGTCCTTGGCCCGCATGGCAGCCATCAGAGCCGTCCCCCATTTTGCCAGATGCGAAAATTGTTCGTCTTCTACCCATTTTTTTACCCACGGGATTTCTTTCAACTCTTCGACCGTTGAAAACTCAACATTTTCAGCCTTGAACCCTTCGAAAAAAGACGGGAAATACTGTTGGATGTTCATTTTTCCCCCCCATGAAAATGTAAAACGTAGGATGCCCCCGTGTACTGCATACCCAATTTGCTGTAAAAATCAACCGCGCCGATATTGGAAACCTGCGTGCTGGCTTGCACGATAGGTTTCTGGTTATTCCAACAACCGGTACACATAACAACGTACTCTATCATCGCCCGAGCAAACCCGCGCCGTTTAAAGGGCAGGATTGTAGTAATATGGTCGATTACGATTGTTTTATGCCGCGACTCGTAAATCAGCATCCCGGCTAAACACCCACTCCGCGACTTCGCCACGATAACGGACTTACCGTTTTTGTCGGTAAGCGAGTCCCAGATATTTCGCTTCTTGATTTTATACGCCATCTCGTTGGGAATTTTTGGGTCTTCGTGGAACCTGTCATGGCTGAATTGCGCTGCCATCCTGTCCCAAGCCATCACCGAAAAAACACTGTTAGATTCCAACCTTTCGACCCAGCATCCCCACTCGCTACTCGGCGAAAAATTGTCATCGGAAGAAAATGTAACGGAGTTCGACATCGAATCAAACCCGAAATCCAGCAAACCCCGTACAGTCTCTATTTCCCCCACCCGCGCCCAGGCGAAGCACTTCCCGTGGCGCTTGCATTTCAGGAACGCGGGCGGTTCGCCTTCTCCGGTGAGTTGATAACAGGGATAGCCGAATATTTCCGACAGCCATTTGTCTGTTAGTGCGTTCATTAGAATAACTCCGGTCTGAGTTCCTTTACCTTCATAATAGATAAAGTATTCAGTTTCTTGAAATCTATCGTCGGGTTCTTATGCTTCTTGACTATGTTCCACGTTTCTTCGTTCACCAAGTCATAAAACACCGTCCCAAGCAATCTCGGAATATATTTACTGTTCCAACCTTCCTGTTCGTTCACAATCTTGGCGTAAACTTTATCAACCAAATGCTGCGTGACATATCCGTCACAAATTGCTGACTCGACCAAAGCCTTCATATTTTTAACTGTCGGCTCATTTCTCTTGTGCTTGTCCTTGAACTCGTTAGTACAGATTTTGGCCCAAACCACCCGTCGATATTTGTTAAGAAAATCGTAATTCTTAATGACAATCCCTTCACCGGAACCCTTACCTTGTCCAATTAAGTATTCGTTGTTTTTTAATTCTATAAGAAGATTGTCATGGGTTGCGTTCCGCATAATGCAGAGCGGGGGGATAATATCCAGTTCATGGACAAAACACAGTTCGGAATAAACGTTGTACGGTAGATACACACCGTTCATATCATCAAACACATCAAACACATAAAACTTACGCCAAGCGTCTTCCCTGTACGTCTTTAGCGTATGGGGTACAAGCCATTCGCCATACAGCCGCAGCCCTTCATTATCAGCAAAAAAAGCCGCAAGTTCGGCAGACGATTTGGCCCACGCATAAAACCCGGCGTTGTCGGCGTCCAGGGATAAGTGCCGCTTGCGACTACCCGCTTGTATTCCGTCAAGATTCCACCAAACAGAAGCGTTCGTTCCATCCAGTTTCGGGAAGACGTAGCATTCGCCTAATTCTATGCCCTGCACTTCGTCGTTCCCGAATCGCTCCACATGCATGTAAGGTCTAAACGGCATCAGTTTCCCCCTATCCCATTTGTATAAGGTTTTTGGGCACGCCCCGAAGGAATCGAACCTTCCACAACGAGTTTTGGAGACTCATTCGCCAGCCTTGGAACATGGGGACGTACAATAATTTTAGCATACCTCTTCTACCGTCACCCTGTATGTCTTTCCCGGTTTTAGTCGATACGCAACATATTCTCCAACATCTTCAGAAAACAACCCGATTCCGTCTGTCCATACCCCAATCTCAGCGACAATTTCTCCGTCGGGTATGCCCCGCCCTATCTTTCTTGCTTTCGACTGGAATTCGAAACGCTTCATGCCCACACCTACCCCTTTCGTATAAGGTTTTTGGGCACATCTTCCCGATACCAACGAATGAGCGCCGGGATACCCGTTTCCAGTTTAAACTGCGGGGAATACCCCAACAGTTTCCGTGCCTTTTCTATTGATAGCGTTCCACGGTCGGGGAACAGGTCGTCTTTCTTTTGGTACTGAATCAGCGTCCCCGGAAAATTCACTTGGACAATCTTCGCAAGGTCTTTTAACCGCCGACCTTCCCCAGCGGTAATGTTGAATGTTTCGTTCCGGCTCCGGGGGGATTTAATAATTTTCTGCAAACCTTGAACTAAATCGTCTATACAAGTGAAATCGGACTTTGAGCTACCGTCACCCCTTATTTCCAACACCCCGCCCTGCATAGCCGACTCAATATATATCTGACCTACCCGCCGAGAAACACAACGCGGCCCGTACAAAGCAGACGGGCGAATAATCGTGTACGGTAGACCAGCGATTTGGTTGTACGCTTTGGTGAGCAATTCCCCACTCAGTTTGAGCGCAGCGTAGATGCCCTTTGGCCTACAGATAGTTTCTTCGGTGACGGTATCCGACTCAAAATCTCCCAGAACAGTTGAACTGGAAAAATATACGAAATGTTCGATTAGTGGGGATACTTCCCCCGCTCCGATGACCGAACTGTCAAGTGCGTTAAGGCGGCTTATCGAGTTATCGAGAGCGTTTTCCAACGTTCTAAAACTGTGGTCAAAGGTCGAAAATGGGTCTTTGTTCGACCGTCCGGCGTGGGAAACTGCCGCGAGTTGCACAACAACTTCGGGCCGAATCTCGTCGGCCAACAACTTGCACAGTTCGTGATAGTTCCGTGCGTCCTGAACGTAGAGCGGGATGTCATGGTCAAGGAACATTCTCTGCCGTTCTTGCACCATCCAAAGATATAATTCGGTGTTTTTATTGCGGTTTCTGGCGTCAATTAGGGTCATCTCGTTGTTAATTGCCAAGAAATCCACAACGGAGACTTCATGACCTTCCCGCCGTAGAGCCACAGCCAAATTGTGCCCGATGAACCCCGCGCCGCCGATTAGACAGATTCTCTTAGCCATTTGTACTCCTCGGTTAATACGAGTTATAAAATCTAATAACCGTGATATCTTTGGGTAGTTTTTTTGTGTCTATTTCGAAACCTTCAGCGTATTCGCTGCCCCAGTTCTCGGCGATATCTTCCAAATCAATTATGACACCCTTTTCATCCGGTTCTTCGTAGTCAAAAAATTCCTCGACAATCTCTGGGACTTCTATATCTCCGTCTTTGCAACTATCATAAATTGCCTTCATTTTTTTCCATTTTTTGCCGGGTGGACGTATACCTACTATACTGGTTGACATTCCCATTATTTATATCCTTCCATTATTGCCGCTACCGTTTCCCCGATGCGAATCATATCGTCCAAATCAAGATGCGGACCCACCGGCAGAGATATGGAAAGTGCCGCGATCACACATGCGTTATTGAAATACCCCATATTCTGATAGCACTTCCAAAATGGGGGGTATTTTTGGTAGTATTTTGAAACTTCGATACCCGCTTTTTCCAACGACTTAATTATTAGCTCTGTCGAATTCGGTGTCCGGACTCCCAAAGCATAAGCACTCCCCCTGTTCGGTAATCGTGCCGGGTACGTCTGTAGACCGTGAACGTGCAATATGGTCCATAAGCGGCTCAAATTCATCCGGCGTTTTTCCAGAAACTCATCGGATTTTTTCAACTGTTCGATTCCGACAGCCGCACCCATCTCGCTCAACCGATAGTTAAACCCGACCGTTTCCGTTTTATACCCGAAACTGCTTTGGTCCCGGACACGATCTGCGAGTTTTTTGTCACGGGTAATCAGCATTCCACCATCGCCCGCGCAGGTAATATGCTTCACCGGATAGAATGAAAAACACCCGGCATCACCCCACAACCCGGTGTGCTTCCCACCGAAATAGGCTCCGAGAGACAGGGCGCAATCTTCCAGCACAAGCAGGTTGTGTTTATCCGCAATTTTCAGGATTAAATCCATATCAACCGGCGTACCCAAATAATGCACAACCGCGATACCCTTAGTGTTTTCCGTAATGGCAGATTCTACTAAGGCCGGGTCGATATTCCCCGTTCGCAATTCGCAATCCACGAATACCGGAGTTGCCCCCGTGTAGGAAATAGCGTGAGCGGTTGCCACATGGGTCATTGCAGGACAAATTACTTCGTCGCCAGGCCCGACTTGTGTGTACCAAAATAGGTGCATTGCTGCCGTAGCGTTGGCAACTGCCACAGCGTATGGTGCCCCGGTGTATTCGCAGAATTTGCGTTCAAACTCCTTGTTCTTTTCTCCGTGGACATACTGAGTGCCGTCCATTACATCAAGAACAGCGAGTTTTTCGTGGTTGTCTATTTGTGGTCGGCCAAATGGGATGTTTATAGACATTTCGCTACCATCTCCCGGTAATTAAAATTGTACGGTTCGGTGCCCAAAATTTCAATCCATTCTTGAAACCGTTTCATGTCTTTTTCCGTGTCCACAACCATTCTCAACGGTTTGGTTATCACCCGAAATATATCGTAGAATTCTTCGTTGTCGTAAAACACTTTTGTAACATGCTCTCTCTGCTCGTCGCTCATCCACCAAACCAATTCCCGGTCGAATGTATCAGAATTAACCACTTCAGCATGTTGCCCCGCAGGGGTAGTGGGGCAACCGACATTTGTAACTAAATCGAATTCTTTCCCTTCCGGATTTTTCCCCCGGTAAATCTGTACCAACCGGTCCACTATACGCCAATCGAGCAGCGGGGAATCGCCGCACACTCTCACGAAAGCGTTACAGGGGTAAGCGTCGATGCAGCGGTTGAATCTTTCTGCGACATTATTCAGTCGTCCCCGGAAACACTGTGCCCCCACCGAAATGCAAAACTCTTCAATCGGGTCGTCGGACGGCAAGTGCGAAGTTGCCACAATCAGCCCGTCTGTAGTTTTGCATTTTTGCATGGATTCGATTAAATATTGGAGTAGCGGTTTCCCTTGTATTTCGTAGAGCATTTTCCCCGGAAACCGGGTGCTGCTCATGCGTGCCTGGATGATTATGTTGATTTTCATTTCAAATACCTGGAAACCACAGATTCATGCTCCCCGCTAAAAACAGAAATCCCATTTTGAAAAATCTTAGCCGTCGCTTCGCCCATGATAGTCACCCCAAATAGATGTTGTTTTTTGGGGCACTCCATTTTCTTCCCGAAAAGCCGTCGCCGTTCAAGGAATGACAGGACCGGCTCGATTTCCAGATGGTACGTCCACGGGCAGTCGGTTCGTACAAGCGCGGCCATCGCCCTTCGGTCGGTGATTGCCCTGCACCGTTCCCTGCCCTTCATTGCCCGCAGCGCGTACCGCTCTGCATTTACTAAGCCTTCCAGTGTATTTGGAGTATCCTGCGGCGAACACACAGACACGCCCCGCGCCCAGGATTTACCGTCCGTCAAGCACACCACGCATACGAGCGGTCGGTCTTTTTTGTCCCGGTAGACTCTTGCGTACTTTTTCATGATTTCTCCTTTCGTGCGGTCCCCCGACCCCGACAATTTTCCTGCGCCTTGAAATCTACCAAGTTTCCATACCTTGCCCACTCAAGGGCGTCTTATTGTTTGTTGCGCGTCAGATCCAGGGGACCACACTGATTTGTAATACTGTTCATAAAAATCAAACCACGCTTCCGCGTCCATAACGACTATCGGGTCGTAATAGTTTTTCGAAATAAACAACTGCCAATCCGTACCTTCTTTTTGGTTCGCTTTGGCTTGCCTTATCCAGCCGGGTAAATTCCACCGTTCGCAGTTTTTACATTCGATAGCAAACGGGTATTTTTCTCTCGCTTCAGCATATAATTTAACGTCCACTCCGGACTGCCCCATCTCCCGACTTTCGATGAGACAGTCCTTGCCGTAGGGAATACCGAGCATTTTTGAAATCTGCTCACATACCCAGTTTTGTAGCCGTCGGCCTTTCGCTTTTAGGGATGCGGTTTTCATTTCACCACCTCCGTATCTTCCAGAGAATCGCACCGCTTCTCCCCTGCCAGTTCCAGCCCTTCTGCTCTTCCCGAACCTTCTCTATCTTGCCTTCCGCTTCCAGAAGCCGGAAATACCGCCGGACGCTGCTCTTGGTAATCCCGGTTTCTTCCATCATATCCCGAGAAGTAAAGTATTTTAACTGCTCCACGGCAGATAAAATCTTTAACCATTTTCGCAGCACCTTGCGTCTTATTTGGTCGTTGTTTTCTATCATCCTTCCCCACCCACTTCGCGTATCCCGCCATTACCCCCATGCCGCCAGCATAGATTAGCGCAACTGATGCTGCGTCCCACGCTCCGCAGAGACACCTGAAAGAACAAAAAATGGCGGCAAACCCGAATAGACATGCTGCGATTACCCTCATTCCGACGTACACTTTACTGAACTGTTTTTGTGATAGCTGATTTCCCAACAAGTTATTTCCGTGTCATAGCGGCACGGTGATGTCTTTAGTGGAACCGGAATCAGTTTGTAAACCATTGGGCGCAGCGTACTCACGGAAACGAAACTATCGAGACTCTTCCACGCTGTTAGTGTTAGTTCGTCCCTCCGTCCGATTTTGCGCTCCGACACAACCCCATAGAAAATCCCGAGAGATTGCTCCGCAGGTTCATCACAGGGAACAATCTTACGGTTTTGTACACAGACCGTATCCCCATCGGCTCCGATAGCGTCACCCACATACATCATGAAGACTGCCACCCCCAGTACGAATACAACAAGCACGGCTATCTTGAACGCCGACACGAATAATTTTTTCATCGTCTTCATGTCGTCACCCCATCAATTCTTTTTCTTGGTTTCTTCCCACGGAGCTTCGACCGCAGGGGAGGACAAGTAGTCGCCGAAACCATATTTTTCGATGCAGTCAACGCCCCGCGCCCACATCTCTTTCCGTTCAACCATTTTATGGATTTCGTGGACAGACACGTTGGACCGCTTCGCCAACCAGACATGCACGTTGTCTTGGAACAGCGTCATAATCTCAGCATCGTCCCTGAGTCCCGAAGGAGTCTCCACTTTTAGCCAAGCAAACGAAGAAACTTCGTGCCACATAAGTAGAGATTTCGCCGTAACTGACCGTTTTCCTTGATAATTTGGCCCATCTACCGGGGAGTCTCCAGCCATAAAAATCATAAATCCGGCACTCGCGGCAAAAGCGGAAACGTGCGTTTCCCAGGAAATGAAAGACCGGGAGTCCTCCATCATGCCGACGATTCTCAACGCGGCCATCATGGCCCCCCCAGGATTGAAAACATCAAGCCGAACGGTTTTGAACTCTGGATATTTTTTGACAAATTCGATGATGGCTTCAATTTTGTCGTCGTCCACCGTGTTTATTTCAAACCATAGAATCAGTTCATCCCCACGCTCACGGATCTGAACATACGTCGGAAGGTCTTCGGCGTACTTAAGGTATGGCTTAACCCGCTTTAACCCGAAGTGGTGTTCCCCATCCACCATTTGCATTTGGTGACAATTCATACATTCGTGGTAAGCCCCCGAAACCTTCGTCACCGGGCAAGTCCCGCCGTCATCTTTTTCGATCTTATAATCACCGGGATGCCCAAACCCGTTCCCTGCCCATGCTGGCGCACACAGCGCCAACGCCATCGCCATAATCACGAGTGTTTTAATCGTTCTCATTTTGCCTTCCTTCGGTTGGGGTGATTTCTCTCCATTTCTCCGATAACGCTGCCCGGCAATCCTTCCGCTTTTGTTTGTGCGGACCATCCACAACAAAATCGTCGGGCGGCAATGAATCGCGCCAATTCACTTGACAGTCGTAAAGCCCCGCGAGAGCGTCAATGTATTCTTCCGGGGCAGGGGGCAAATCCTCTGTCTCCACAATAGCGTCCATGCCCCCGATATTACGCATCGCTTGGTTTTGCCAGATACGAAAAATTTCCGCTTCGGTTTTCCCCATAGTTTTCAAATTCAACTCTTCTGCCATCCCTTCCCAATCCCATTCGGTAAGGATTTCCCGTACCAAACGCTTGCGTTCTGCTTTGTCAGTTTCTTCGGATAATTGTTTGAGTTTGTTAGTCTTCATTTTTCTTCTTCCTTTCTTCCCGATACCAATTCCCAACAGTTCGAAAACTGGCCCCCTGAACCAGTTTGAAATCCCTAATTTTACCATTGGGGTTATTCTCGGGGTCCACCCAGTTTTTTGCTTTGGTAATTTTAAGACGGCCCGGTTCAATGGCTAATGCAAGTCGCGGTTTCTCCATCGTCCGGTATCCACCCAAACCAGTGTCGGACCCAGGATTCTTTTGGATTGCAATTATCCCCAGCGCCCCCCGTAGCCGGTCGTGGATTTGCTTGATAGCAGCACCCACTTTGTAAAATTCGTCGTGGATTTCTAAAAAATCAATAATGTTGACGTTCCCTTCACCCGGTCTAATCACATCGGCAAAATTCTCGTACCGGCTGTAGGCTTGGAACGTCCATGAACTAATCCCGGAAAATTGGTCAAACTTTTTTAGTCGGCGTCGAAGTTCACCCGCCGACATTTCAGAGTTAAAATAATGAATATTCCATTTGCGCATGTTGAGGTTGATAAGATTCAAAAGAAAGGCGGTTTTACCTGCGTTTGGTTCCCCGGCAACAACAACAATCCCAGGTGAAACTTGGCAGAGTTTATGAACCCCCATTGGTAAAATAATGTCCATTATATCGTCTTCAGCATTTTCTAAATCCATTATGTCAGCATAAGGGTCGACGGGCCGATACCAACCCCTGCGATTCCCGACTCGCTCAATAACTCCACGGCGAACTAAAACTTCAAGGGCATTGGTGCGGTTCATTTTTTCGTTGTACGTCCGAAATAAATTAACTTCTTGCCCCTGAACTCTTGTTGTCCGGAAATCATAATCAATATCTTTTACATGAAAATCACCCGGAGCAGCTTGCACCCATTCCTGAATTTGTAGAGCATACAATTCTACCACATCATCGGGGAGTATGTCGCTGCAATGGTCGCTCATTTGTCGTAAACCCTGACGACTTCTGATGCTCGGTTCCCATTCATTTTTAGTGATAGTTGGTCGAATTTTTCACGCAACTTTTTTGTTGATAGAATATTCGAAGACCAAAACGTGTCTTTCTGGCACCAACGAATTACACACTCCAATCCTTCCGGTGTGCGGTTGTCAATTCGCATCGCCAAATCGATATGCTTCGCCCAGGTTTGTAAATTTGGTTTCTTCTGTGCGGGGTTGTTTTTGCGGATAAAAGAAAAAAGCAATTCTGATAGTCGGAACTCGTCAGAGTCCGACAAGAAGGTTTTTTGTTCCTGTTCCTGTTCCTGCTCCTGCTCCTGTTCACCCTCTAACAGTTCGCTAACAGTTAGCTCCATGTTAGCTAACAGTTCGCTAACAAGTCCGCAATTCTTACAGTAGCTTAATAATACAGCAGATTTTGGCATGGACATTATTCCGTTGATGCAAGCCTGCCTCGATCTCTTGTTTGCTGGGGGGTTATACCGGAACCAGTTCGGAAAACAGATCAATCTGGTGTTAGGGCACCTATCAATTAGCTTGTTAGCTAACAGTTCGCTAACAATGTTTTCGATCTTTTTGGGGGGGTATTGGGTGTCGGCTTGAACGTATAGGTCGTCCAGCACATACGCCCCCCAAGCAGTTGAATGCGGGGATGTCAAAAGGTATAAAAACATAAATTGGGCATCCCTTGATAGTTTTCTGAATTTTTCATCGTTCCAAATTGTAGGGTCAATCTTCCGGTATCTTCCCACCTAGTTCTCCCTTATCGCAGCTCGTTTCATAAACTCATACCCAGGCGGGAAATACGGGTCGTATTTTTTTGTTTGGCGCAACGAAAACTGGATAGTGGGATGCATTGCGACTAGACAACTGTAATATTTAATGTACAGTTTTTGCCAAAATCTTTCGTCCCATAAATTTTCAACTATCGTTTTTTTCAGGCTCATCCCTGCGCTTCCGGTGAGCAAAACAAATAATATTTTAATTGTTTGGTGTTCTTCCGTTGTCATAGCGCAAACAGCCCTTCCTGCGCTCTCAGGGAGCGCATTTCTTCATGAAAAAACTTCGTAAAGGCCGACCATTGAGCGCCCCGCGTGTAGCCTTCACGGAGTTCGTATTCACTCCCCCCGTTTAGGCAATATGCAACCACTCTCTGTGCCGCGTTTCTTTCTGCTTCTGGGATAAGTCTCCGAATAATGTTTGTGTATTCCGCATTAGTCATTTTGTTCCTCCAATCTTTGCAGCCTTTTCAGCCGCTCCATGCGGCTTTCTCGAAACAGATATCCGTATTTTTTGTCGAGATACATATAATATTCTGCCGCGTCCCGCACGCTCTGCGGCTCTTTCCCGGCGAAATCCCGACAGACCATTTCGAAATCGCCAGTTTCGTCCATGAAAATCCAGCTGAATGCTTTTTCCCGAACCGAAACATTTGGACTGCAACATTCAAAAATCGCCTGTAAAACCACCCCTGGGTGGGCAGTAGTCCCGTACCAGAGCGATTGCGCGTTTTCGCAGGACTGTTTGCGCTTTTCGGGTTGCATTAAAATTGCCATTTGGTGCCCCCCTTCGGTTGATTTTCAACTCCATTTTCTTCGCTGCATTCAAAACCGACATCTGGCTGCATTTCAGAAGGTCCGCGAGGTCGGTGCTCGGCATTGCGCCGTACAAAGTCTGGACGGCGTGACCGAAATTAAAAAAGC
>JAAEQF010000592.1 GCA_024231695.1 FCB group bacterium
CGAATCACTACACTCCTGAATATGGAACTCGAAAAGGTTAAACAGTTGCCCATGTGGACCGACTCGGACGAAGACGGCATCAAAGAAGATGACGAGGTTTCACCACCTGCACCCTGGCCTCAACGCAGGTGGCCGTAATGGCTACCATGTGGACTGTTGTCAATAATCTCAACGAGGAGATTGTACAAGCCGTCATGGGCCTTGTACCTGAGGGACGCCCGGAACATTTGTTCGAACCCATCGAGCAGTGGGAAGGCGAAAGGCCTTCGGGAAAAATACGCGGGTTCTATGTTGAATGGAGCGATGCTGAGCGCATAACAACGGGCGCGGCGGCGATGAAATACAAAACGGAAATAACAATCGTAGTCGGCTATCCGGTCTACGGCTGGACGGCCGCGCGTGTTTCCGACACTGACAAAATCATGAGGCTCTTTCAACTCGACGGCGGACAGTCAGCAACCACAGGGGTTTCCTATCGGCTGATAGATCCGGAAGAACCGCCGAACACTGAGATAGATGAGGAATGGACTTGGGTCTCGTACCCACTAACAACCGTTATCGAAACAACGGAGTAGGAAAAAACCAATGACGACAGCGAGACCGAATATCCCAACAGGCGGCGGAACCTTAGAGATGGCGGTAGAATCCGCGCTTGGCACGCCGGGCAGTTACGTTGATCAACGCGCCTCTGATACCAATCCGTCTTTCCCGACTGAGACGCGCAAAACAAAAAGCGTTCCACATCAGAACGCCGAACACTGGGCAACCCGTGAAGCGCAACTCATCTACGAGGGGCTTAGCGAGGGCGTTGCGACAGTGCCTAAATTTATCGCGCGACCTACCACGGGAACGGCCGATCCATCTATCGCCACATTGTTCGAGGCCATGGGTTGCAACGTTGTCACCAGTGCGAAAACTACGCTCGATGGTTACACCGGCTTAGGCGGTTTTAGTCTGGCAGCTGACGCGGCCGCGATTGGCCAGGCCGGATTGCTAGAGCTCGACAGCGGTGCTTTTCATCCTTGCCTAGTTTCCGGCTATTCAGGGGCGGCGGCGTATGACGTGGTTCCCGCAATGGGCATACCAACTCAGTCGTCAATCGGTAATGACTGGGACATCATGACAACTATCACACCCCGCGTGCGACAAGTGCCCACCGACAAGACGCTTGCTTTTAGGGTTGTCGATAGAGACGTACACACGGCGAATGAAACGGCTTGGGTTCATACTGGATGTGCACCTGCGTCCGTTGCCGATGTCACGTTTGCCCCCAACACAGCGCCAGAGCTTTCGTTCTCCATCTCGGTGGGTGACACGGCGGGCCCCGACGACATAACGATCGCCAACGAGACTTATCAAGACTCTTCAAAGTTCGCGATTGTAGACGGGCCGGGAGCGTTTAAATTTTCGCTCGCAACTTATGCAGACCCCGTGGCCACTGCGTCAGAGACGGAGATGATCTCCGCTATATGGACGCCGGGCATCGTAACGGTGCCTATCCCGTCTTGCGGATCGACGGACACACTCAACGGCAACGCGGGCTACATGTCCAAATACGAAGGCTCAAAAATTATTGCCGAGATGTTAGTGTTGAAAGATTTTTGGACTGACTTCGAGGGAAGCAATCCCGCAAAATATATCAGCCTCGTACAGCAGACCACCAACGTGTCTAATACTGCGTTCGGTTTGTGGATGCCCCAATGTAGGATTGTGGGATCGCCAACAACAGACCCCTACGCCGATGAGAATTACATGCGGGTTAAGGTTACCTTCGAGCCGACTACAGCCGACTACGGCTCGGACACAAGCACTGACTATGCAGGCGCGGCACCTTGGATGCTTGCTATTAGTGGGGAAGGCTGATGCCTATTCGCAAACACAACAAACGGTTGACTGATGCGATCAAAATCGTTTGTCTAAAAGACGATGCCCTTGATGTTGTGCCCGCTGAAATCATGACAGAGTACGAGCGGTTTAGAGATTTCGATATCTTGGTTGAACCCGATGAGAAGCTTGGCTGGTGCGGGTTGAACGAGTTGCCGAGTAAAGAACAGCCGACTATTTTTAAAGCTCTACCGCTTCGCCCTGATTGTGATTACCTTGCTTTTAAACCCGACACCGACGACATGAAAGAAATATTTATTAAGCACGTCATCGGCGTTGAGAACAGTGACATACCTAACCGAGATTTTAGGGACGTCGATGGACGAAGAGAACTTAAGCGAGATGCTCTCGATGATTGGATTCCCTCCGAGTGGATATACGACGTTGCTATGGTCATCTCGAAAAAAGGTGCCGATGGTAACGGTCCGCTTTTTATGACGCTGGGTACTTGGCTGGGAGAGCGGCTAAGACGGAAACACGGGCGCCGTGTACCCACGGACAAAAATGCAGATACGACAGCGACTGTGAACGAAGACACTACGAAGTCGGAGAACTAAAAGATAAGCCGTTGGTTAACGGTAACCTGAGCATGTTGACCGATGGGCGCCGCCTCCTGAGCTGTCCGTTTTTTCTGCTCTACTATTCTCCCGTGATCGGTGAAGTCGCTAATTGGTACGGGTGGCGGCGTGACGGGTGTCTTGATCCGATGTCGATTCCCGTTGCTATGAGACGCGCAATAGAAAACTTTGCGAGCGGGCTTGCTGCCGCCGAAGTTCAGAATATGAAGGACGATGACTGATGGATTTTACAACGACGTTTTCTTTTGACATGAGTACCAACACCGACGATCCCAATGATGACGCGGCCTACGGCGATTTGGTTGATGGCGTTGTTAAGCTGTTATTTGAACTTCGAGAAAAACACCCGGGCAAAAAATTTAGTTGTGATCATTGTCCTTGGATTATCGGCGGCGAAAGTGAGCTACTCTAGTGGGCGCCGTCAATTCAAATGTATTGTTTTCAATTGGCGTGATTGGTGCCAGTGCGGCTAAAGCAAAGTTTGCTATGGTTGCGGGCGCGGCCGTCTTGCTAGCGGGCAAGATAAATTCACTCGTTAAAGAAAGCCAACAGTATAGCCAAGCCTTGAAAAATGTAACCGTCGATATGACGGAGTATAACAAGGCAACCCATGGAATGATCGGCACCATGGACGGGTTACAAGGTGCCGTCAAATTACAAAACACTGGCCTTGAAATAACGGGAAAAAATCTCAAGGCGCTCGGTGTTGCGGCGATCAAATACAACCAGTCAATCGGTGGTGGCCCCGAAGGCGCTACAGAAATATTCAACCGTTTAGTAAAAAGTATATCGGCCGGAAATGAACGGGCCCTGGTTCCCTTCGGCATTCAATTAGATGAGACGGTTGACAAGTTCAAGGCAGGCACCGAAGCCATAGAAAAGTTTACCAACAAGTATGGTGACTTGACTGTCTCTATAGAAACCAGCCACGAAAAATGGTACTCGCTTCAAAATAATCTAGGCACTGTTACCGATCAAATAATTGCACAAACCGGGGCGATGATTGGAAGCACTGACGCGGGCACCGGCCTAAACAAAATGCTCACGGAACAAAGCGCTCTATACGAAGCTACGGGCGGTCAATACGGTGCGCTTACTACGTTCCTTGAAAATCAAACGCGGGGCTTCTACGGGCTAGCGGACTCTATAGGAATTACTACCGGCAAGCTTGCCGGTTACAATAAGATGCTTGCCAAAAATATCGACTTGGCAAAGCAGCAAGAGAAGAATAGGAAACAGAGAAAAGCAACTGATAACAGGATGACTAACGTAGCTGCGTTGGCCGCTCAGAACGACGCGTTAGAAGCACGACTTAAAGCACAATTTAAGAAAGAGAAAAAAGAAGGTTCAGGGATCTACGCCAAGACCAAGCCAACGGGCGGCGGCGGGCTCTCAAAAGAAGAGCGACTCAAAAGACGGGCTAGCAAAAAAGATGTCATCGACATGTCCGAGGAAGAGTTCGAATCTCTCTACGGCGATCGCGGCGGGTCAGCTATAGACCTACTCGGCGTCGATTCCAATTGGGGCGAGCAAGCTGGCGTTGACGATCTCCTTGGCGGCGGCGGTTACATGGATGATGTGGAAGGTGAACAGGAAGTAGTACGCAAACAGCAAACCAATGAAGCCAAATGGCAAGTTGAACTAGAAGCCAAACAGCAAGAGAAAGAGCTACAGCAAGAGCATCATCAATGGCTCCTCGAAAACGACAAGGCATACGCACAGGCAGCGCTTGAACAACGGCGTCAACAGATGGCAGCATACGCGGGCTCGATGGCTACGATGTTCGGTAACCTTTCGAGCCTGATGGATACCGAGAATAGGAAGGCTTTTAAAATCGGGAAGGCGGCGGCGATTTCTTCGGCTGTTATTAATACTTCGCTCGCGGCCATCAAGGCCTACCAGAGCCTTGCGTCCATCCCGTTCATCGGGCCTGCTCTCGGCGCTGCAGCTGCGTTAGCTGCCATCGTCGCTGGTGGTGTGCAAATCAAAAAAATCAAAGACCAAAAGTTTGGGCAGGGTGGCGCGGGCGGTTCGTTCACGGGCGGCGGTGGCGTTGGTGCTGGTGGCGGTGGTGCTTATTCTGGCGGGCTTGGAGGCGGCATGCCTGCGGGTGGACAGCAAAACCAAACCATCACAATCCCGTTGATGATTGACGGAGAGGTCATCCATCAGGTATCTGTAAACGCTAACGATAACGCATCGCAGCAAGGGTTGCCCTCTTTCGAAAAGGCGAGCTAATGACCGAAGCATTATTTAGGCCTATTGAGATAACAGAAGCCAACGACGACTTTACCTTTTCGAGTGGCGCAGTCGGGGCAACCGCACTAGCACTGACTCATAAAGTTTACGCGAATTATTTTTCTGTACTTGCTGCCTTCGAAACGTTGGTACAAACGGTTGACGCAACGGCTGATTTTTATCTTACCGATTCGAGCGGCGAGTATCTTACCTACCTCGAATTTACCGACGCGGCCACCGTGATTGAATTCAACGATCCACTGTTGGGAATGCTGTTAGGCTTCCGGGCTGACATCGCAGCATGCAGCAACGCGACATCAACAGACCAGCCCGAATATTGTTTTTTCCCTCCTTATGATTCATACGCGCAAGACCGTTGGAACATAAGACAGGCTCAAGAGTTTGCAGGTAGTCAAGCTGTCGACGGCTCTATGGCTGGCTTTGCGCTTGGCCCTAGTGTTTACGATAGAGAGTTTCAATGGTTCGGTGTGCCGAAAGCTGAAACGAATGTGGACGCAGCAACGGCGATTTTTACGTGGGATGCAACTGACTACAAGCCCGAATCACGGAGGTGCTGGGAAGTGTTTGCGAAAGATTGTAGGGCCGCACCAGTGATTGTCACGACAAGCGCTAACATCTCGGGCTAGAATCTCTTCTTCGTTCTCACCCTGTCAGACTACCTAGAGTCGGCCCATGTAGCGAGTTATGTGAGTTGGGGCTCAAGCGGAATACAATACGATCTCGACAACCGAGATAACAAATATACATATTGCGCTATGCCAGACGCGCCGGGCAGAAATGAAGTTACGCTTGATGTGGGCAGGGATTATTACAACATTACCTGCAAACTCTCAACAGCAACGGC
>JAAEQF010000593.1 GCA_024231695.1 FCB group bacterium
ACCGGGATCCTTTTTCAGCTGGCACGTGTTCGCACCGTCGCAGTAGCGTCCCGTCACACAATCCGCGTTCGAGTCGCACTGCGCCGGGCACGCATCGTCGTCAAAATCGCATACCAAGTAGTCGCTGCAGTCCCCAGGAGTGCCCTCCACTTTGCACCCCTCCTTGCCCAGTGTCTCGCCGTTGCAGGTCAGAACTGCCTCTTGCTCGCCCACACAGGCCGTGCCGCAATCGTTGCCCGAGAGAAGCTCGCACTCTCCGGCGTCCGAAACACAAATCCCCGTCGTCGAACACTGGCTCGGATCGCCCTCGGAACAGTCTCCTCGCGGATCCCCTAATCCTGCGTCCGGACCGTCGCTCGAAAGCACGTTTCGGCAGGCTCGCTCCCCGTCGCATACCTCACACAGACTGCAGTCGTCCTCGTCCACACCTGCGTCCCAGAACGTCCCCCAATCTCCGTCCGGCTCCGCAGCGCACGTGCCCTCTACTCCATCCACATCGCACGCCGAGCATAGTCCTGCGCACGAGCTCTCGCAGCAATATCCGTCCACGCAATACCCGTTCAGGCACTCCAGATCGTCCACGCATGGCGTGCCGTTCGGGTTGTCGTCCGTGCAGTCCGGCGCCAGACAGGTGCTGCCTCCCAAGCAATCGTCGCTCAACACGCAGGCGCCTAGGCAGCTCACCGAATCCTGGCATTTGTATGCG
>JAAEQF010000594.1 GCA_024231695.1 FCB group bacterium
AATATAGATATTGTCAAGTCTCAGTCACTTTTTTTTTTTTCTCAGCCGCCTCTCGGAAATTAAAACCCCACGGCGGACGTCCGCGCGAGCCCTTTATCGGCGGGGTTCTACACCAACGGCCCGTCTTAAACCCTTGTCGTTCGGGATGATAGGCTCATCGCATCGATCTCGCGCCGGTCTCCGCTCTGGCATATCCAAGCGCTCCCGACCGCTGGGACTGATGGAAGGGCGGGGGAGCCCTCCTGGGACCGCCGAACGCCAGTTCGGCCCGTTTGCCCCGGATCGACAATGCCGGCCTGGCGCTCGGCGGCCCCGGGAGTCCGTGCATCTATCGTCAGGGCATCGGCGATTCGGCCACCCGAGGAAATCGCAAAGGGAGACGGCGGCAAGCATACCTCCGCGGCTCAGGACTGTCGAGGTTTTACAGCTTGTATGTGCTCCGCGGCCCATTCCATAAGTTACGCCAAAATAAAAAAACTAAAAATCCCCAAATTTGTACGAAAATGAATGATTTTCGAAGAATAGAGGGCATATCCTCGGATAATCCTTTCTAATCCGGTCTGACCAGACTTGACAAGACTCTAAGATGCCTGTAGAATATCCTCCTAAGAAAGGAGGACGTTGTTTAGGTAAATCCGTCGGCGATTAACGAAAAAAACCGATTTTTCAAAGAGCGAAACCCAATTTAATAAAACCAAACCCCGCGATCAGGGAACCATTTACCCTGAACCGGCATCGCGGAAAGAGCAACATGAACTTCAACAAACGCGGCCCTAAAGGTAAAGGAGGATACCTTTATGCCGCATTCCGAGTACATCGAACACGTGACGGCGAGCGTAGTCTCCATATCGGATGAAAATGAATTTCTAAAATCAGTCGAAAAGTACAAAAAACAAGCGGATATCCTCTTGAACCTGAATTTGGATCCGGCCATACCGATTCTAAAATCTACTTACTCAACAGCTAAACGTCGCAAACCAAGAGACCCGGACTGTATGTTGAGGTCCCTGGTATTGATGATTCTATTGAAATTCTCCAGTATTACCGCATGGGTTAAAGAAACCAGAAGCAGCAGCATTCTCGCGATCATGTGTGGATTCGATCCCGGGGACACCCCCGGCATCGGGACCTACTATGACTTTCAACGACGAATCATCGACGGCCCCTACCAAAAACCGTGTCAGCACATCGTAAGGCGCAGCGTCTACAGCACCGGCAGTCATCTAAGAAATTTGGACGGTGAGAAAAAAACCCGCAAGGACGAAATCGATCCAAACCATTCGCAATCCGAAAAGCTTGTCAAAGAGCTTATATCTCTCAGCGATGAACCCCGCCCCAATGATTTCCATAAAATCATAGAGGATCTATTGCTAAAAATCGGTGTGATTCCCTCGGTCGAAGCCGGGCTGATTCAAAGTTTGGAAAATGTTGTCGTTTCAGGCGATGGTTCGATACTGAAAACCGCCGCTTCACCCCGGGGCAAGCCCGCCTGCTCATGTCGCTCGGAAGGTATTTACCGCTGCGATCATGGCAAATACTACACGAGCCCCACCGCCGAGTTCTGTCATGACCACATTCACGATCGCTTTGTCTTTGGCGACCGATATTATCATCTGATCTTAGCAGAGAATGGCCATGATTTCCCTCTGAACACCTACATGCCCGGCGGCAATGAGAGCGACTACACGTTATCTCTCAAATCCCTCGACCGTTTCATGAAGGCTACAAGGGAAAACAGTCTGGATATGAGCATTGCTTTCTTTTGTGGAGACGGGCATCACGATTCTTATGCACATTACCAGTATTTTGAGGAGAAGAAAATAATTCCCATCATTCCGCTCTGCAAAAACAGCCAGGATAAGGATAAAAAGCAGATATACCCGCATCTTTCCAGCGACGCCACGATCCGGTTGGACACCGATGGAAATCCACTGTGTCCTGGCGGCTGTCGGATGCGGCATCATGGCTATGATAAAAGGCAAAAGAAACATGTATACTGCTGCCCGGCCAAACGAAACACCCATCGCAACGGTAAATCGACATATATCGTCCACCTGGATGAATGTCCGAACGGTCAGGACTGCAAGCCGGACAGCTCCCTCGGTCCTTTCGTTTACGTGAAGTCGGAAACGGATCCACGGCTCTTTCCGCCCATTCCACGGGATTCAAGCAAGTTCAAAGACCTTATGAATCAGCGGAGCGCCTCGGAGAGAGTCAATTTCATCAATGACGCATATAAACAGGATGGTTGCTGTAGGAACGCCGATTACAGTCTTATCCGCCTGACCCTCGCCAATATCGCCCACCATGCATCCATACGGTATAGTGAAGCAGACAAATTAGAAACTCCCTACATTCATCTTGACGATCTACTCAATAGAAACGCCCCGGCTCCACATCCGGAGCCCATGAATACGAGTTAGCCTGGCAGGGCTCTTCCAGTAGTTGAAAACTAGTGAAAGGAAGAAAAAAAACCCGCCGCCAAAGGGGCTATGGCAAAATGTTGCCTTTTTTAGCGGTTTTTACTTCCTCCCCGCCGATTTTCACCGAAGGAGCCCGTTTTTTCACTCCGCTCCCTCCCGCCTCACCCCTAAAGCCTGCTCGCGACCCGCCGGCGCCAGGAAATGCGCGCCACTGTTAACTCTCGGGTTTAATTGCCGAGAGTCCTCTCCGCCGAAGCGGAAGGTCAACTACGAAACCATTTACACGATCATGGGGTTAAACGCAAACAGTCTCAATTCCCCTTTCC
>JAAEQF010000595.1 GCA_024231695.1 FCB group bacterium
GCACTCTCTCCGATGTCAAGCGCTCTGCCAAATACCTCGAGCTGGCCCAGGAGATGGGGCTTGGGATCGCGGCGCGAGATCGCATTCACCTCCAAACCGTCGAGTTGCCTGCCTAACAAACGAGATACAGTCATTTGCTTTTCTAAGTATGCGATTCGATTTGCGATAATTAAATATAATTGAAAAACGACATCCGTTCTGTCTTTAAAATTCCACGGGTTATCTGAACAAATCTCGAGTTAGGTACCGTAGAGTCGCGCCACGTCGGCGGGGAGTTATCAAATGACAAACCGGATATTGCTCATCGTTTCGATGGTGTGCGTAGCGCTGGGATGCGCGGAGCTCAATGTTAGTACAGACGAGCCCGGAGCAGTGACAGATGGTGGAGATATCGGAGTGGACACGGGAGAGGACGGTGGAGAGCCGAGCGGTGGTGACACGGACACGGATGCTGACAGCGATACGGACGCGGACACGGATGCGGACACAGATTCCGACACGGACGCAGATACAGACAGCGACACGGACGCGGACACAGATACGTGGTGTACGGAGGAGGCGGGTTGTGAGGTAGGTGAGTGGTGCAGCGCGGGGGAGTGCGAGACGTGCGATGGCGATGAGCACTGTGGGGAGACGTGCGCGGATTGCACGGTGACGGGTGGCGTGTGCAATGAGGCGGGGACAGCCTGTATCGAGTGCGCGGTGGATCATCCGTGCGCCGAGGGGGGGTGGTGCGACGGAGATGTGTGCAGACCCTGCGACAGTGACGATTACTGCGGCGTGGGGTGCGCGGATTGTACAGTTGCCGGTCGGGTGTGCAGCGCGGATGGTTCGGCGTGTGTGGAGTGCCGCGACGACGGTCACTGCGATTTCGCCGAGTGGTGTAACGCCGAGGTGTGCGAAGCGTGCGACACGAACGGCCACTGCGGGAGCGGATGTGTGGATTGTACGCCGTCCGGTCAGGTGTGCACCGAGGCTGGGGACCGGTGCATCGGCTGCGAGGACGACGATGACTGCGGCGTCGGTAGGCGTTGCGTTGTAGAAAACGAGACCTGCGTCGACTGTAACACGCCACAGTATTGCGGAGACGATTGCGGTGAGTGCGTTCTGCCGGCGCCGTTCTGTCGTGACACGGGTACGGGCTACGCATGCGCGGAGTGCTTGAGCGGAGATCACTGCAGCGGCGGAGTGGGCGAGTGGTGCGACGCGGGGTTGTGCGCGGATTGCACGAGCGCGGGCCACTGCGGAGCGGAGTGCTTGGACTGTACGGTGTCGGGGCAAGTGTGCGACGAAACTGGAGCGGAGTGCGTACGCTGCGCATACGACGGCGACTGCGGCGGCGGGCGGTGGTGTAACAAATCCTTGTCAGAGGCGATGTGCGAGGATTGCGTGGTGGACGGCCACTGCGGACCGAGCTGTGCGGAGTGTACCGGAGCGGAGCCGCGGTGTCGGGATCTGGGCGCGGAGCATGGCTGCGCGGAGTGCGCGACGAACGTTCACTGCGACGGCGGAGTGGGAGAGTGGTGCGACGACGCAGGTACGTGCGAGACATGCGACGAGAACGCGCACTGCGGCGCGATGTGCGATGACTGCGAGGGACAGGTGTGCGGCGCTGACGGTCAGTCGTGCGAGGATTGCGCGTCAGATGATGACTGCGTACTGGGGAAGTGGTGCAACCCAGACGGCACGCCGTTTTGTGAGGATTGCTTCCGGGATCATCGCTGCGGCCCGAACTGCGTGTCGTGCGGTGGTGTGACGCCACACTGTTGGTACAATCCCTCGACTTCCATCTACCAATGTGCAGAGTGCGCGGTGCGATCTCAATGCAACGGCGGAGTGGGGGAGTGGTGCGATCGGGGGAGCTGCGTGTCGTGCGACACGAACGAGCGCTGCGGTACGACGTGCACGGACTGCACGCAGCAGGGAGGCAAGTCGTGCGACATGAGTCTTGGTGGCGGTACGTGCGTGTCGTGTATCAACGACAGCGACTGCGACGATGGGTCTGGTGGTCGACGCTGCGATCGTTCGGTCAATCCGCCGGTGTGCCGGGAGTGTATCGAGGACGACTATTGCGGCGTGGGCTGTATCGACTGCGCAAATCATTGTTGGAACGGTGGTACAGGCGCGACATCGCACTGTGACGACTGCGGCGATGACGCACACTGCGACGGCGGCGTGGGCCATTGGTGCGACGAGGGCAATTGTTTGGAGTGCACCACGCCGGGGCACTGCGGAGACGACTGCGAGACATGCGGAGAGGAGCCGTACGCAGGCGAGTCATACTGTGTGGATTTGGGCGCTGGATATACCTGCGTGGAGTGCGAGGCGCGGAGCGACTGCAACGGCGGAGTGGGTCAGTGGTGCAATGACACCGGCGCGTGCGAGGGCTGCGTGACGGTGGGCCACTGCGGGAGCAACTGTGATGAGTGCGGCGTGGGCGCGTACGCGAGCAAGCCATACTGCAGCAACGAGAGTGGTGACTACGAGTGCGAGGAGTGCGTAGACGACCCTCACTGTGACGGCGGCGTGGGTGCATACTGCGACGAGGACAACGCGTGTCAGGCGTGCGATGTGCCAGACCATTGCAGTGCGGCCTGCGTCAAGTGCGGTGGGATGACGCCGTCGTGCGGGGTACCGGTGTCGACTGGGGTGTACCAGTGCGTGTGCACGCCCGGGACATGCACCAACCCCTACGAGCACTGCGTGGTTTCGACGGGGAGCTGTGCGCCGTGCGAGAGCGACACGGCGTGTGGCCCGAGCTGCACGACCTGCGGAGCGGAGCACTGTTGGGCGCATGACGGATATTCAGAGTGCGTGGAGTGCACGACATCTGGTCACTGCGCTGGCAACCCGTCGGGGACCGAGTGCCGGACATCGGATCATGTTTGCGTGGAGTGTCTCACCGCGGGCGGTGCGGACGCCACGTGTCAAGCGGTGTACGGGGCTGGAGTGAAGGAGTACTGCACGGCGAACACGTGCGTGGAGTGTCTGATCGACGACAACTGCGAAATAGACGAGTACTGCCGCCCGGCAGACGCCACGTGTCAGACGTGCCTGGCGCACAACCAGTGCGGCGTGGGATGCGCTGATTGTACAGAGACGCCGGAGACGCCGGTGTGCAGCTATCTCGGAGGGGACTATATCTGCGCGTGCATGGACAGCCCGGACTCGTGCAACAACGGGACGAACTACCAGCACTGCGACCCGTCGACCGGAGAGTGCGGGTTGTGCGCGGAGGACGTGGCGTGCGGCCCGAGCTGCGCGGACTGCGATCCATATCACTGCTGGGATCAGGGTGCGAGCTCGACATGCGTGGAATGCACCGAGGAGGCGCACTGCACGGGCGTGTTGGGGCGCACCCATTGCTTGCTTGCCGAGCACATCTGCGTGGGCTGCCGCGACGGCGCGGACTGCGGCGGTGAAGTGTGCGACGAGACAACGCATACCTGTGAGGAGTGCACGGTGGTGGACGGCCTCGACTCAGCGTGCGACGCGGCGCGGCCCTACTGCACGAACAAGACGTGCGTGGAGTGTCTGGACGACGCGCCGTGCCTTGGCGACGGAGAGATCTGTAACCCGGATACACATACCTGCGTGGAGTGCCTGGACGAGAACGACTGCGCCGAGGATGAGCACTGTCGCATGGCCGACAACACGTGCCAGCAATGCGTGGATGACGTCCAGTGCGGAGTGGGATGCGCGATGTGCGGTACGGGTGCGAACACGGGCAAGCCCCTGTGCGACGACCCCGACGGAGACAACGTGTACCAATGCGTGGAGTGCGAGATAAACTACCACTGCTCAAGCGGCATCGGCGAGTGGTGTAACGCCGCGGGTGTGTGCGAGGCGTGCACCACGGACGGACACTGCGGCTCGAGCTGCGATACGTGCGGTGGCACCACGCCTTACTGCCGTCTGGACGGCGCGGAATACGAATGCGCGGAGTGCACCACGCACACCCACTGCAACGGCGGTACGGGCCAGCGGTGCGTGGCGGGGAGCTGCGTGGACTGCGAGGCGGACAACCGCTGCGGCGACTCCTGCCTGGACTGCCCCGTGGTCGACCCGAGCGAGCCGTACTGCCGCGATACGGGCACGACCTTCGAGTGCGCGGAGTGCGCCGGGGACACCCACTGCAACGGCGGTACGGGCCAGCAGTGTTTGAGCGGTGTTTGCGAGGATTGCGTGACTGACGCGATGTGTGGCGACTCCTGCACCGACTGCGCCACGGTCTCGGGCAAACCCTACTGCTCGGATAACTCAGGCGCGTATGTTTGCGAAGAGTGCACGAGCGACACCCACTGCGCAGGCGCGGGCGGCGAGTACTGCGATCTCAGTCTCCCGCATCCCCTGTGTACGTCGTGTCAAGACGCAGACCACTGCGGCGCGGCGTGCAACCCGTGCACCGACCCCATGCAGCCGGGATGCGGTGACCCTGTGGTACCGGACAGCTATCAATGCATCTGCACCCCCAGCTCGTGCACGAACAGCTATGAGCATTGCGTGGGAAGTAGCGGTACGTGTGAGTTTTGCGCCGAAGACACGGCTTGCGGCGAGAGCTGTCAGGCTTGCAGCGGCCAGCACTGCTTGGACAACGGCGACGATACGTCGACTTGCGTGGACTGCACTGGCGACGGACACTGCGACCCGGGCACCACGCCGCGCTGCGCCGCGGACCACACTTGTGTGGAGTGCCTCACCGTTGACGACATCGACGCCACGTGTCAATCGCTGCACGGCAGCGACAAGCGCTACTGCACGAGCAACACCTGCGTGGAGTGCCTGGACGGCATGGGCTGCTCCACCAACGAATACTGCCGCCTGTCCGACAACACCTGCCAGCCCTGCGTCGCCAACACCCAGTGCGGCGTGGGGTGTGTCGATTGCACATCGGACTCCACTACCCCGGTCTGCGCAGACCTGGGTGGCGGTCACGCCTGCGCCTGCACCGGCAGCCCTGACTCCTGCAACGACACCGCCAACAATCGGCACTGCAACACCACGGGAGGTGCGTGCGAATTCTGCGCCGGCGACACGGCCTGCGGTCCCACCTGCGCGGACTGCGGCGGCGACCACTGCCTGGACAATGGTAACGATACCTCCACCTGTGTCGAGTGCACCGAGGAAGCCCACTGCGCTCTCGTTACCGGCCGCACCCACTGCTTCACCTCGACCCATGAGTGCGTGGCCTGTTACGACAACGCCCACTGCGGCGCCTACGACTGCGACCTCGGGACATACACCTGCGAGGAGTGCACCGAGGTCGACCTCTACTCCCCCAACTGCAACACCCTCCACGGCGGGGCGCGGGACTACTGCACCGACAACGCCTGCGTGCAATGCCTCGACGACACCCCCTGCCTCGCCGGCGGAGAGGTCTGCGACACCGCCACCAATACCTGCGTGCAGTGCCTCGATGAATTCGACTGCGAGAGCGACGAATACTGCCGCCTGACCGACAACACCTGCCAGCTCTGTACCTCGGACACCCAGTGCGGCGACGGCTGCGTGGAATGCGGTGTGGGCGCCGAGTCGGGCGAGCCCTACTGCGTCGACACGGGCACGGCCTACGAATGCGTCCAATGCGACCTCCATACCCACTGCAACAGCGGCGACGGCCAGCGCTGTGTGGACAACACCTGCGTGGTCTGCGACTCAAACACCCTCTGCGGCAGCACCTGCGAAGACTGCACCCCCGGCGGCGTGTGCAAAACAGACGGCTCGGCCTGCGTGGAGTGCAACGTCATCGGCGACTGCCCGAGCGGCGAATTCTGCGAAGCTAACACGTGCGCAACCTGCGACGACGACGAGCACTGCACGACCGCTTGCCTCGATTGCACCCCCGGGGGCGTGTGCAAAACAGACAACTCCGCCTGCGTGGAGTGCAACGTCATCGGCGACTGCCCGAGCGGCGAGTACTGCGACGCCAATACCTGCGCGATCTGCAACGTCGACGAGCGCTGCGGCAGCGGGTGCGTGGACTGCGGGACGAGCCTCGTCTGCAAGAGCGACGGGTCGGGGTGCGTGGAGTGCAACCCCGGCGACTGCGGGAGCGGCGAATATTGCGACTCGGCCACCGACACCTGCGAGCCGTGCAATGTCCACGCCCACTGCGGCACCGCCTGCGACGACTGTACCACGCTCCCGGCCACGCCGCTGTGCGACACCACCGGCAGCGGCTGCGTGGAGTGCAACAACTCCGGCGACTGCAACGGCGGCTCGGGCGAGTGGTGCAACGCGAACACCTGCGAGACCTGCAACACCACCCTGCACTGCGGTACCGCGTGTGAAAGCTGTACGGCGTATCCCCTCACCCCGGTCTGCCGGAGCGACGGCACGGCCTGCGCCTGCACCGCCTCTTCTTGCGGCGACAACTACCAATGCACTTCCGAAGTCTGCGACTTCTGCGACGACGACTCGGCCTGC
>JAAEQF010000596.1 GCA_024231695.1 FCB group bacterium
CGTCTGATGTGGTGCTGTTGGCAGTTGTGGGACTTGGTGAAGTATTAAAGCAGACTCCCCTGACTGTTACAGAGGCTCCCCCGTTCGAGGTCACATTTCCGCCGCTGACTGCTGTTATTGACGTGACACTGCCTGCTGCTGTGGTTGTCACTGTCGGGATGGTCAGGGTGGTAAAAGATATTTCGTTCCCGTATGCCGTGCCCACGCTGTTTGTGGCATAGGCCCTGACATAATAGGTTGTGCCGGGACTCAGCCCTGTCAGCGAACTGGCAAAACTTCCTGTTCCGGTTCCGTCTGATGTGGTGCTGTTGGCAGTTGTGGGACTTGGTGAAGTATTAAAGCAGACTCCCCTGACTGTTACAGAGGCTCCCCCGTTCGAGGTCACATCTCCGCCGCTGGCTGCTGTTGTTGATGTGACACTGCTTGCTGCCGTGGTTGTCAGTGTCGGGACAGTTGAAGAAGAAGCAGTGGTAAAAGATACCTCGTTTCCGTATGCAGTGCCCACGCTGTTTGTGGCATAAGCCCTGACGTAATAGGTTGTATTTGGACTCAGCCCTGTGAGCGAACTGGCAAAACTTCCTGTTCCGGTTC
>JAAEQF010000597.1 GCA_024231695.1 FCB group bacterium
ACCGATTTCATCATATTCATAATTAATAAATCCCCAGCCATTGCCGTCCACGGTTTCCAAGCGATTGAGGCTGTCATACGTGAAATTGAACTCCGCGTTGAGATTATCCAGCGAAATCGCCTCCACGTCGCCGGTTTTATAGTAACTATACTGACGGTTCTGGAGAGCGCCGATAGTAGGCGCCTCGGTGTAAATGGTCAATATTCTTTGGGTGGTCGGGTCGTAGGTGTAGATCGTGTGGGAGCCGCTGCCGTAATCCACCCTTCCCGGCTTCCCGGATGGTTGATAATTACTGTACTCGGCGAATTTCCGATTGTCGGAGCCGGTGACGGATTTAAGAAGCCCGCTCCCGGGATAATATTCATAGTCCACGTGATAGGCGTCCGGATAGGTGAGCCTGGTGAGTTTGCCATTGTAATCATAATCGTATTCGATTGTATGGAGGCCGGGAACCAAGTCGATCTCCCTGGTTTCACGAACCACCCGCCCCATCTCGTCCCGCTTATATTTTACGCTGTTGGCAAGCTCCTCATTTGTTTTATCGGGCCGGGGATCGATCACCTCGATCAGG
>JAAEQF010000598.1 GCA_024231695.1 FCB group bacterium
CCGGGGCCGGTCGGTTCTTTGTATAGCAGGATTTTGCCGATTGAAGGCATGAAGTTGTTGGCCGCATCCTCGGCGTAGATACGACATTCGATAGCATGACCGCGCTGGTTGATATTTTTGAAATGTTCGGAGAGCGGAAAACCGGCGGCGATTCTGATCTGCTCAGCTACCAGATCGACACCGACGACCTCCTCGGTTACCGGATGTTCGACCTGAATGCGGGTATTCATTTCCAGAAAATAAAATTGGCCTTCGGTATCGAGCAAAAACTCGACCGTTCCGGCATTGACATAATTGGCTGCTTTGGTCACGGCCACGGCAGCTGCTCCCATCTTTTCTCTCAACTCGGGCGTAACGGCAATCGAAGGTGTTTCCTCGACGATTTTTTGATGCCGCCTCTGGATCGAACATTCGCGCTCAAATAAATGGATGGCAGTGCCATGCGTGTCGGCCAGAACCTGAAACTCAATATGCCGGGGATTGAGAATGTATTTTTCCAGATAGACGGTATCGTCGCCGAAAGCCGATTTGGCTTCGCGGCGAGCGCCCTCGACGGCCAGTTCCAGGTCTTCGGGTTTGTTTACTACCCGCATACCTTTACCACCTCCGCCCGCGGCCGCTTTGATCAATACCGGATAACCGGCCTTATCAGCCATTTTCCTGAATTCATCAATTTCAACGCCGGCGGTTTTCATGCCGGGAATCAATGGCACTCCGGCATCGGCCATTTTGATGCGTGATTCCACTTTGTTGCCCATTAACTGGATCGACTCGGGCGATGACCCGATATAGATGATATCGTCGTCGAGACAGGCCTGAGTAAAGAGTGGATTCTCCGCCAGAAAGCCATATCCGGGATGGATGGCATCGGCGCCCGATTCTTTGGCCACTTTGATTATCTTGTCGATATTCAGATACGATTCCAAAGGCGGGGGAGGGCCGATTTCATAACTTTCGTCGCCCATCAAAGTGTGGACGGCGTATTTATCCGCGGTTGAGAACACCGTGACTGTTTTAATACCCAGAGTCCGGCAGGCCCGGATCACGCGTACGGCGATTTCTCCACGGTTGGCAATCAGTATTTTCTTGAATAGCTGCGGCATGATTATTCTACTACCCAGTTTGGTTTGCGTTTATTGAGAAAAGCGTCCATTCCTTCCTGACCCTCATCCGATTTGCGTAGTTTGGCGATCATCTCCGCCGTGTATGGCTTGAACTCATCGGGTGACATCAGGGGGACGTTCGAGATCAATTCCTTGGCCATGGTGACGGCATGGGGCCCTGAGGACAGGATTGTTGAAACCAGCTTGTTGACCTCTTTGTCCAATTCCTCGTCTGGGGTAACGCGGTTGACCAGTCCGATACGCCAGGCTTCGGCGGCAGGCAACCGTTCGCCGGAGATGAAAAACTCGCGGGCTTTGCCTTCGCCGATTTTCCTGATCACATACGGCCCGATACAGGCGGGGACGACGCCGATTTTAACTTCGGAGAAGGAAAATTTGGCTGATTCGGCGGCCACGGCGATATCGCAGACCGACACGAATCCGGTCCCGCCGCCGATGGCAGCGCCGTTGATGCGGCCGATTATCGGCAGGGGCATGGTATAGATCAGATAGAAGAGTTCGGCCAAAGCCAGTGATTCTTCGTAGTTTTTTTCAAAACTATAATCCTTGACCCGCCTCATCCAGTTCAAATCGGCCCCGGCGCAAAAAGACTTGCCTTCGCCAGTCAGGACCACGACGCGAAGAAGTTTGTCTTTTTTGAGTTTCTTGAACAGATCGGTCAATTCATAAATCAATTTGTCGTTGAAAGCATTGTGGACTTCCGGCCGACAAAAACTGACCCTGGCTACCGGGCCGTCAATCAATAATTTGACTGTTTCGTAAGCTTTTTCCATCTTCATTACATCCTGAAAACGCCGAATTGATGATCCGGTATCGGCCTGTTCAACGAGGCGGCGATACCCAGTGCCAACGCTTCTCGGGTTTCAATCATATCGATAATGCCGTCGTCCCACAACCGGGCAGTGGCGAAGTAAGGCGATGATTCGTGTTCGTATTGATCGAGAATCGGTTGTTTGATCGCCTGGATTTCCTCTTCGGTCAGCGTTTTTCCTTTGCGGGCCATCTGGGCAACTTTGACATCGGCCAGTACTCCGGAAGCCTGCTCGCCGCCCATGACGGCGATTTTGGCCATCGGCCACATCCACATCATACGCGGATTATATCCACGCCCACACATGGCATAGTTACCGGCTCCGTATGAACCGCCGACGACAATGGTAAATTTGGGAACCTGAGCGTTGGCCACGGCATGAACCATTTTGGCTCCGTCGCGAGCAATTCCACCATGCTCGTACTGTTTGCCGACGATAAAGCCGGTGATATTCTGTAAAAAGATCAGCGGTATTTTGCGTAGCGCGCATAATTCGACAAAATGCGCCCCCTTAAGCGATGATTCGCTGAATAGAATACCGTTATTACCGACGATCCCGACCGGATAGCCCATAATCCGGGCAAACCCGGTGACCAGGGTCAGGCCGTAGAGTTCTTTGAATTCATGGAAACGTGAGCCATCCACCAGTCGGGCGATTACCTCGCGCACGTCATAAGTGCGGCGGATATCATTGGGGACGACCCCGTACAGTTCCTGTGGGTCATAATGGGGGTCTTCCGGTTCGGAGATATCGAGCGGGAACTTTTTACTGCGTTCCAGATTTTCGACGATATTACGGGCAATAGAGATGGCATGTTCATCATTTTGAGCGTAATGGTCGGCCACGCCGGAAATACGGCAGTGGACGTCGGCGCCACCCAGATCCTCGGCCGAGACTTCTTCGCCGGTGGCGGCTTTGACCAGCGGCGGACCGCCGATGAAAATCGTTCCCTGCTTGCGGACGATAACGGCTTCGTCGGACATGGCCGGGACATAGGCTCCGCCGGCCGTGCAGGAACCCATAACGACAGCAATCTGCGGGATGCGATTGGCCGAAAGCTGGGCCTGATTGAAAAAGATATGCCCGAAATGTTCTTTGTCGGCGAATACTCCGGCCTGCTGGGGCAGGAAAATTCCGCCCGAATCGACCAGATAAATACAGGGCAGGTTGTTTTCCAGGGCAATCACCTGAGCCCTGATATGCTTTTTGATCGTTTCCGGTACATAGGTACCGCCTTTGACGGTAGCGTCGTTGGCGACGATCATGACCTCCCGGCCGTGAACCATGCCGATCCCGCTGATCATTCCCGCGCCGGGCATGCTGTTGTCATATTTGTCATAAGCGGCCAGCGAAGACAATTCCAGAAACGGTGTATTTTTGTCCAGTAATTTTTCCACTCGCTCACGCGGTAGTATTTTATTGCGGTCGGTGTGTAGTTTTCGGGCCTTTTCCGAACCGCCCGGTTTAACCTGATCCAGACGTTCCTTGTAAAGGCGGGCCGCTTCGCGGTTTAGTTTGTCGTTCTCTTTGAAGTCGGCCGAATTGGTATCGACTTTTGATTCAATTCTAAACATAATACCCTGACAGGCTGATTTTTTTTATCTGTTCCAAATGGATGCCAAACGATTTTGCCCCGCAAAAAGATCGTATCATCCGCATATTATCAAAAAGGGGCCTTCACTCGAAGACCCCTTTATTGTTTCTAATACCACTTGGGTACGAACTTGTATGAATAGCTCAATACGCCATGGGTATCATGGGTTTGTATCCTGCGAAATTCAAGTCTGACCTTCTGCCCGATCTTGAGCTTGTCCAGGTCACAGTCAACAACCTGGCCCATAATCTGCAGACCGTCGGCAAAAGCGACGATAGCGATAGCATAGGGCGCTATATCGGAAAATTGCGAGGCCGGCGTCCTTATGATAGTGAACGTCTTTATCGTCGCTTCTTCCGGAAGGACATAGGTGTCAAACTTGCGACAGCCGCACTCGGCGCAAACCAACCGGGGCGGATAGTAACGCTTACCGCATTTCTTGCAGACGGCGGCTTCGAGACGATATCGCTGCGGCATTTCACGCCATATTCTTGCTGGAAACATCAAGCCACCTCCATGATATGCACTGCCGCGGAGGCGCCGGAACCGCCCATATTCTGGGTCATGCCGACTTTCGGACTGCCTTTGATCTGGCGGCCGTTTTCGGCCTCGCCGCGAAGCTGTTTAACGATTTCGACTACCTGCCCGATGCCGGTAGCTCCGACGGGATGGCCTTTGGATTTCAGGCCGCCCGAAGTATTAACCGGAATCTTGCCGTCCAGAGCGGTGACGCCGTCGGCGGCTGCCTTGGCGCCTTTGCCCGGCTTGAAAAAGCCCAGCGATTCGGTCACGATGATTTCGGCAATCGAGAAGCAATCATGCACCTCGACCAGGTCGATATCCGTGATCTTCTTGCCGGCCATTTTCAACGCCCGCTTACCGGCCAGTTCGGTCGATTTAAGCGTGGTGAAGCTGTTGCGCTGATGCAGAGCGATAGTGTCGGTGGCAATCCCGGAACCGATGACTTTGATGATCGGTTTGTTCATCTTCTTGGCGATATCGACCGTGGTCAAAATCACCGCCGCCGCGCCATCGGTGATGGGCGAGCAGTCCAGGATATGCAGGGGATCGGCTACCTTGACGCCTTTGGCCACATCTTCCAGCTTGATCGGGAAAGGGTACTGGGCGTATGGGTTTTTGGATCCGTTCAGATGGGCTTTGGTTGGCACGGCCGAAAGCTGATTCCGCGTCATTTTGTATTTTTTCATATAGGCCCGAGCCATCATGGCATAAAGGCCGGGGAAAGTCACGCCGTGGAATGTTTCATAGTCCTGATCGGCGGCGGTGGCCAGCGCATAAGTTGCGTCGTCACCGGAGATATCGGTCATCTTTTCCACGCCGCCAGCCATGACGATGTCGGAATACCCGGAGGCAACCTCAATCAGGCCCTGGCGGAAGGACAATCCACCGGAAGCGCAGGCAGATTCCACCCGGCAGGCAGGGATATGTTTCTGACCAATATAATCGGCCATGATCGCGCCGATATGTTCCTGACCGACGAAAAGGCCGCCGGACATACTGCCGACATAAAGGGAATCTATATGATCGACACCGGCGTCATCGATGGCGTTTAAGGCCGCTTCGGCAAATATGTCACGGAACGACTTTTCCCAAAGCTCGCCCCATTTCATTATGCC
>JAAEQF010000599.1 GCA_024231695.1 FCB group bacterium
AGCCTGGTCGAAGGCTACGCCGCTCAGTCCGACGCGGCGGCTGAGACGATAGCCAACCTGAAAGTTGAGATCGCACAGTATCCGGATAGCGATAAGTTCCGGGAGCTGCTGGTTAAGACCGAAGTCCAGAAGGCGAAAATCGACGCTCTGGTCATTAAATACCAAGCTGATCTTGACAAAATCGACGGTGCGGCGCCGGGCGCCGATCTGAGCGCTTTAGGCGCCGGGTTGACCACGGCGGCGCCGATGCTTCCGCCGCCTTGGGGATTGATCTTAGGAGCCGCCGGCACAGTGATCGGCGGAATAGGCGCCGCGTCGGCAAAGAAGCAGAAAACTAACGCTGAGAAATCTCGTCGAGAGACAAAAGATGCGTGGGCCGGTTACGAGGTCGAGAATTGCGCCAAACACCAGGCTCAAAATAACGCTGCGCTCTCCGACGCCAAGTACGAGGCTCACAAAGACGCCGTCAACGAGTTTGTGTTAGGGCTCGACGACGAAGCTAAGCGGAAGTTGTATAAATTGATCGGCGACAAACGCAAAGATCATCGTGTGAGCTAGTTAATTTCCATTTCCCTCCAAACAGCCGGGCGGCCTCGTCGGTCGCTCGGCGCTTTTTAAGAAAGGATCAAAATGTGGCTTTACCTGCCGGACAATTTACGGCGATCTCTCTCTGCACCGGATACGACGGGATCGGTCTCGGACTTAAAACGGTTATCCCAGGATTTCGCACGGTCGCTTACGTCGAGAGGGAGGCTTTCGCCGTCTGCAACCTGGTTGCGAAGATTCAAGCGAAACAGTTGGACGACGCTCCTATATGGAGCGACGTCGCGACGTTTGACGGACGGGAGTTTGCGGGATTGGTTGATCTCGTCCACGGCGGCATCCCCTGCCAACCCTGGTCCTGCGCGGGACAACGAAAAGGAACCTCAGATGAACGTTGGATATGGCCAGATGTATTTAGGATCGTTAAAGAGGTTGGACCAGCCTTCGTATTCCTTGAAGAGGTGCCCGGGTTTGTGGTCGGAGGCGGTCTCGGTTACGTCTTATCTGACCTTGCCCAGGCAGGGTATGACGCTCAATGGGATATGTTCACCGCTGCCGAGACGGGCGCTCCGCACAAAAGACAAAGATTGTTCATCCTGGCCCACGCCTCACGCCAATTGTTACACCGGCGCCGGGACGCAGGGGCGGCAGGGCGGCGAAAATATTCAGACGGCGATCAAGAACTGGCCGACGCCGGCGGCGAGAGACTGCAACGGCGCCAACGGCCCGAAACATATGGCCGGGGAAGGCCGTCGGCACATGGGCCAGTTGCCCAACGCCGTGAAGTATGGCCTGCGCGGCCCGGACAACGACAATACGACTGGGAGCCGCCCAGAACGGTTGCAACTAAATGCGCGATGGACAGAGACTTTAATGGGCCTGCCCGTCGGTTGGTGCGATCCACAAGCAGAACCGATGAACTGCGTCTGCTCGGAAATGGGGTAGTGCCACAAGTTGCGGCGTTGGCTTGGACAGTGTTATCGGAAAGGATTAATACGGTGGATTTATGACGAAATTAAAAACGCATGAAGTTAACCAACGGCTAAGCG
Organism: FCB group bacterium; assembly: GCA_024231695.1. GTDB lineage: Bacteria > Zixibacteria > MSB-5A5 > GN15 > JAAZOE01 > JAAEQF01. The sequence continues at coordinate 1,593 of JAAEQF010000599.1, forward strand.
CTAAATATAGCCAAGGTGGTTGCATTTATTTAGCCGAGGTTGCAAATTCAACCGGCGGCAATATTAAAAGATACGCCGATGGTTTGGCTTTATGGCTGTGGCCGTCAAAAGGATTAGAAATAGAGGGGTTTGAAGTAAAAACTTCCAGAAGCGATCTTAACAAAGAATTGCAAGACGTTACCAAGTGGGAGTCGGTTGGCCAATATTGCACTCGGTGGTGGTTGGTTGTCAACGATAAGTCTATCGTTGACATGGAGCGAATCCCGGCTGTGTGGGGCGTGATGTATCCGACTGGATGGAATATGAAAATATGGCGGCCCGCGAGCAAGCTGGAGCCAAAGCCGATTAGTCCGGGATTCATGATGTCAGTTGTTAGGTGCGCCTCCAAGATCACACAGCGGCAACTTCAGGAATCTTATGAAAGAGGTTGTGTGGCAGAAAAGAAATTAAAGCACACGAAGGTAAAATGTGATTACGAAAACCTGAAAATGAGATTGGAAAAGTTCGAGAAGATAAGCGGCATCAATATAGATGGATATGACGGCGAAATGATTGGCGGGCAATTAAATGAATGGCGCGAGAACAAACGAAAATACAATGATATCGGTAGGGTAATGAGGAATTTGATGGGCGACATTAATAGTTTGCGTGATAAGGCGATATATATTAGCAACGAAATGGCGATAGCAACTGAAACCGAAAGCGACGGCGAATGATGAAAGTTAGAGTAATAAATAGGCGTTTATATTTCATTATAAATAATGCTGATGAAATTAAGAACCTTCCACCGGATATACGGAAAATACCGCACACTGTATGCACAGCGGTAATGTTGCCGTATTATATAAATATGAATAATGAGAATGACGAGAATTTGAGTGAATCATGAGTGATAAATGCGAAATATGCGGACAAGAGTTGACGGATGCTGACCAGGACCAAAACGGGATGTGCTACGCTTGTTATATTTGGGCAAAAGAAGACGAAAGCGACGGTGAATAATGAAACTGCGTAAAAGAATACGGCTGTGGCTGAAAGGGTGTAAGGTTATGGAGGGGAGGCAACCCATTGAATACACTTATACTTTGACGTGGGTGTTGCCGGAAATTGAAAAAGAGTCACAGTTTATAGTTGATATGGCAAATGTAGGATGGACGGTGCAGAAATGAATGAAAGAATAGGAAAATACTGGTGTCCAGTTTGCAAAAAGTTTGCCGATTATGAGCAAGTTGAAATATGGGAATACACTTGCGACGAGTGCGGCAAAGATATTAAAAACGTCGGCGAAGATTCAAACGGAGACGTTAATTGCCCTCATTGCGGCGCCAACGACGTCAACGAGGAAGTGCAAGGAACGTGCCCTCATTGCGGCCATTCGTCGGCAACGCATTACATGCCGTTTATGGCGTTTGAGGATTTTACGGAAACAGACCGAATGCATGCGGTAGCTAATAATAAGCAGGTGAACGATGAAACTGCGTAAAAAAATGAGTTCAAAAAAACAAAATAAAACAATAATTAAGAAGTGCGACCGATTATGGTCTTTGATTGTCCGGTCGGCAGGTGAGTGCCTGGTGTGCGGTAAGCCGGGCACAGAACGCGCTGACGGCTTAAAGGTTAAAGGTCTTGACGCTCATCATCTAATTAGCCGGCGCTATCCAAAGTACCGCTATGACGTTCATAACGGGGTTTGTCTTTGTAAGGGCTGCCACATGTTTAAGGTTCACGGCGGTCGGCTTGAGGTTGTGTGGGCTTTTTTTGTCTATTTAAGATTGCACCACAATACAACGTATCGTTGGTTTACCAGGCATTATGACAAACTGGACGAACCTGATGTTTTAGATTATGAGCAAATATATAAGAATTTGTCAGACGACCTGGCCGGAACAGTTTTAGGCCAGAAAGGATAAAGTTATGAATGCTAAACAAAATTGCAGCCATATAAACTGGCAGGTCAAAACGCCCCTATATTTAAGCCTGCATCGGATCAAAAGACCATGTCGTTTTAGCCAAGAGGCAGAATATTTTTACCTATGCGACCAATGCTATCACGAACGCTACGGTGTGTGGCGTCATAGAATTGGTCAAAAAGACCCGAATAAATCAACTGGAGACCTATCATGAAACGTACAGTATTAATCAAATTAATAGTAATGACGCTAATATTGAGCGCTGTAACAGGATGCAGCCTGACGTCACAAGAACAAGTCGATGCGATTAAAACAGTGGTAACTGAATATAAAGTGCAATCAGATATGTTATCAACTCAGATTGCGGCGATACAGGCCGAGTTACTTAAGCAGCCAGACGACGACATTTACCATAAACTTGTGGCTAAGTTGACGGAGCTTGAAGAAAAGAAAAGTGAGATTGACGCGGTAATTGACAAAGCTGACGCCGCTTTAGCAAAGATTGACGCTGCCTCGCCCGGCGCTAATTTAGAAGCTGGCGGCATCGTGTTGACGTCGGCTAGCACAGTATTGCCGCCGCCTTACGGTGCGATTGCCGGTATCGCCGGGGCTGTATTGGCCGGCCTTGGCGGCGCGTGGGGCAGGCAGGCGAATAAGGCTAAAACCGAAGCTGAGGCCAAATACACAGCGCACAAACGGGGCGTTGAGGCGGCTAAGATGGTGATTGACCCCGCCGTGGCTAAAGTTATCTATACAGAAATCGGCAGCGCCAGAGATAAGCTGGGGGTAAAATAATGCAGTTAAATCAAGCGTATACAATTAACAATCTTGAAGATGATATTCGAGCTATTATTGACAATCTTGCCGACCTGCGAGCGGCTAAAGGCCATGATTACAGCGGCCAGGAAGATACGCTGGACAATCTGCGAGAGTTTGGGGCGTTTGGCGTGCTGGTCCGCATCGGCGACAAGTTCAAACGTCTCAAGCACTTTTATAAACAAGGCGAGTTGCGGGTCAAAGATGAGGTGATTGAGGACACCATGCAAGATTTAATTAACTACTCATTGTACCTGCTGGTTATGTATCGGCAGGAGAAAGCAATAGAAAGCGAGCATAAAAATGGCTAATACAGCATACTTTGCGGCGCCTGTAAGAGGTCCGAACGGTGATCAGGCTAGCGCTGACGAGATTCAAGAAAACATTGTTCAAGGCATTCGTCAGTGTAAGGTTATCAGAAATATATTACCCGACTGGTGGATATATTGTCCTCATGAACATGAGGATTTATACCAGGCAGCTTGGCGACACGGCAATATTGTCTCGGATGATGTGTTAAGCCAGTGTTTTGACATACTGTCATTAACTGACTATTTATTTGTTGCCGGCGATCCCGAAAAAAGCGCCGGCGTTAGGGCAGAGATGCGGCACGCTGTAAAATCAGGGATACCGATGATGCCGTTATGGCGAATACCAGAAAAGAACTGGGCGCCGATACTGGAAACAACATTAGAGCCGGTAAAATGAAAGATTACCAAGAAATTGCTGACAACTGCTGCGACTATTTACAGATACATGACGATCATTGGCCCGTCATTAAGGTCGGCGGCAGAACGCCTAAGTGGGCAAATAAAGAGACTGACTTAGGCGCTGCAATGCCGACGGTGGACGGCAGGCCGACTATCTGGGTTAATCGCAAGCTATGCAAAATGTGCGGCGTTGACGAGGTTAAAGTAATGCTGCACGAAGTGGCTCACGCCTGGGCTTATACGCTGCATTTTGAGGGCGACGACAATATTCGTGAGATTAATGATGAGCGATTTGCCGAGGCGTGCGAAAAACTATTATACGACCTATTTTGTGAAAGGGTGTTTTGATGAGTAAGAAATTGAGAGAGTATAAGCCTAAAAGTGCTATGGTCTGGGAATGCGCGCTTGACGATTGTCCAGATTGGGTTGTAGCCGGCAACTATGATATGGTTTTACGGGAAAGACCGAAACCGCTGACGTTGGGGGATGTTAAGCCCGGGCAGTTGTTTATGTTTACTGACGATACTAGAGAAAGGCATGGTATATGTCGAAAAGGCCGCTTGATGGGTAGGAATCAATGTTTCATTGACCAACAAAATTATATTTATGTTCATACTGCCTGTCGCCCGGTCAAGCTTTGGGGTAACGGTCATGAGTAGGGTTTTAGTTATAGGTGACATCCACGAACCAGTGTCACACCCGAAGTACTTACAGTTTTGTCAAGACTTATATGAGGCGTGGGACTGCAATACGGTGGTATTTATCGGCGACCTGCTGGACATGCACGCCATCAGCTTTCACGCCGCGCATCCTGACTGCCCGGGACCGTCTGACGAGTATGAATTAGCCTATGCCGACGTCCAGAAGTGGTGCGAGGCGTTTCCGACAGCCTGGCTTACCATAGGTAATCATGACGCCCGGCCGATGCGATTGGCTGAAAGCGTCAATATTCCAGCCAAATATATGCGTAACTATGCCGAGGTTTGGGACACCCCGCGATGGAAGTGGGTGCAGGACGTTACCATTGACGGCGTTTACTATTATCACGGCACAGGCTGTACTGGTAAGACGCCGGCGCTTAACGCTGCAACGGCGCGGATGACGTCAACGGTCATCGGTCATTGTCATAGTAAGTCCGGCGTAGGTTGGGGCGCCGGGCCGACCGCTCGCATCTTTGGCATGGACGTCGGGTGCGGCATCGACGGCGCGGCCATGAATTTTGCGTATGGTAAACATCTATTAAAAAAACCGATCCTGTCTGCCGGCGTTGTGCTTGACGGCGTGCCGTATCATGAGATTATGCCTTGCGGACCTAAAGAGAAATATTCGAAAGCCGCCAGGATTAGCATTAAGGGGGTGCCGATATGGGCGGAATAAAACGGAGATAAATAATTATGAGCAGCTTAATAGTAGAAGTGTGTCAGGTGAGCGATATTAAGCAACACCCCAATGCTGACCGATTGGATTTGATAACGATTAAAGGCTGGCAGGTAATAACCGGCAGAGGCGAGTATAAGACTGGCGATAAAGTGGTTTATATACCGCCGGACGCAGTGTTGCCTGAACGGTTAATCGAAGAATTGGGTGTTGAGAAATACTTGGCTGGTAAAGACAAAAACCGCGTGAGAGTGGCAAGGTTAAGAGGTGAGGTTAGTATGGGCCTTGTTTTTAGGTCTGAGCTTTCTTTGGGAGCTGACGTTGCTGAGTGTTTTGGCGTCACCAAATACGAGCCGCCGATCCGACCGCAACATGGCGACGTTGCGCCGAAAGATGCAAATTTTCCAGAATACACCAACATTGAGAATATCAATAATTTTCCGGCAGTGTTTAATGAGGGTGAGACGGTTGTGGTTACTGAAAAAATCGACGGATCAAATTGCCGGGTTGGGTTTGAAATAAAACCGACTGACGCCAGATGTCCTGATATAGAGATGAAAGCTGGGTCGCATAGGGTTAAGCGGATAGAACCTGACTCAGAAAAAATGGTTGAGCAAAACATTTACTGGTACCCGCATTCACTTAAGCCAATTCGGGGATTTTTAGAATACAAAATCGATAGTAGTGACGCGACGTGCGTTACCGTTTACGGCGAAGTGTACGGCAAGGTCAGGGGCGGACACAAATCATTACATTACGGCAGGCTGGGTACGCTGAATTTTATTGCGTTTGATATCGAGATTGATTGGAAATATCTGAGTTGGGAAGATTTCAACACTATTTGTGACACCCATAACATCCCCAGACCGCCGGTATTATACGTAGGGCCGTACAGTATCGAAAAGATGCGTGAGTTGGCTGTGGGCTCGTCTGAATTGGCTAAGATAAACGGCGCTGACCATATGCGGGAAGGCATTGTAATCAGGTCGTATAACGAAAGGTCTGACACAAGGTGTAGTCGCGCGGTTTTAAAAATGCTTAATCCTGAGTATCTGCTGTTAAAAGAAAAGAAACGGGCTAAAGGCGAGGTTGTTGACTTCGCGGATGTTTAGCGTGTTGAATAATTTACGCAATACGTTTTGTAAACGTATATATAGACTTTTAACAACAATAGTACACATATTTATAGACTAAAGGCGGTCAGCTATGAGAAAAATGAGAACAACGGCAAAAGAAGCGATAACGTACCTAACCGCTGTATTAGGGTATATAGCGGCGTATGATAGGTTTTTCGGACTCTTAGAAGAATGTGACGACATTGACGACGATTGTTTCCACAAGATTATTGACCTTTGGGATAAGGCGTGCGGCGGGGACGGTAAATGATGGGTGAAATTAAACGACCATACCATTTGCGAATTGTTGGTGATCTGCGAATAACGGAAATTGAGTGCGGTGTTTTGCTGAAACTAATAAATACGGCGGGTTCGGGTTCGTTGGACACAAACAGCGAAAAAAATACATATCAAAGGGTGAAACGAAAACTATCTGATATGCGGGAGTTATTAAATAGTGAATTGGCAAATAAAGTAAATCAGCGGTTATATAGCCGAAACCAGCAGGTCGCTTATGAAGAAAGATGCGATAGGAGAGCAATTAATGACAATTAAAAAATTTATAAAGCAACATCGTAATCAGATTGACGGATTAATGTATGAATATTATAAACTGCCGCTTGACACGGCTCGAAGCGACAAAGATCGGTACGATTGTATTATACACAAGCCAATATTAACCGCATGGGCTAAAGGCGAAGGCGTTGCAGACATGAAATGGCGGTGGTGGCGATGGTAAAGCGTGTGTTATTGATGTGTAACTCGCCGTTGATGGCCGACCATCTAAGTAAGTTTGCCGCCATATTTGATGACGACAGGATTAAATTTTACGCCGCATTTGTAGGCCGCGACGATTGTATTAAGCGGTCGAAGTCTATTCTAAAAATACCGGACATTTGCGACCCGCATGACGATTTACCGCTTGACGGTCGATTCCAGTGGGACTTAATTGTGATCGCCGATCATATGCAATTGCCCTGGCATCCGACCCAAAAAGCGCCGCCGCCAGTATTGTTTATAGGCCACGGCGCTCAGGGTAAACGACAGCGCGGCAGTAAGTACCCGTACGGTTATGACCCGCGACACACTTTAGACGCTCTCGGCAAGCCCAAATATAAATGTATGTTTGACGTTAGGCCGTCAGACGTAGAAGCCGGCGTCAAATTAGTGCCGAAACTAAAGAAGGTTGTAAAAGCGGTCGGGTCACAGCATTTTGACGAGCTTCTTGATTATCGTAAACTAGAACGCTTATCGTCCAGTGACAGGCCGACCGTGTTTATTTTGAGTAGTTGGGGACGATCGTCATTAATCCGTCGATTAGGCTACAGCTTAATTAATGAGTGCAAGCGTCTGGATTACGACTTTTATGTCAGCATCCATCCAAACGAATACAACGGCGACGGTTGGGGGCATAAGGTTGAATTACAAGGTCTTGCGGTGAGACGACCGGATGAGCCGTTGGGACCGTATTTAGCGGCGTCTGACGTTGTGGTGTGCGACCATACGTCACTATGCCAGTCTGCAGCGTTGATGCGTAAGCCGATTATCTTTATAAAAACGGATGAGTCGTTGATATGTCCGGGATCAATAACGCGACGGTTATATGATTTGTCGTTAAAGCTAGTTAATGTGAATGAATTAAAGGCGGTGATTGAGGCTATGTTGGCTTTTAGGCCATGGACGCAGTATGACCACCTTTTGGGCAAAATTCATCCGCTGGCCGGTCAGTATGAACGGCTGGCAAAGCGTGAATTTTATAAACTATTAAAGATAAGGGGTAAATAAAATGAAGATTTCGGG
>JAAEQF010000600.1 GCA_024231695.1 FCB group bacterium
GTGGCACAGGAAATGATATTTTAGAAGGAGGAACAGGTGATGATTATCTTTATGGAAATGATAATAATGACACACTGATTGGTGGCGTTGGAAATGATACACTTTATGGTGACAGTCATGATGACATTCTTGAAGGAGGCATCGGCAATGATACCATGAGAGGTGGTTACGGAAATGACACCTACCGATTTGAAACCGGATTCGGCATAGATAAAGTAGACGAAGATTATAATGGCAGTGGAACGGACATAATAGAATTTGGCAGCGGTATCCTTGCATCTGAAGTAACCCTCCGTCGTTCCGGAAACCATATGATAATTACGATAGCCGGTGTATCTGACAGAATTACAGTTGATGATTGTTTTAAGACATCAAATGATTCTGTTGAAGAAATTCGATTCTTTGATGGTACGATTTGGGATTTTACCAAAATCAGAGAATTTGTTCAGGTTGGAACCTCTGGTAATGATGAACTTCGGGGTTATGATGATGTAAACGACATTCTGGCCGGATTGTCCGGAAATGATACAATGTATGGTGCCGGTGGTGATGACCAGCTAAATGGCGGAGATGGTACTGACACAATAAACGGAGATAGTGGTTCCGATAATCTGAAAGGTGATGCCGGAAATGATACCATATACGGTGGCACAGGAAATGATATTTTAGAAGGAGGAACAGGTGATGATTATCTTTATGGAAATGATAATAATGACACACTGATTGGTGGCGTTGGAAATGATACACTTTATGGTGACAGTCATGATGACATTCTTGAAGGAGGCA
>JAAEQF010000601.1 GCA_024231695.1 FCB group bacterium
GATGTTTTGAAGACGCTGGACAAGGCCGCGTGCTTGATCGACGAGGGCCCGATTCATATCAATTGTCGTTTTCGAAAACCGCTGGATCCGGTGGCAAAACCCTTTGATCTCGCATCGTTGTCTGGTCGTAAGGATGCATTTTATAAAACTGCTCCTATCGGTATAAAGACCAAAGATACAATAATTGATTTTTCTCAGTCGATTGAGGAAGTTGCTGGTTTGATAAACGGCTCAGAATGTGGTCTGATTATAGCCGGGCCGGAAGCTCCGTATCGAATCTGTCAAAATCTCGAAAAGTTGGGCGAAGTTCTGGGCTGGCCGATTATCGCCGACATCCATTCTCAATACCGTTTCGGTTCAAAAGCCGACAATGTAATCGGCCATTTCGATCTTTTAACCGATGCGGATATACCTGACTTTCCCTCACCCCGGACAATTATTCATGTCGGCGGATTACCAACCTCGAAAGGTCTTATCAAATATCTTCTTGGACTTAAGGGGATGGAGTATATTAAAATTCAGGATCATGAGCGGACAATCGACCCCGACCGACTGGAAACAAAAAGGCTAACCGGCGATCCCGATAAGATCATTGATCTGTTGATACCGAAATTGACATCCAGAGAAAATACGGCGGGCCGAGATAAACTGCGTGCGGCCGATTTGGAATGCGATCGGTTTTTGTCGGAGCATTTCGCTGATAAACGCCTGACCGAACCATCGCTGGCCTTTGGTCTTGGAAAACTTATTCGTGACGGAGACGGTCTTTATCTTTCCAGCAGTATGCCGATTCGCGATGCCGAAAGTTTCATGGGCATCCGCACATCTAACATTATAGTCGGCGCCAATCGGGGGGCCAGCGGCATCGATGGCGTTATCGCCACGGCCTGTGGGTTTGCTCTCGGATGCGAGAGACCGACCACGCTGCTGCTCGGCGATCTGACCTTTATCCATGATCTCAATTCGCTGGCGCTGGTAAAAAAATCTGAAATTCC
>JAAEQF010000602.1 GCA_024231695.1 FCB group bacterium
GTCACTTAGAGTATCGCCGTCACTATCGGTTTTCATTGGATCGGTCTTGTGCTGATTAATTTCAGCGCCGTCGTTGAGACCATCGCCATCGGTATCGGCTTTCAGCGGCTCGGTTGGATGGGTTTCAACCTCAGCCCGGTCATCAAGACCATCGCTATCGCTATCAGCTTTGGTCGGATTGGTTTTGTGATCGTTGATTTCAGCACTATCGCTTAGACCATCGCCATCGGTATCCGGTTTGAGCGGGTTGGTCTTATGACTCTTTACTTCGTCGCCATCTTTCAGCTTATCGCCGTCACTATCGGCTCGCATCGGATTGGTTTTATACTGATTGTGTTCTTCGCCGTCGCCTAAACCATCGTCATCAGAATCGGCATTCTTGTGATCGGTACCTAACTCTTTTTCCAGACTATTGAGCAAACCATCACCATCGGAATCCTTATCAACACTGCCCATTATGCCGGTAAAGCCGAGCAACACACTCCAGTAGGCATCTTTATTTTCGGTAATTCCTTCCAGGGCATCGCTGAAGGTGTAATTATAACCACCACTCAGATCCATATTAATTTTCTCACCAACTGGAACACTGAATCCCAAACCTGCTGGAATGACACCAGTCCAGCCGTCTACTTCGCTATCATCAGCGGCGCCGTCTGGAAATTGTCGAATATCATAACGAAAGAAACCACCACCGACATAAGCGTAAGGATGAAAATTAATATTATCGGAAAAGAGACCTAACAAGAAACGATGATCAATCGCCGGCAGAATATCGGCTTTATAATTTGTATCGATCAATCGCCCCACAGTGATGCCCATCTCTCCTTTTAGGGCACCCATTAGTGAGTAGCGTAAAAATGTCCGAGCTTGAAAACGACCCTGATTGCTCAGATCTAGATCCGTATCCGCAATCATGCTACCGAAACCAACTCCGATTTCAGATTCAGCATTGACGGTAGCCGGTATAACAAAGAGATTAACACACAGTAACGCACTTAATAATAATTTGAGATAAATCATAAAAA
>JAAEQF010000603.1 GCA_024231695.1 FCB group bacterium
CTTATAAAGAGACCACGGGGTTATCTACCATAATTAAACAGGGAGTGTCAACCAACTTCGCCATCATCCGGCAATTTTAAATTTCCGAATGGCGATGTCAAAAACCAGCCTGCTTGAAAATTCATAAATCAGCCGCGAAACCGAAATAATAAACTGATGAATACGGCTATGATCACGAATAATCAAACAGGCTCCCGGGGGGATTAGCGTCCATCTCTCATGGAACGTCAGGAATCCTCCTCGACTCATTGATAATGTTTATGCCTTCAAGGCCCCTCGACCTCGACTCCGTGCCATCTCCCATCCCTGGTGACCCATAAGCGGTACCCCATGCTCCTGATCAATTCAATTTCAGGGCCGGTCAACACCACGGGCGGACCTCCATAATTCACCGCATCCTTGTGAAAAACCAATTCGCTGTTTGGCGGCATGTTGATGATCAATCTGATCACCGAGGAAGGGATGGTTATTTTGTCGGTCAGGGCCGGATTGAATGGCTCCACCGGATTCATATCCAGCGTTAGCTCTTGGATATCCACGCAATTGCAGTCCGGTACGTCATTCCACGTTCCCCCCATTGCGATGCATTGCGCCTTTTGTTCCTCATCGCAGGGGTCGACGGTAATGCACTCGCAGTCAGGCTCCGGTCTCCAAAGACCTCCTCTCATCGAGCACGCGA
>JAAEQF010000604.1 GCA_024231695.1 FCB group bacterium
CAATGAGGCGACCTGTGGGCGTATTGGGATCACCTTTGGCGGCAATCGAAAGCTCGAACCAATTTTGGCCGGTTGGCATAGGCAACGTATAGGTCGCGCCAATGTGCCGCCCGGTTGCCGCCGCCTCGGCAATGGCTGGGATAATGACTTGGACTACGTCTGCCGGTAGAGACTCGTAGATAATTTTGCCCAGAAACGCTTCCGGCAAAATAAACAATAATTCCGGGTACGGCGCGCGAAAATCATAAATACGCCCGTCCCGATCTATTTCAAACAAGAGATCAGGCAATGCATTTAGGGTTGCGGTCAACTGCGCGTGGGTTTGGTGTAGCGACTGCTCCGTCTGCTTGCGCTTGGTGATGTCCTTGGCAAATACCGCTATCTGTTTTACATTGCCCTTATCATCGAGAATTGGATAGGCAGAGTTGTCAAAATACCTTCCTGCACGGTCATCTTCCCCTTGAAGGGGCTTTTTAGACTCTACTATTTTTTGTAATACGGCCTTTCTTTTTTCGGCTACTTCCGTGGAAATAAATTTAAACATAGACTGGCCAATAAGTTCTTCTTTTTTCCGGTCCAGGTTTTTGGCTAAAGCATCGTTGACCGCCAGAAAAGTGCCATCAGCTTCGGCCAGAAACGCCGCGTCTGTAGTAGCATTTAGAAGGACATTTAATTTTTTCTCGCTTTCTCGCAGCGCCTCCTCCACCCGTTTGCGTTTGGTGAAGTCGTGCATCAAACCGAAGCCATAGAGCATCTTTCCCTCAGCATCACGAATCGAATCGGCGCGCTCCCACAGAGGAAAACGACGTCCGCTGGCATCGAAAACGTCGAGTTCTCCCTCCCAACTCTCACCCCGGGCCAGAGCAGGAGCGACTTCACAATTGAGAATCTCAACCGATTTCGGCGGGTAATAATCGCGGTAGTTGACTTGCCTGGCTTCCTCCAGTGTGCG
>JAAEQF010000605.1 GCA_024231695.1 FCB group bacterium
ACGCCACGGTCGAGATGAACGGCGATCTCACCACGACCGGTACGGTAAACATCGGTGACGGTGCGACACTACGTCTGAACAGCTCGAGTGTTTTGGACAACACGGTAACGATCGGTGCGGGTGGTCGGCTGGACTTCCCGTACGGCTCCGGTCCTCATCCCTGGCCGGGTGGATTCGCACCTGAGGGTGACGGGCTTGTTGCCGTTGCGGCGCCGGTGACGATGGGTACTGCGGCCGGTGACGTCGTTACGATCAGTCGTCTGAATCTGGCAAGCACACTGGACGGTCCGGCCGATCTGGTCATCACGGACACCATCAACTGGAACGGTGGCACGATCGGCGGTTCTGGAGTCCTGAGCATACCCGATACAGTGGTGTTGAACATCACAACCACTTCGACACTAACCGGTCGCACACTCGAGAACGCCGGTACGGTCAACTGGATGAATGGTAACTTCACGGTGGCCGACGGTGCGCTGATCAACAACCAGGTCGGTGCGGTGTTCGACATGCAGACGAACGGCAACTTCTCGGTCTCCGGTACAGTACCGCCATTCAACAACGAAGGAACGCTGATCTATTCCTCGGCTCTGTACCAGCTATACATCGCCCTGCCAATCAACAACGTCGGTACATTCGAGATTCAGAACGCCACGGTCGAGATGAACGGCGATCTCACCACGACCGGTACGGTAAACATCGGTGACGGTGCGACACTACGTCTGAACAGCTCGAGTGTTTTGGACAACACGGTAACGATCGGTGCGGGTGGTCGGCTGGACTTCCCGT
>JAAEQF010000606.1 GCA_024231695.1 FCB group bacterium
GCAGTTTACCGCCAGCGAGCAACTGCGTGGCAAGCTCCAACAGGCCCAAGAGTTGCTCCGACGGCAGGTGCCCGATGGCGATCTGGCTTCGATCTGCGAGCGGGCTCTCGATCTGCTCCTCGAGTCACTCGTCAAGAAACGCTTCGCCCTCGGCAACAAGCGCAGAGGCAAGGCGCAGCGCCGGCAGCGTCGACCTTCAGCAGCCACCCGTCAGGAGCTGCACCACGATAGCAAAGGAGACAGAGCCGCGACCGCCGTGGTGGCGGACGAAGCCTCCTCGGGCGAGCCCGAGAGCGTCAGCTCGATGGCGGGACAAGGAGAGATCGCTGCAGGTAACATCGACAAGCACGGCGGCGGCAACCGCAAGCAAGCAAGTGCCAAACGCTCCAGGTACATTCCTGCAGCGGTGAGACGGCAGGTGGCCAAACGCGACGGCTTGCAGTGCAGGGGTGGCGCGCGAACGCGCGCCGGGACCCCAAACCGTGAGCGAAGCGAGCGATGCACCTACGTCGGTCCCGATGGCCATCGCTGTCAGTGTCGGGATGTGGAGTTTCACCATCTCACGCCCTTTGCTCGTGGCGGAGAGCACAGCGCAGAGGAGCTCACGTTACGCTGCCGTGCTCACA
>JAAEQF010000607.1 GCA_024231695.1 FCB group bacterium
AAGACCACCAGTATCAGCCGGTGGTGTTGGATTACGGCGACCTGCCGCAAGGCCCGTACCCGACCACGTTGAGCCAGGATGGAGCGCGGCATATCATTTTGAGTGCCAACAACCCGACACTGGGCAGTGCGGTGGATGATGAAATAGATGGACAACCCTCAGCCGCTGCCGATGACGATGACTCGAATGGCGACACGCCGGACGATGAGGATGGGGTGCGCCTGGATAGCCCCTTGATCGCGGGGTATGTGAGCACCCTGACGATCACGGCGACCAACGCCGTCCCTGGGGCGGTGCTGAACGCCTGGTTTGATTTCAACGGCGATGGTGATTTTGAGGATGCCGGGGAACAGGTCTTTGTTGACCACACGCTCTCTGAGGGGGCGAATGTGGTGACAATCAGCGTGCCGTTGATCGTGTTGAGCGACACCTTGAATGCACGGTTCCGCTACGGCACAGATAGTGGCCTTGATGTGACCGGCGAAGCGAGTGACGGCGAGATCGAAGACCACCAGTATCAGCCGGTGGTGTTGGATTACGGCGACCTGCCGCAAGGCCCGTACCCGACCACGTTGAGCCAGGATGGAGCGCGGCATATCATTTTGAGTGCCAACAACCCGACACTGGGCAGTGCGGTGGATGATG
>JAAEQF010000608.1 GCA_024231695.1 FCB group bacterium
AGCGGAGGCGGCTGCAACGTAGACAACAAACCCATCGGATTTCGAAGTGTTTTTGAATGCAGGATGGGCGTCAGGATTCCGGTGGGAGTAGAATTTGTCATCATGTCGAGCATAAGCGGATGCTCCACCCCGGACTTATCGGGCGTCAGTGACCACGACGATTCGCCCGACGAAACAAACGTCAGTGTGAACACGCCGGACTACATGCCGGATCCGCCCTCCAATCAAGAGGCGGCCTTCAATAAAGACGATGATCAATGCCGCGCCTGCCCCACGGACCCGGAATGTCCGCACAATGATGAGCGGGACGGCAACAAAATCCAATCGGTCGGTTGCTCGGTGAACACCTTGTACCGTCAGTTCCATGACGATGTCATCGATGTGGCCGTAAAAGTGCAAGGGGGGATGATCACCACCAAGCGGTTCTTCAACGGGAGTTTGTGGGCGTCGGATTTCGACCGAACCCGGCTGACTATCGATGGGGAGGAGGTCACGATGCCCCGGGACCAGTGGTATTCCCCTGACTCCGCTTCCGATATCAACGTATGTGATTCTGAAGAGGCGGAAGAAGAAGAGGAGGAGGAGGAAGAGGAGGCCGATGATCACGTCGGAGACAATGACGACGGGATAGATGACGATGACGACGAACCCGAGCAGCCGTCTTCGATGTTCACCAATATATGCGCCACATTTGCAGTTAATCAGGGGTGCAACAAGCCCGTGTCCATGGGGTTCGGCATCGGCAAACCCGACGACAGCCAGCTCAATAAACGTGGCCCCAACTGGTTTCGCGAATGGCCGGACGGAACCTGGATGCTTTTCACCTCCGACGGCATCCTGCTGGAATATGGCAATCGCACCGGGACCGTGGCCAGGTTGATCTACGGGGGTGGATACGAGAACGTTATCGGTCTGGCGGATAGAAACAGTAAACAGGTGGTGTGGTACGAATACGATTCGGAAGACCGTGTGTCCGCTATACATGATAATCAGGGCCAACGGGTGGAGTACGAATACACCGACGGCCGGTTGTCCCGGGTCCTGGATTCCATGGGTCTTTACACCGTTTACGAATACAATTCGGACGGTCTGATCACCCGGAAAATCGATCAGGAAGGCCGCTCGACCATAATCTCCTACAGTAAATACGGCGATGTGACATCGGTCGTGGACGACCAGGGCAATGGCCATTTCTTCGAGTACGACTACGATAAAGGCAAAAAGCGATTTTATGCCATGATCACATCGTCATCCGGCATGGTCAAAGAGATCTGGTACAATAAAAGAGGCGAAACGATCCGTGTGGACATCAATGGCAGGACGGTTGAGAAGATCGAGGGAAGCGGCCGTAAAATCAACGTACTGGATGAAAAGGGAAATTCGACCAGGAAGAAGTTCAACGAACACGGCAGCCTTCTCAAAATAGACCGTTCGGGTGTGTCCAAGGCCTCATTCAAGTATGATCCGACAATCAACGAGGTGACGCATACCAAGGACCCCCGGGGCATCGAATCGACATATAAATATAATTTGTCCGGGGCCCTGATGGAGAAGAAAGAGGGGATCGGAGCCTATTCAAGAACGACTTTATACGCGTACGACTCCGACCAGCAAGTGACCTCCGCCACTATTCTGGCGGACCATCGCACCGAAGGCGCGACCGCCCGGTTCACCTACGATGACGCGGGCAACATCTCCTCCGTCACCGACCCCATGGGCGGCGTCGCCCGCATCCTCGCCTACAACAACCTGGGGAGTCCGGAGCAAATTCAGGATAGGCGCGGAAACGTCTGGGAGCTGGAATACGATAATATCGGCCGTCTTATCTCTTCCAAAAATCCCCTTAACCACACCACATCCTACGAATACGACGGCGTCAACAACGTCACGGCGATGGTCGACGCCCTCTCCAAGAGATATGAATTCGAATATGACGATCACAACAACCTGACCAAAGCCACGGACCCATATTCGAAATCCGTCGTCATCGATTACAATACGGACGACCTTCCAACCCGGATCGTGGATCGGGAAGGCAAGGTATGGACAAATCAATACGACAATGAAGGCCGCCTGATAAAAACACTGGATGGCGCCGGAAACGAGACCCGATACCACTATGACGAGTCCATGTCCAACCCGGCCCTGTCTGATCGACCGGTCCGCATCGATTATCCCACATTCAGCCGCCATCTTTATTACGACAAGCTTCAGCGGATTATAAAGGTAAGCGATATCTCCTCAGACAACGTCGCGCACACCCGGACATTTGAATACGACGCACTATCGCAAGTGACCGCGATGACCGACGAGGAGGGAAACACCACAAGATACGAATATGACGGCTTTGGTCGCGTAGTTGTGATAACGGATCCGATGGGAGGAGAGATAAGGCGCATTTTAGACAATCGCGGCAACCTGATAGAACTCCTCGATCCAAAAAACGGCTCCACCTTCTACACTTATGATAAAAACAACCAGTTGATCAAGCTGATCAAGCCCATGAAACAGGAGACCACCTATGAATATGGCGAAAATGGAAACCAGACGGCCATTATCGATTCCAAAGGGCAGAGACTGGAATATGGGTACGACGCTGCAAATCGCCTCACCCGAGTGGAGTATTTTAAGGCGGATGACCATGCAACCCCGGTAAAGACCATCGATTTCACCTATGACGCGGTGGGAAATCTCTTATCCTACTATGACGGCTTCACCTCGGCGTCATACACCTATGATGATCTCGGCCGAAAGACCGGGGAGTCCGTGAACTATGGCCCGTTCACCCTGGGCAATGAATACACGTATTTCGCCAACAGCCTGAAAAAATCCTTTACGGGCCCGGATGGGGAGACCATTGGTTACAGCTATGACGATAACAACCGCCTGACCGGAATCTCCATTCCCGGCCAAGGGTACATCACCTATGGCGGCCACCAATGGAACAGCCCGA
>JAAEQF010000609.1 GCA_024231695.1 FCB group bacterium
GACATCTTGCTTGTGCCGAGTGCTGGCGGACAGGTTGGAGTGAACACGACGACGCCGAGTGCTGCGCTTGACGTGAGCGGGGACGCGCTTGTGAGCGGTGTGCTTGGAGTGAACACTGCGAGCCCGTCGCGGACACTTGAAGTGACTGGGACTGCGAAGGTGAGCAGCACGTTTGATGCCGGGAACCTGCGCATTGATGGGAACCAAGTGCAGTCTACCGACACGAACGGCGACATCTCTCTGATGCCGAATGGCAGTGGCAAGGTTGGCGTGAATGTTGCGAGTCCCGTCGCGACGCTTGATGTGAGCGGCGACCTTCAGATTGACAATCTTCACCTTGATGGGCACACGATCAGCACGACTGACTCTGGAGGCGACATCTTGCTTGTGCCGAGTGCTGGCGGACAGGTTGGAGTGAACACGACGACGCCGAGTGCTGCGCTTGACGTGAGCGGGGACGCGCTTGTGAGCGGTGTGCTTGGAGTGAACACTGCGAGCCCGTCGCGGACACTTGAA
>JAAEQF010000610.1 GCA_024231695.1 FCB group bacterium
ACCATATAGGCCCAGTTGCTGGTCAGAGTATCGACCGGCATCCGCATGGCGTTCACGCCGTTTTTTAACTGCTCAATCAGATTCTCTTGATTGCAACGCTTGTTAGCGTGTCGAACAATGTCGACTTTTGTCGCTTTGCGGTCGTTGCTGATATAAAAAAAGTAACGAATGTCGTCAAAAAGAACATTCTCGCCTTTTTCCACTGATAAGTTCTTTCGCAGTACGATCATGCGATAGGATTGTTTGCATTTGTTCGGCTGGTAGGAAAACTCGGCGATCTGTTCCGACAGCAAGCGAATATTTTTATACTCCCGCTCTTTTACAATCTGTTCCTTGACGTTCTTCGGTTTTCTGCGCGTCTTGGTTTCAACCGCATATTTCGCGGGGCGAGCAAGGCTCTCCCACGCCGTTTCCGGCAGGAATTCGGCTATATTGACCAGATTGCCCATCGCCATGTACCCGAAAACAAATTTAACGCCGCTATTGTCCCAGCCGTCCAGGTAACCGGTCTGGCTGAAGTCGGTATCGCCGCGAAGCCGAATCTTTTTGAACCCGCCTTGCCGACATAGAGCAACGGCCTTGTCCAGATACCCAGCCGCCCGGTCGCTACTTTTGCTATTGCCGCTACGGTTGGCAATAAACAGCGGTTCGTTGGTATTGGCAAGAGAAATGACCAGAGGGTGATAACCCCAAACGCCTTTATATGATAAATCCATACCTTCTTTGCATTCGCCGGTTGTTTCGGCAATAGTGCCGTCGGCGTCAATAATCGCTTCGTTGAAAAATTCCGGCTCTTGTTGGTTCCAGACTTTCAGACGAACTTGATTGACGGCGTCTTGCAATGCTTCAACATGCCCAGCGTCAAATCGCCGACAAAAATCACCGGCGGTTGTCGGGTCAGGTATCCGGATTGCGTTAACTGCGTCAAGGTACGACTCGTCGTTTCGCAACCGCTCAATGTCTTCAAGGCATTCGCCGTTGCAGAGGATATTATATGCTATATTGAGGACATGATCAGATTCGTAATAGGGATTGTGTATCTTGAAAATATGAAGACGATTATTGATGGAGGCGTCCAGGTCCAGGCGTTTGACCAGATTTTGTACAGCCCCTATCCCGCCGTAGAGCGTTCCGTTGCTGCGATCTGCGATCTCGTAATGAATGTTTCCCAGATTAAGCATCGGCCCGGGCGCGCCCTGTACTGATTTTGTATTTAGCCGATTTTGAATTTTTCGCTTGCGTTGTCTCAATTGTTTTGCTATTTTCTTATTCACTCGAAATGACTCCGTTCATTTAACTTTTAGTTTTGTTAAATATTTGACAAGTGCATTGTAATGCATCGACGTAGGCATTTCGAGTAATATTTCAAAATAAAAGATGATTTATTGCTTCCAGTTACACTTGTTTAGGGCCTAGATTCCCGTTTTCACGGGAATGACAGATAGGCATTGTCATCCCCGACTTGATCGGGGATCCAGCGAACCGAATAGTGATTACGCAATAAATACTGGATTCCCGTTCCTAAGCGAAGAATAAAAAAAGAACAAGATTCCACCACTGACGGATTGTAAATACCGTTAAAACTGGGCAAAAATAAAACCGCAAGCGAAATTAATTGCTTGCGGTTCGAATTAGAAGATTGTAGAACGTGTTATCGCCTGTGATAGTCGAGGTTTTGCCTGCATCATCAAACTCAACAGAAGATGTACCAGCGGTAAACGTTCCTGCCGATGCAGTTGTCCAATTTCTGCCTATCTCAA
>JAAEQF010000611.1 GCA_024231695.1 FCB group bacterium
GAGGTTGGGGTCGAACGTGGCGCTGGTCACCACGGCGCTGTTGGTGATGGTCACGTCGCACACGGTGGGCGTGACCAGGAGCGTGATCGTGATCGTCCCGCTGACGGGCAGGTCCCCTGGCTCGCAGATCACCTGGCCCCCGTCCGCAGAACAACTGCTGCCGTCAAACGTCGCCGCGCCGAACGTCACCTCGGGGGGCAGCGTGTCGGTCACGACTACTTGCCTGGCAGGCGATGACCCGTGGTTGTAGACGGTGAGCGTGTAGGTCAGCGTCTCTCCCGCTTCCACTGAGTTGGGGTCGTCGCTCTTGGTGATCTCCAGATCGGCCCTTTCGTCCGGGCACTCTACCCACGTGTCCTCGTCGTCTTCGTTGTTGCCGAGGTTGGGGTCGAACGTGGCGCTGGTCACCACGGCGCTGTTGGTGATGGTCACGTCGCACACGGTGGGCGTGACCAGGAGCGTGATCGTGACCGTCCCGCTGACGGGCAGGTCCCCTGGCTTGCAGATCACCTGGCCCCCGACCGCAGAACAACTGC
>JAAEQF010000612.1 GCA_024231695.1 FCB group bacterium
CAAATCACCCGGCGTTGTTGACTGCGTTAACCGTGATCATAAACGGCGAAGACTCAAAACTTGGATTAACCGTTCGACTCGCAAACAAAGCACACACCACGTGGAGTCCATCAATATTTTTTACGGGTGCGGCTAACTGTACGCTGGTTGGTTCGGCACTTTCATTGTCTGCGTTGTCAACCGATCCAACGGCTAACAAGTTTGGCGACCCGGCTTTAGCAATGACGGATCTTGAATATTTTGACTGTCTTTTTATCGATGCGAACGGAGATGTCACCGCGAAAACTTGGTGCTCGTGTAGTGACTACCGCGTGGAGATTTGGCAACGCGGACAAGACGCACACTACGCGAGTGGAGGTTCTCAAAATTTATGGAAGGGCACGATCTCTAGTGTCAACGGTAGCGCGGGAACTGCGACAGTTACACTCGATGACACAACAAATTTCAGCGACTCAGCAAATGACTACGTTATGTTTTTTGCTCGACGTACCGATTCGGGTCTGCAGCCATGTCAAACCGAGGGCGGCGGCTATGGATACCTTGGCGATTCTGACGGGCTTGTCCAGGACTCGGCGGCAACAAATTACAGAGCGATAACAGTGGGGATATAAATGGCAAGACCAGCAGGCGCATTACCGGGAGAGACGGCGGGAGCAATTGCGATCCCGGGATCGGGCGGCGTTGCACCGTACTACGCCTACACTTTGACACGGCTACCATTACAAGCCCCCCATTGGGACGGTTCAACGGGGTTAACATTTCGTCAGCTTGTTACGAGCAAAATACAAATCACACTTGCGGCGGGTACTGTTGCCAAAATCAAAGTGATCCAAGGTGACAATGCGCAGCAAGCAATCTCTTTTGATTCGATTAGTGGTGCCAAGGTGGCAAGCTGGGAAGATGTTGGTACGTGTAGCCCATTCGGCGGTTTTTTTCTAAACGACGATTCCGACTACACAAATTTAAAATATACCATTGAGAGAGTTTCTCTTGCAATGACCACGGGTGCAGCTCAAGAGGCGCTGACAATTAGTACCGAGATGCATCAAGCGCTTGATCAAGACGAGAGTTCACCCGACTACTTGAGCGGGGATGGTGAGTTGATAGGGCGCACGTCAACCGAAAAACTGCACGAGGATAATATGCCCGCGTCGAGCTATTTAGCAAAATATGTTTTGTGTCTGAACAACAATGTCATTGCGCATAAATCAACCCCCTACTTTTCAACGCCGTTATGATTAACCCAAAATTTAAAAAAGTATATGAGTACGCCGATCCCTACGTTTGTCACGTTGGAATGATACCGAAGAAGTCCACGATGCTTACGCTCCGCTCTTCATATCAGTGCGGCCGAATATGGCAGGAACAAGGTTATCTCGGCGACTACAGCGGGCGCCCTGAACTCGATCACAACGGCAACGGGGCGTGTGTTTTCTACCCGATCACCTGTTCGAACGAAAAAGAAAATTCAGGTTATCGTTATCTTGGCATAGTCGCACGTTGCTGGGACTATGATTTTTCAGGAGCGGGCGCAACCTGGACCGCATCCTGGAACTGGTACAAAGACAAAGGCGATGGAGCGGCTACCACGGACTCGCCGCCCTATGTTTTAACGCCAACGGTCGCAGGCAATGATACATATGGGGACACTGCAAACGGCCCTGTGGTTATCATACCCCGGCTAGGCTATAGTCCCACAACTAGCAACGATGGCTTTCGTGCGTCCAAGTTTCTGATGAACAAATACCTGCCCGCCGCAGTCGGTTTTTTTTCGGTACCGACGGGCGACATGGAACAGAGCACAACGACAGAGCAAGAAGAACAGTACGTCAGAGCATCAAATTTTGCGGTGGGTTCAACACTCCGGGGATTTGATACGACGGCAGGAAACAGCATAGGGCGCATCATTAACGGTCAAATGGATGTGGTCAACGGGCTAGGCTCCAACACTCGGCGCTGTTTATTTCAGACGGTTTATCCGATAGGAGTTTACAACGCTTTTGCTGATGGCGCGTTCTATCATATTAGACAAGACAGTTCAGGAAACCCAATGTCTTACGCGGTTAAACCGCGTGACATATACGGCAGCTCGGCTGACATCCCCTGTCTCCCGGCTATGGTCGTTACTTGTAGCGATGCGTGCCAAGTTAAATTTTCGAGCGTCACAGCGGGTGATACTTGGACATGGACAGCGAGTGGAGCGAAGACAGCCGAACTGATAACACCGACGGACGGATCAACTTCTTCGCTTGATGTAGACCCGGCAGGTGATACGATCACAATCGAAGCGATCGCGGATAAGGCAACGCAGGAAATCTTGCATCACTCAGTCGGATTGTGGGAACCCGACGATCTGTAGTCGCAATCGTTACGACGGCCAAGTAAAATTTCTGGGTCGTAAAAAACGTAACCGCAACTCATAATGCCCGGGCAATAAATGCACTCTTCATTCGTGTCATAGATGGCTTGGCAATCAATGGTTGGTGTCGGTTCATTGTGAGAAAGAAAACAATCACGCATAATTTTTAGATTCTGATGAATGCATTGTTCACCAGCCCCGGGTTCAAGCTGATCGTTGCAAGCCTTCCGATCTAGATAGTACTGTCGGCAAGCTTCATTCATCTCCTCGTCGCTCTCGGCCTCGTCCCACGCCGCATGCTCGTTAGCTGTCGCCTCGTCCATACAGCCCCAAAAATTAAACGGTTGATCGTCGTCTTCAACGGGCTCACAAGATAGTGACAAAAACATTAGCACAATGATATAATAGCGCATACTTCACCTCCTACGCTTGAGGGTGCAAGAATCAAACCGGAGTGTCAATGTGTGGCTAATTCATCCGAGCAAAACAGGTCTTAATGTTTTCCTTTTTTTCGTCGGCATCATTACTCTTATATCGTGTCTTGCAATCGGCAGCATAACCGACCAGACAAAAGTTGATCGGTGCCTTCAGTGGTGGGTTAGGCTCGCTCCTAACCACCCGATGACCGACGTGAAAAAACGCGCTATCATGTCCGGCAACATTGCGAGGTCCTCGAAGGCCCACGGTGTGCCATGGTCTGTAATCACGGCGATGGTGCTGAGAGAATCGAGCGCACGAGATGATCAGATCGGGCCCGCTGGTGAGATAGGACCGCTTCAAGTTTACCCAGCAACGGCAAGATACTATGGATGCAGTGTCAGCTCTTCGGCCGCTCTCATCGATTGTGGCGCGCGCATACTTCGGAAGCTATCTGACAAGTGTGGATCAATAAAAGGCGGGCTAACAGCATACGGATCAAATAAGGCGGCGTGTACATCCGAACCCGGGACACGCTTACACGGCGCGGTCCAGCGGCGTTTACGACTAGCAAAAAAACTTCAGGAAGTGGGGGACGATGGCAACTGAAAAAGACAGAATTCACGAACGCATTGACGACATGTTGGAAAAGGTTTCCACGACTTCAATCAACGTTGCAACACTAATTGAACGTACAAGCAACCTCGCCAGTAAACAAGATGTCACCTCGTCAATCAGTCAACACTGCAAAGAAAAACATAATAAAAAAGGACCCTCATTCCCATGGGGAAAACTGATAGCTGCTATAGTCACAACCGGTGGGATCGTTATTGCATCAATTGTGGCCGCGAACTAAACGACGTCACGCCAGCCAGTAGCTCAACTCGTTGTGAATCCATCACGATCATGTAGTGGGGTGGGTAGTTGGCCGCAAGCCACTTGATGATCGGCTCCATGACTCTTACAAGTTCCGCGTATTCCTCGTCGCTCAAAACTTTTCTTTCCATCTTAACCCCTCA
>JAAEQF010000613.1 GCA_024231695.1 FCB group bacterium
CCCGGAGACTTCCGGTGGAGATTGAAATACAACGTACGGGAAGCCCGGACGAAGGAGTTCAGGTGCATTGCGCTTTACCAGCCGCACCCAGTGGGCCGGCGGTCCCCCGTGATGCGCCGTTTTAGTGGCGCTTGGCTCAGGTTCTCGATCCGTGTCCTTTGCTTTTTCTTCCTCAAGGGACTCCAGTCCGGTAATGACGGCCCGAACCCGGTCCTGTGCGGCAAGGGCCAGTCCGAGCAGCCATTTCCTGACGTGTTTGCCGAACAGGCTTATCATGCGCGTTCGATACCTTCATGGGCGATGATCAAGGTTTCTATCGCGACACCCTGCGCATCGCCTTTCAGATGAGCGCTTCGCCAGGCGGTCGGCCAGGCGTTATGCAGATTCCAGCGGGTATTTTCCTGCTGCCCGTCCGGCGCCAACAAAATAATCGACAACTCTTTACGTTCCACATTGCCCTGCACCGTGGCCATCAGCCACTCCCAAAGCTCGGTTGAATCGCTCATTCCCCATTTGAGGGTTACATCCCCGTATTCGACCCTGCCCGGCAGCTTGCGCACGGCCGGTGCGGCGCCGCCTTCACGGTAGGGAATCGACTCCACTGAAATACTAAGGCCGCCCACTTCGGAAAAATACCCTGAAGTTACGCCCTGAATATCAATCACAAAATTATATGATCGGTAGATATCAGTCTCCGGCATGATCCTCCTCCTTAAGCTTCAGATGCTTCCGCGCTTGTCTCACCGGCCCCGGTCTCTTCCTCGGGGCCGCCGCCAATCCACTGAAAAATGCGGAAGATAATGAATTCAGCCGGTTTGACCGGCGCAATACCAATTTCCGTTACCAGTCTTCCGGCGTCAATTACCTCGGGAGGATTGGTCTCTTCATCACATTTTACAAAGAATGCCTGTTCCGGGGTTTCTCCTTTCAAGGCGCCGTCACGCCAGATCAGCGTGAGAAATGCTTTTATATCCCTTTCGATCGCCTTCCAGGTCCGGGAATCATTGCATTCGAATACGGTCCAGCGCGTACCTTCTTTAATCGACTGTTCGATCATATTGAACAATCGGCGAACGCTGATGTAGCGCCATTCGCTCGATTCCGCGGCCAGGGTGCGCGCGCCCCAGATACGAATGCCGGCATCCGGAAAGAATCGAATACAGTTAACACCGGCCGCGTTGAGTTCGCCCTGTTCCTGGTGAGTTATCTTGTAACAAAGATCCAGAGCGCCTCGTATGGGTTCATTGGCAGGGGCCTTGTGTACGCCGC
>JAAEQF010000614.1 GCA_024231695.1 FCB group bacterium
CTGGCAATGGACCTCTGACCCGGCAGGATTCATAGCGGGTCTTAAGAACGCCGCCGAACAGCACTCGGTTATCCAGGGTTCCCCTGAAATCCAAAACTTCCTTAACCAGGTCTACCCCGAGATGGTATTAGGCCCAGTTCCTTATGACGCGGTCTCGAATGTCGGAGGGGAGCAGCTAAAACTCTATCTACAGTTCCTGTCCTTCCAGGACTTAAACGCCTCAGCCTTCTTGGACGTCGTTCCTTTAATGAGTCTTTTTGCCGGTGACGCCGAGGCCCAAGCCGCATTCCAGACCTTGCACGGCGTAACTTATGATTCCGCTGAAGGCTTAAAACGTATCTTCCGCATTGTAGGAGATAACTCCACCGCCTTGGCCCCGGAGGAAGCCTACTTCGACTTTACCACCGGCTGGCAATGGACCTCTGACCCGGCAGGATTCATAGCGGGTCTTAAGAACGCCGCCGAACAGCACTCGGTTATCCAGGGTTCCCCTGAAATCCAAAACTTCCTTAACCAGGTCTACCCCGAGATGGTATTAGGCCCAGTTCC
>JAAEQF010000615.1 GCA_024231695.1 FCB group bacterium
AAATCGGCGACGGTCATCACGCCCTCACCACCAGACACGCGGTCCACAATCGCTGCGTCCTGCGGCAGGGGCGGGGCTCTGTCGCCCCAATCGACGGTGTACGTTGCGGTGAAGGTTTCTTCAACCTCTGTCGGCACGGCCGGGTTGAGTGGATTGTCAAAGCCTGGATCCTCGATGGCCCACCCAAGTCCCGCCAGGCTGAAGGCCGTTCCTTCCTCGACCGTTTCGGTCCCCGTGATGCCCGTGATCGTGGGGACGACGTTATTGACGGTGACCACGAAGCTGTCGTAGTGGCTACCGCCGTCGTCATCGTAGACGGTCACGCCGACCGTGTAGACGCCGTCGTCCGCGTAGGCGTGCTCCGCCTCGATCGTGCCGGTCGTCGCCACACCCTCGCCACCGGAAGTCTCGACCAGCGTGATATCACCGGCCGGTTCGGTCGTTCCGTCGCCCCAGTCGATGGTCGCCGTGAAGTTCTCGACCGTGTCGTACGTGTCCGGCGATACGTCATGGTCGAAGCCCGGGTCGGCGAACACCGCCGCACCCGCCACGGCCGGGACATCCTGGACGCCGTGGCCGACCGGCAGCGAGAACCCGTTGGAGCCCAGGCTGACGAACTCACCCTCATCGACCGTCTGATCGGGCCCCACATCGAGCGTCGGATCGACGTTATTGACGGTGACCACGAAGCTGTCGTAGTGGCTACCGCCGTTGTCATCGTAGACGGTCACGCCGACCGTGTAGACGCCGTCGTCCGCGTAGGCGTGTTCCGCCTCGATCGTGCCGGTCGTCGCCACACCCTCGCCACCGGAAGTCTCGACCAGCGTGATATCACCGGCCGGTTCGGTCGTTCCGTCGCCCCAGTCGATGGTCGCCGTGAAGTTC
>JAAEQF010000616.1 GCA_024231695.1 FCB group bacterium
CAGTCGATCCGATCGCCTGCTGAGGCGTTATTAAAATCCACTGAACCCGTTACATATAGATCTATTGCATCTATTCCTACAAGCGACGCTTCGGATACTCCCGCTGACACTCCTATGTAACTCGCCGTGGCCGTTTTTACCGTGTTCAGGCCAAAGGTGATTCCTTCTACATTAAATCCGATCGCAGGGTCGTTCGATGCATCATCTATATCCACAACACTGTAACCAACCGGACTTTGCGCATCCGCCTCAAGACCCGCGTGACCCGTTCCTACAAATACGCTCGCATTTGATACGCTCACTGACACAACGTCCGCACCCGCAAGCTCGCCTACAGTACCACCGCCCTGTACTGTCATATTCGAGAGGCTAAATTCTATGGTGCCGACTGCAACTACATTACCAGGACCAACATTCAGGGCACCGCTCCCGGTTGCATATAATTGAACTGATGAACTGATGTCTAAATCCGCAAGAAGTCCTTCAGGATCATTGGCTTCTGATGTGGCCGTGCTCCAGTCGATCCGATCGCCTGCTGAGGCGTTATTAAAATCCACTGAACCCGTTACATATAGATCTATTGCATCTATTCCTACAAGCGACGCTTCGGATACTCCCGCTGACACTCCTATGTAACTCGCCGTGGCCGTTTTTACC
>JAAEQF010000617.1 GCA_024231695.1 FCB group bacterium
CTGGCAATCATTAGCGCCGTCGTCGCATTCACGAGCAGGCGAAAAATGATTTTCGCACTCCGGATGAACACCGAGGCATGGACCAGGTGCGGGGGGGACAACGCGCATGGACGGCTCCGGCAAAGGTATTGTCGACCAGGCTCCCCGGCTTCGATAAGCCAATTTTGTCGAAACCACCGACGCGAATAACAACGATGAAGCGTGAATCGGCCCCGGAGTATTTCCGGAGTGCGAAAATCCTTTTTCGCCTGCCGAACGGAGCCTCCACCACAATAAACGATCTCCTTCCTTTCCAACGCCGCCGGGCTATAATCCGGACACGTGCGCGACTGTATTCCTGAGTGTGAGAATAACATGAATCCGGGGCGTGGACAGAACACCGAGGGCGAACTCGCGAACGTCGCTCCGCCAAAATGCATGTCGACCAATCCCCTCGCATTCGAAAAGCCTGGCAATCATTAGCGCCGTCGTCGCATTCACGAGCAGGCGAAAAATGATTTTCGCACTCCGGATGAACACCGAGGCATGGACCAGGTGCGGGGGGGACAACGCGCATGGACGGCTCCGGCAAAGGTATTGTCGACCAGGC
>JAAEQF010000618.1 GCA_024231695.1 FCB group bacterium
ACAAGAGCGACCAGTAACAATAGTATCTCTAAAGAAAGATAAGCCAGTAGCAATAGAAAATAGAAGCAGTTACGCAGTTGCGCCAACAAAGCAAACAGCAAAGAAAGCAACGGTTGGATTGGGTGAGAAAGAGATAACAAAGATCACAAAGATCGAGATCGCAGATGCAGAAACATCAATGTCAATGCCAGCAGAACGAGTAATAACAGATAATGGAAACACATTATTAGTGAAAGCAAGTGTGTTTGAAAAGCCAGAATCAACAGTAAAAACATTTAAGGTTGAAAAGCAAGAACGCATAGATTTCATTAGACCAGAAACAACAATATCAGAAACACAGCAACCAACAGCGCCAGCAAAAGTACAAGAGCGACCAGTAACAATAGTATCTCTAAAGAAAGATAAGCCAGTAGCAATAGAAAATAGAAGCAGTTACGCAGTTGCGCCAACAAAGCAAACAGCAAAGAAAGCAACGGTTGGATTAAAAGATAATGAGATAACAAAGATCACAAAGATCGAGATCGCAGATGCAGAAACATCAATGTCAATGCCAGCGGAGAGAATCTTAACAGACAATGGCAACACACTATTAGTAAAAGCAAGTGTGTTTGAAAAACCAACATCTGAAATTACAGCAACAGCGCCAAAACAACAAGAACGCATAGATTTCATTAGACCGGAAACACAACAACCAACAGCGCCAGCAAAAGCACAAGAGCGACCAGTAACAATAGTATCTCTAAAGAAAGATAAGCCAGTAGCAATAGAAAATAGAAGCAGTTACGCAGTTGCGCCAACAAAGCAAACAGCAAAGAAAGCAACGGTTGGATTGGGTGAGAAAGAGATAACAAA
>JAAEQF010000619.1 GCA_024231695.1 FCB group bacterium
CCGGGCTCGGAGGCGAACGGATCCGGGATGAAGCGCTCGGCGCTCAGGGCCGGGCGGCCGCGGTAGCCGCGCGCCAGCCCCGCACCACCGATCACGAGCTCCCCCGCCACCCCCAGCGGCTGCGGCTCAAGCCTGCGGTCGACCAGGTGGAGATCGGTGTTGGCGATCGGCCGTCCGATCGACACCGCGGCGAGCTCGCCACAATCGGCCGGGCCGACCGCATGCACCGACGACCAGATCGTGGTCTCGGTGGGACCGTACATGTTCCAGGTCGACGAGGTCCGAGCCAGAAGCGCCGCGGCCAGCTGCGGGCTCAGGGCCTCGCCACCGCACAGCGCCTTCAGACCCTCGCCGCCCTGCCAGCCGGCGCGGAGCAACAGGAGCCAGGTCGCGGGCGTCGCCTGGAGCAGCGTCGCCGTCGCCGCCCCCAGTCGGGCCCGCAGCAGCTCCCCGTCGACGGCGGTCTCGCGGCTCACCAGCTCCACCGTGGCACCGCAAACGAGCGGCAGCCAGAGCTCCAGCCCCGAGATGTCGAACGACAGCGGCGTCACCGACAGCACCCGGTCGGCCGCACCCAGTCCGGGGCGCTCCCGCATCGCCTCCAGGAAGTTGACCAGCGCGCGGTGCGGGATC
>JAAEQF010000620.1 GCA_024231695.1 FCB group bacterium
AATGACGCTGGCGCGAACAACTGCACCTCATGCGCCGACCCGCTCTACTTGCTTCCGGACAACTCTTGCCAGGCGGAGTGTCCCGAGGGTTACTGGAAGGACGCGGGCAACGAGTGCAGTGAGTGCCACCCCACTTGCCACACGTGCACGTTGTCTGCGGACGCGGGTGACTGCGTGTCCTGCATTGGCGCTCTGTACTTGAACAGCAGCGGCTACTGTGTGAGTGACTGCCCTGACGGCGAGTACGAGGACTCTGCCACCCACGAGTGCGAGGCTTGCCATGAGAACTGCACCACCTGCTACGGCGGTAACTCTAGCAGCTGCCTGAGCTGTACCGAGACGACCGGAGGCACCGACTTGTTCCTGCTTTCGCACGAGTGTGTGACGGACTGTCCTGCCTTCCAGTTTGGCAACCTGGCCACCCATGGGTGTGAGGCTTGCCCTGCTGGCTGCGCCGAGTGTCCTTCTGCGGACGACTGCGACGTGTGCGACTCCGGCAACTTCTGGAACTCGACGATGTGTGTGACTGAGTGTGGGCCTGGTTTCTACGAGAACGGCCTTCTCTCGCCAGCTACTTGCTCTGCGTGCGATGCCACCTGCTACGAGTGCAATGACGCTGGCGCGAACAACTGCACCTCATGCGCCGACCCGCTCTACTTGCTTCCGGACAACTCTTGCCAGGCGGAGTGTCCCGAGGGTTACTGGAAGGACGCGGGCAACGAGTGCAGTGAGTGCCACCCCACTTGCCAC
>JAAEQF010000621.1 GCA_024231695.1 FCB group bacterium
ATTCCTCCCTCACGGTCCGGGCAGCCAGTTGCTGCTTGATTTGATGGAGAGATCAAAACCAATCCTTGAAAAACATCCGGTTAATCTGGAACGACAATCTCAGGGGAAAATTCCGGCGAGCATGATCTGGCTTTTCTGGGGTGGCAAAAGGGTGCCGGATTTTCCTTCATTTGAACAGAGATTCGGATTGAATGCAGCAATGACATCCGGCGTGGGTTTACTCGAGGGATTGGCAGGGTTAACCAATGTTGCCATACTGAAGATTCCCGGCGTTACCGATAATATTGATAACGACTATGAAGCACAGGGCGAAGGGGCA
Organism: FCB group bacterium; assembly: GCA_024231695.1. Taxonomy (GTDB): domain Bacteria; phylum Zixibacteria; class MSB-5A5; order GN15; family JAAZOE01; genus JAAEQF01. Next base: position 320 of record JAAEQF010000621.1, read on the forward strand.
CTAAAAGCCTTGGAGGAATATGACCTGGTTTTCGTTCACATCGAGGCACCCGACGAATCCGGCCACGAGGGATTGATCGATGAGAAGGTCAAATCGATTGAACAAATCGATGAACACATAATATCCAGATTGCGCTCATGGAATAAAGGTGGTCTTCGAGTATTGATCATGCCCGATCACCCTACACCGATTGAGATAAAAACCCATGTACCAGACCCCGTACCGTTCGTTCTGTGGGGGCCAGGATTTGAGAGCAACGGAGTCGAGTCGTTCTCCGAACAATCCGGCAAAGAAACTAACCTGTACATTGAACATGGTTATGACTTAATA
>JAAEQF010000622.1 GCA_024231695.1 FCB group bacterium
GTCAAGTACTACAACATATATCGACAGCGGCTTAACGCCCGGCGAAACATATTATTACCGTATCACCGGAGTTGACAGCGGCATAAGCGATACGTATATGCTTGAAGGGAATTACAGCATAGAAGCCTCCGCCCAACCGCAGAGTCCGGTGGAAGTAAAGATAATAGTGGATATAGGCAATGCTTCAAATAATGTTTTAATTCGAGGAGATTTTAATAGCTGGTCATGGACAGATGAACTTAGTCAGGAAGCCGATGGACGCTGGAGTTGTACAGAATTGGTTCAACCAAATGTTTCTTACGAATACAAAATAGTGATGAATGACAATCATGAAGAGAATGTTGAATATGAGTTAAGTTATTATGATACATCCTCAGCGGATAGTATTTATGTGATAGGTTTAAAAGAAGATTGGAACCGTCCGGGCAGTAACCGTATGCGCAAGCTAACCGGAACCGACACATGGGTCATTTATTTTACAAGTTTAAAGGCCGATGACGATTACAAATTTTATATAAACGGAGCCGATGAACCCGGTGATAACCGTACAATCGTCAATTCGTCAAATGGCGACAACCGGAAACTAATGGTAACCGGAGTGGATACAATATATATCGATTGGTCAGGTCACGGAAATCCTCCCGGAAGTTTAAGTGCTCTTGGCTCAGGAGACACAAGTATTAAGTTAACAATTGGGACTCAAAGCAGCAGCGATGATGGAATGGACAGTTATTACTGGAAAATCTATCGAAGTCCGGCATCTGACAGCGGTTATGTTTTGAGAGATACGATACCGTCAAGTACTACAACATATATCGACAGCGGCTTAACGCCCGGCGAAACATATTATTACCGTATCACCGGAGTTGACAGCGGCATAAGCGATACGTATATGCTTGAAGGGAATTACAGCATAGAAGCCTCCGCCCAACCGCA
>JAAEQF010000623.1 GCA_024231695.1 FCB group bacterium
CTTTTACCTAAACATCGCGAGTGGAAATCTGGCGAATGCCGCTGGTTTCCGAGCATTCCGAGCATTCCTAGCTTATGTTGGGTTTCGCCTTGGATTCTCCGGGTCTCCATGGCTTCGACGGACCAAGTGGACGCAAAAAACGCCGTCGCGGTCATCGGGGGCTCTACCCAACCTACAAGTAATGCCGCCATTATTCTTACCCGGAGGATTGAATTCCCGCGCGGTGCGCAGGAACGAGGAGATTGAAATTCATGGTAATGGGGGGCCGCCGCAAGCCGAGGATATGATCAAGCACGGCCCGGATTTCATCGTAGGTTGGGTAGAGCGGATCGAGGGCTGAAGCGCCCCGGACATCTCCGCTGATAAGAGATGCCGGCAACTCTTGATAACCGGAACGGATAGAGCGAAACCCAACAAACCACGGCGCCTACAACCCCCGGCCGTATTCCTTTTACCTAAACATCGCGAGTGGAAATCTGGCGAATGCCGCTGGTTTCCGAGCATTCCGAGCATTCCTAGCTTATGTTGGGTTTCGCCTTGGATTCTCCGGGTCTCCATGGCTTCGACGGACCAAGTGGACGCAAAAAAC
>JAAEQF010000624.1 GCA_024231695.1 FCB group bacterium
ATTAGTGTCTGACAAAGTGGAAAAACTAACGATGGATCTAGAACCATATGATATGAATATTAAAGAGAAAACATCATGAAAAACGTATGTATTGTAATCATTAGTACTACAACGCTATAAAAGCTCACGTAAATCAGGCAGCATGCCGATAAAACCTTTCAGATAAACAATTTATTTGGAGGATTTCGGCATGGACGCCAACATTGTTTTGAGGATCAAACCTGCATTGAATCGTTTTCTTCATCAATTTAACGACTGCTTCGGGCGTGTCAGCACCCGGCGTTACCTGGATATCTATATCGAGGGGCAGTTGAGCGATCTGGAACGCAAAAGCATCGAGCCTATGGCCGACGCCTGCGGGGAGCCGCCTCGTAATTTGCAGCAGTTTCTCAGTTTGTTCCGCTGGGATGAGCATCGTCTGCGTGATCGTCTCCAGCAGTATATTAACCGGCATCATTCCGACCCGGCCAGCGTCGGGGTGATTGACGAAACCAGTTTTGTCAAAAAAGGCCATAAGACCGCTTGTGTCCAACGGCAACATTGCGGGGCCGTCGGCAAAGTGGAAAACTGTGTGGTCAGCGTCCACCTGGCCTACGCCACGCCGCAGTTTCATACGTTGCTGGATGGCGATTTGTTTCTGCCGGAAGAGACCTGGAGTGCCGATCGGTTGCGTTGCCAGGAGGCGGGCATTCCGGAGGAGTTGACCTATCGTCCCAAATGGCAAATTGCTCTGGAGCAGTACCGGCGCGCGGTGGGCAACGGTCTGCGATTTGCCTGGCTGACCTTCGATGAGTATTATGGCCGATGCGGCGAATTTCGGCGTGAATTGGACGGTATGGGGCAAAATTATGTCGCGGAGGTTCCCGTGGATTTGACGGCCTGGACCCGGCGGCCGGAGGTGTTGTACAAGGCTCATACCCGCGATTGCAGACCCGGTCGGAAGAAACACTATCCGCGTTTGAAAGTGAAAAACAATCCGCGGGTGGAAGTGCGAAACATTCTGAGCTACTCGCGACCGATGCAGAAGCAATCCTGGATCAACTATCGCGTCAAAGACGGGCAAAAAGGACCCATGGTCTGGCAGGCCAAACACCTGCTGGTGTACCTGGCCGACGAGGATGGCTTGCCCTCCAGGGCTCATCATTTGCTGGTGGCGCGAAATGCTCTGAATCCCAGAGAGATCAAATACTTTATCAGCAATGCCCCGGAAGCCACCCCCGTTGAGATTTTGTTGCGGGTGGCTTTCACTCGCTGGACCGTTGAACGGGCTTTTGAGGACAGCAAAACGGAGTTGGGCATGGACCACTTCGAGGTACGCAAGTTTCTTTCGATCCAGAGGCATCTGATTCTCAGTTGTGTCAGCCATGTTTTCCTGAGCGAATTTTGCTTGAAACATAGGGGGGAAAAATCCGGAGCTAACTCTATGCCAGATACGAACCGCAACCGCCTGGCTGGCTCCGCTGTGGACCAGCGGGGGGCGTTGTTCCCGGAAATACGCCGAAGCCATCGTAGCGCAATTAGCGTTAACACAACGCCGCAATACCAAGGCGCGTCGCAGCCATTGGCGACGTACAATTAAACGATTACATGAATTAGGTGTCATTTTGAAATACACGATAAAATGTTATTATTCATATTCATAGCGTTGTAGTATTAGTTAAGATATTAGATTCTGTTTTAGAACCCGGTCCGGTTAAGAGGGGCGCAGGGCTGGGATTATGCATGTTATGGTTGCTTGGTCTTATTTTGGGGGCCTGGTGGGTGAAGAGTAAGAAGAAGGTCAAATGATAGTATTAAATAGATTCTCAAGCGGAGTTTGAGTGAGGCAGCC
>JAAEQF010000625.1 GCA_024231695.1 FCB group bacterium
GGTCACATACACCCGGCGTCTGGGTCAGCAAGGAGTTTCACGAAGGAGGGTTGGGAGAACCCTCACCAATATGGACCCTGGCCACTGGCCAGGGACCCAGCTGACCAAATCGCTCCCCACACATACGACCATACTCAGGCAGCGTGGTGTGATCAAACGGGGGTTGTGGGTCCGTGTGGTGCGCAGTGGTGTTGGAAGCCGTGCAAGTGACCCCGGCACGACAAGATCGCGCACACCCAGCGGCTGGGCTTGCAAGAAGTGTCGGGAGAACCCTCACCAATGTGGACCCTGACCAGTGGTCAGGGACCCTGCTGACCACATGGGTCCCCACACAAGGGGCGTGTTCAGGCTGCGTGGGGGTGATGAAACGGGGGTTGTGGGTCCATGTGGTGCGCAGTGGCGTTGAAAGCCACGCAGGTCACCCCGCGCGCTGAGGTCACATACACCCGGCGTCTGGGTCAGCAAGGAGTTTCACGAAGGAGGGTTGGGAGAACCCTCACCAATATGGACCCTGGCCACTGGCCAGGGACCCAGCTGACCAAATCGCTCCCCACACATACGACCATACTCAGGCA
>JAAEQF010000626.1 GCA_024231695.1 FCB group bacterium
AAATTCCTATTCAATATAGAATTGAGGCCCTATATACCTATATATACCTGAGAGCTGGAAAAAAAATGCACTTCAAAATTCTGTAAAAATAGAGCAAAATTCCTATAAAATATAGAATTGAGGCCCTATATACCTATATATACCTGAGAGCTGAAAAAAAATGCACTTCAAAATTCTGTAAAAATAGAGCAAAATTCCTATAAAATATAGAATTGAGGCCCTATCTACCTATATATACCTGAGAGCTGGAAAAAAATGCACTTCAAAATTCTGTAAAATTATAGAATTTTTCTGAAAAAATATAGAATTGAGGCCCTATATACCTATATATACAGGAGAGCTGGAAAAAAATAACTCCGTGTAAAATCGCCGGCGCGACTTTTACGTACTTAGCAAAGGTAGTGATTTGCATTAATTTTACATCATTCTGGCCCTGGGGGGCAATGCCCTGGGGGGCAAGGCCCTGGGGGGCGTTAATTGAATTTTATGAGCAATACCCTGGGGGCAAGCTATTCAGTGCTAATTATACACAATTCTACCTCCAAGATACTAGGATGCAAGCTTCCTAGCGCTTGTACTTGCTTTTCCATTAACCTACTCTCATACATCTTACTATCACCTCAACACATTCATTCCCACCAACCACCAAACGAAATACGCCGCTCCGCTTGCACTCTGCTGTTTGCTGCTTGCTGGCTGTGCCAGTGGCAGCGCCAAAGGCGCAGACCACAGGCACAGCCACAACTTTGACCAGCTGAAAACGCCTAAGGCACGCTGGAAAACGCC
>JAAEQF010000627.1 GCA_024231695.1 FCB group bacterium
ATCAAGGTTCTCCATCTCGCCCAGGTGGTCGTAAACGTATCTCACGTCACGTTCATCTGTCTGTACGTCAAATCCGTTTGCGTCGTACATAGCGATCTCATAAGCGCCGCTATACTCGGATACTGTTACCTGCGCACCGCCCCAGCTCCATGTGGTGTATTCACTTGCGCTGGCGTCGTACAACAATGTCGTCCTGCCGTAATCGCCGTTACCAAATGTATCGTCATCATCGTATTCACTGACGTCACCGTTACTCTCGACTACCCTCTTTAACAGGTTAGCCGCTGTCGCGTACCGTTCCGTCCATTCTATCGGGAGATCCGTTATGATATCCTTCTTCACCTTGCTCGCTATAGCGTCATCTGCCGGGTTACCGGGATTCACATAACCTATCTCGTAGTACCAGCCTTCAGTGATGTTGTCTATACGCCAAACTCTCCCGAATCCCAAGCCCGCGTCTTCGTCACGGTAATAATATTTAACGTGGTCACCGTAGAATTCTGAGTCGGTATCTTCACCGACCTCGTCCGGTGTACCGTCACCGTCAGGATCGTTCTCGACAGCTACTTCTTTGGTCTCTAAGAGCGTGTTCGCCCTGTAGATGTACTCTTCCAAAAGATCCACACCGTTTGTATCATAGATGGATTTCTCCCTTAATATCCAGCCGTTATACGTGCCGCTTGCCGGATCCGCATCAAGGTTCTCCATCTCGCCCAGGTGGTCGTAAACGTATCTCACGTCACGTTCATCTGTCTGTACGTCAAATCCGTTTGCGTCGTACATAGCGATCTCATAAGCGCCGCTATACTCGGATACTGTTACCTGCGCACCGCC
>JAAEQF010000628.1 GCA_024231695.1 FCB group bacterium
CTCGGTTCGAAGGAATTCGTCACGGGGCTCGAATCCAGCCTCGGCCGTCGGCTTCGTCCGCACCAGGCAGGGAGGCCGAAGAAGGATGGGTAAAATGCGTATGGTGTCCCCAGATTTACGTATGGTGTCCCCAGATTTATTGCGGCTGGCGATCGGTGAGGCTCATCGTCGGTATAGCCGGATGATAAATTTTCGTGAGGGTTGGCGTGGTCATTTGTGGCAGGGTCGTTTTGCGTCTTATATAATGGATGGCGGCTACTTGATGGCGTGCGCGCGGTATGTGGAGATGAACCCGGTGCGGGCGGGGCTGGTGGAGTCGCCGGAGGAGTGGGCGTGGTCGAGCGCGCGGGCTCATTTGGCTGGTGTTGACGACGAGTTGGTTGACGCGGGTGCGCTGTTGGGGATGGTGCATTCGGGGTGGCGTGATTTCCTGAGTTTGCCGACTTTGACGGCGGACCAGGATCGCATTCGTCAGCATGAGCGCACGGGCCGGCCGCTCGGTTCGAAGGAATTCGTCACGGGGCTCGAATCCAGCCTCGGCCGTCGGCTTCGTCCGCACCAGGCAGGGAGGCCGAAGAAGGATGGGTAAAATGCGTATGGTGTCCCCAGATTTACGTATGGTGTCCCCA
>JAAEQF010000629.1 GCA_024231695.1 FCB group bacterium
CGAAGGTAACGGTGAAGGTGGTGGTAGAGCCGGGAGATACGGAAGAGGCGGGCTGGGCCGTAACGGTGAACGCGGCATTATTTACGGTGACGTAGTTGGGGCTGTTGGTCATGTTCAGTGTGCCCGAGCCGGTATTGGCGATGGTAAAGGTATGGGGAACGGAACCGGCGGCGATATCGGCGTTTCCGAATTCGGTGTCGTCGGGGCCCTGGGGATTGGTGGAACCGGAGGGAATGGAAATGCCGCTGCCTTTTACATCGATTTCCGGGGCCGATGTGCCGGTGCCGCCGATCTGGAAGGTATAGGGATTTTCATTTGAATCGTCGTTGTTTACGGTAACTGTCGCGGTAACGGCCCCGGCGGCGGTGGGGTCGAAGGTAACGGTGAAGGTGGTGGTAGAGCCGGGAGATACGGAAGAGGCGGGCTGGGCCGTAACGGTGAACGCGGCATTATTTACGGTGACGTAGTTGGGGCTGTTGGTCATGTTCAGTGTGCCCGAGCCGGTATTGGCGA
>JAAEQF010000630.1 GCA_024231695.1 FCB group bacterium
CTGGTGATCGTGGCCGGAGAGAACTTCGGCTGCGGTTCCAGCCGGGAGACCTCGGTCAGGGCCCTGGCCGCATCCGGGGTTCGGGCCGTCGTGGCCCGGTCATTCGCCAGGATCTTTTTCCGGAGCCTTGCCAATCTCGGGATTCCTCCTTTCCTCTGTCCCGAAGCCGGGCATGGGATACAAGAGGGCGACGTGATCCGTATCTTCTCTGAAGCGGGGTTTATGGAGTCGGCAAAGGGAAGCAGATTTCCCCTTCTTCCCCTGGATCCCCACGTGGAGAAGATCCTTGGATCAGGAGGGCTCCTATCCTATTTGCAGAGGGAGATCCATGGGATATGACTGGGACGTCATCGTTGTGGGGGGAGGACCTGCCGGGCTGAGCGCGGCCCTTCGGACCCGCTGGGTCAAGAGATATAAGTCCATCCCCTGCAGCACCCTTGTCATAGAGAATTCCCATATAGGCGGCCTTGCCTCGTGGCAGGGATGCATGCTCACGGGGCCGTCGTGGAGGCTTGGGGGAGAAGAGATTGTCGCCCGCCTGACAAAGGATCTTGAAGGCCTGCATATTAACGTGCACCAGGGACGGGTGACGCGGATCTTTGATCGGGGAGAGATCAAGGAGGTCGTCACAGCCGAAGGAAAGGTCTTCCGGTC
>JAAEQF010000631.1 GCA_024231695.1 FCB group bacterium
ACTCCGGTAAGATATCCTCCGCAGGTATGGACGATCCCTTTCGGTTTGCCGGTTGTGCCCGAAGTGTAAAGAATAAATAATGGATGTTCGCTGTCCACGTAGGTTGGCATGCAATAATTGTCGGCTTCCTGCATCAACCGATGATACCAATGGTCGCGCCCTTCCTTGACGCGCAACAAAAAGTCGCCGCGTTTGACGATAACGACGTTTTCAATCGTCGGGCATCCGGCCAGAGCCACGTCGGCATCATGTTTGAGAGGGATGATCTGGCCGCGCCGATAACCGCCGTCGGCTGTGATCAGAAGTTTGGCCTGGGCATCATTGATCCGATCGCGAAGCGATTCCGGTGAGAAACCTCCAAAAACGACCGAATGAACTGCGCCGATACGGGCGCAGGCCAGAGTCGAAATCATAAGTTCCGGGATCATCGGCAGGAAAATAGCAACCCGGTCGCCTTTTTTGATCCCCAACGATTTGAGCACATTGGCGAATTTATTGACCTGCCGGTAGAGATCGAAATAGGTCAACGTCCGCTTATCTCCCGGCTCACCCTCCCAGATCAGTGCCGCTTTGTTTTTATTACCGTTGGTGATATGTTGATCGAGACAGGTTTCGGTGATATTGAGTTTTCCGCCTACGAACCATTTGGCATCGGGCGCTTTCCATTCCAGAGCTTTGCGCCATTTTTTCTTCCAGACCAGTTCCGAAGCCAGATTTTCCCAAAATTTAACCGGGTTCTTTTTGGCCTGAGTATATATGGATTTTTTGGCGTTGGCCTGGCGAGAGAAGGCTGGGAAAGGTTTGAACGTCCGTTTTTCCAGAAGCAGAGTATCTATAGTTTTAGAAGGGGAAGTTGCTTTTTTCTTCTTGGCCGGTTTGCGGGCGGGCATGAGCGCCTCCAGTGATTAATTTTTCCGTGCTTTGTTTAAATATAGGCGATCTACATCTACCATATCAACAAAATACGAAGGGGAGCGAGGGATTTGTTGACGCAATTCTATACGATCACAGGTAGGGCAGGTGTCGAAGACACTTTCTTATGCAAATAAGGCGAGGCAAGCGAAGCGAGCGAGCAGAAAACACGCGAGCGTGTGGCCCACCGCGTCGGGAATGTTGAAAAACACCCATTCGTGCGCCAACAAGAATCCCGGTCATCCACGCGACAGCTTAAAACACGCTAGCGTGTCCTATTCCGAAAAAATCAACGCCTGGAATTTGAAGATTTCGGCGTCCGGGGATTTGTAGGCGTTTATATCAAGGCCGGCTTTCTGGCAGGTATGTTCTAAAAACTCGGTCCGCGTCCAACCATAATCAGTCGCGACCTGAGGTAACAACAGTCCTCGATTGCGCCCTTTGAAAATCATCAAAC
>JAAEQF010000632.1 GCA_024231695.1 FCB group bacterium
CGGTGATGGTGTTATTTCTGTAGGTGTCAGACTGAGTAAGAGCGTCTGCTTCATAGGTGAACTCTGTAACAGTCTTAATCTGGTCGCCGTCAAAGTTGTAGTTATAGGTTGTCTGGACCTTCTCTTCGCCTTCGTTGCCACTGTAAACAGATACGCTTCTTAAGACATCTCTTTGAGCTACAGCGATATCACCTGTTGTGATGTTGTTACGGTAGGTATCAGACTGAGTTAAGGCGTCATTGGTGTAAGTAAAGTCAGTGACTGTCTTAATCTGGTCGCCATCAAAGTTATAGTTAAAGGTAGATTGGACTTTCTCCTCACCTTCGTTGCCGGTGTAAACAGATACGCTTCTTAAGACGTCCTTGGTGGCTTCACCAATCACAGCGGTGATGGTGTTATTTCTGTAGGTGTCAGACTGAGTAAGAGCGTCTGCTTCATAGGTGAACTCTGTAACAGTCTTAATCTGGTCGCCGTCAAAGTTGTAGTTATAGGTTGTCTGGACCTTCTCTTCGCCTTCGTTGCCAC
>JAAEQF010000633.1 GCA_024231695.1 FCB group bacterium
CCGGTCCGGCAAAATCATGAGACGGTTGTTGAGGGATATTGCCGAAGGTTCCGTTTTGGGGAATGTGACAACATTGGCCGATCCCGGAGTCATCGAAGCGCTCAAAGCAAAATACGAGGAAAGTTGATTATTATTGCCGCCAGTTCTTATGAATTAAAAACCAATATTTTGGAGGCTGGATTTTGTCCAACCAGTTTCTGTCGTAATCCAACATATTTTCATTGACTTTCTTGTGAAATTTGTATAATTTTATATAATATACTGCCCTGAGATTTTCTTCTGAGCACAGCTTGCATTGGGCGGAGTTCTTTACAAAAAAACATAGACCGAAATCCTTTCGGTTTCAACAATATAAAAATTTAATATTACCTCCATAAAAGTTTAGATCTCCCGAAAGGATTTGAGAAGTTAATCTGCTTAATTTGAATTCTAAGGAGGCTTTCGATGAAAAAGTTAGCTATAATTTTGTTTTGCGCTGCGTTGGTATTATCGACTGTAAGCGTCTTTGCTTTCCAACCGCTTTTTAAAGCCGGGATTGATTATTGGACAAGTCAGGTTCCCTGTTCAGTCTATTCTGTCGATTTAGACGGCGATAGCGACTACGACCTGGCAGTGGCTACTCTAGGCGATAGTGTATCCGTCCTGCTTAACAATGGGGATGGCACCTTTGCCCCGGCGGTCAATTATAGAGTCGGCGATGGTCCTCTTTCAGTCTATTCCGCCGATTTAGATGGAGATAGCGACTACGACCTGGCGGTGGCTAATAGTGGTCCTGACGGTGGTTATGAAAATGTCTCTATCCTGCTTAACAATGGCGACGGTACCTTTGCCCCTACAGTTTATTATGGAGCCGGCAATTATCCCATTTCAGTCTGTTCTGCCGATTTAGATGGCGATAACGACAACGATCTAATAGTGGCTAATCAAAATTCCGACAATGTCTCCATCCTGCCTAACAATGGCGACGGTACCTTTGCTTCAGCTGTCAATTTTGGAGTTGGTGATGCTCCCTCGTCAGTCTATTCCGCCGATTTAGACGGCGACAGCGATTACGACCTGGCAGTGGCTAATGCTGGTTCTAACAATGTCTCCATCCTGCTCAATAACGGCGACAGCACCTTTACCCCGGTGGTCAATTATGGGGTTGGCAGTTATCCCGTTTCAGTTTACTCCACCGATTTAGACGGTGATGGCGACAACGACCTAACGGTAGCTAATAAAAATTCCGACAATGTCTCCATCCTGCTCAACAACGGCAACGGCACCTTTAGCTCGACTAGCAGTTATGGGGTCGGTGATCAACCACGTACAGTCCATTCCGGCGATTTAGACGGCGATAGCGACTACGACCTGGCGGTGGCTAATAGTGGTTCCCATAATATCTCTATCCTGCTTAACAACGGTAACGGAACCTTTCGTTGGGCGGTCAATTATGAGACCAGTAGTAGTCCCTATTCAGTCTATTCCGCCGATTTAGATGGCGATAGCGACAACGACCTAACGGTGACTAATGGTAGTTCCAGCACTGTCTCTATCCTGCTCAACAACGGCGACGGTACTTTTGCCTCGCAGGTCAATTTTGGGACCGGTAATTATCCCGCTTCGGTTTACTCCGCCGATTTGGATGGCGATAACGACAACGACCTAATGATGGCTAATGTTAATTCCGACAATGTCTCCATCCTGTTCAACAATGGCCTCGGTGCCTTTTACCCGGCAGTCAATTATGGAGTCGGCGTTGCCCCCTGGTCAGTCTACTCTACCGATTTAGACAGCGATAGCGACAATGACCTGGCGGTAGCTAATGGTGGTACCGACAATGTCTCTATCCTGCTCAACAACGGCGACGGCACCTTTGCCCCGGCGGTCAATTATGGGGCTGGTGATCGCCCCTTTTCAATTAATTCCACCGATTTAGATAGCGATAGCGATAACGACCTATCGGTAGCCAATAATTGGTCAAACGATGTCTCTGTCCTGCTCAACAACGGCGACGGCACCTTTGCCCCCGCGGTCAATTATGCGGTTGGTAATTCTCCCCGTTCAGTCTATTCCGCCGATTTAGACGGCGATAGTGACAACGACCTGGCGGTGGCTAATAGTGGCTATGCCTTCCGCAATGTCTCCATCCTGCTCAACAACGGCGATGGCACCTTTGCCCCGGCGGTCGATTATGGGGTCGGTACTGATCCCTGGTCAGTCTATTCCGCTGATTTAGATGGCGATAGCGACAACGACCTGGCAGTGGCTAATAGTGGTTCCAAAAATGTCTCTATCCTGCTCAACAACGGCGACGGCACCTTTGCCCCGGCGGTCAATTATAGAGCCGGGGTTGGTCCCCATTCAGTCTATTCCACCGATTTTAACGGCGATAGCGATAACGACCTGGCGGTGGCTAATTGGAATTCCGACAATGTCTCCATCCTGCTCAACTACGGCAACGGAACCTTTGCCCCAGCAGTCAATTATGGCGCTGGAAATGGATCTCATTCAATCTACTCCGCCGATTTAAACGGTGATAGCCGCAACGACTTGGCGGTGGCTAATTCGGGTCCCGACAATGTCTCAATTTTGTTAAATCTGGCAGTTTATTGTTATGATTGCGGCGTAACTACATCAACGCCCAGGATTCCCAATGTTAACGGTATTATTATGTGGGATCTGGAAGTTTCAAACTGCGGAACCGAGGCAATTGACGTTTACGGAGAGATATATCCGACCATAGGTGATTGTGCCGGAACTCAATATGATTTTAATATCTCACGGAACGTGGTAAACAATTTGAATCCGGGAGGTACATATATTGGTTATTACTATTATAGGCCGGGAACAGTAACAGGAGTTTCAGATGCTGCAATAAATATCGAAGTGGGGCCGGCAATTAATAATTATATTGGTAATTGCTGTTTTGAATTTGAATTCACTTACGCTTGGGGACGACCGGGAAGCGAAATTATCTTCAGTCCAGGGGAATGGGGTGAAAGGGGTTCTGATGAGATTTTACCAACCACAACAGCATTAAACCAGAACTACCCCAATCCTTTCAATGCCACTACAAACATCTCTTTTGACATCGCTCAAACCGATGATGTGATTTTAATCGTTTATAACCTGATGGGGCAGAAAGTGGAAACGCTTGTTGACAGTCGTATTGAAGCCGGACAGCACAACATCACATGGAATGCATCAAAATATTCCAGCGGTGTTTATTTCTATAAACTGATAGCGGGAGATAAAACATTCGCTAAACGGATGACTTTGTTAAAGTAACATAAATTATCATTTACAAACGGGTACGGAGAAGTATTATATCGTATAATCAGATAATCGTTGATACTTGTTCAACTGTCTCTATGTAAAATTGTTGTCGGATTCATCCGCGCCGACTGAATAGATTGTGTTATCACAGCAAATAATGCGATAACTATTGCCGCTATCCCGGATATCAGAAAAGGCGATAAATCCAGAGTCATCCGGTGGGCGAAATTGCTGAGCCATCGGTCCATAGAATAATAAGCTATGGGCCA
>JAAEQF010000634.1 GCA_024231695.1 FCB group bacterium
CGAGAATTTCTATAAACAGATCCAGCAGGACGAAGGAATTTTTCTGACCAAAGGCGAAATTGCCTCCGTACAAGAGGATGCCGATAAGGGGTTACGGATAGAAGTGGACAATACTCTCTTTGGCGAGAAGATAGAAATCAGCGCTGATATGGTTGTGCTGGCTACAGGAATGGTTCCGATGACCGCTATAGGCGAGGAAGTTGAACTTTCTTCGGAAGAAGAAGCTCAAAAGAAAGACGGTGATGCGAAGGAACCGCCGGCTGATCAGGTCCTTAAATCCGATATCTTGAATTTGACGTATCGTCAAGGTCCGGAACTGCCTGCTTTGAAACATGGTTTTCCGGATTCGCATTATGTATGCTTTCCTTATGAAAGCCGCCGGACCGGAATTTATCCGGCCGGATGTGTGCGTCAGCCCATGGACAGCCTGATGGCTGCTGATGACGCTACCGGCGCCGCCTTGAAAGCGATTCAGTGTGTGGAAATGGTTTCCCGGGGCGAGGCGGTGCATCCTAGGGCAGGGGATCAAACCTATCCTGATCTATTCTTGTCTCGCTGTACCCAGTGTAAGCGCTGTACGGAAGAGTGTCCCTTTGGTGCCTATGATGAGGATGAAAAGGGAACGCCAAAACCGAATCCTACCCGCTGTCGTCGTTGTGGTATCTGTATGGGTTCCTGCCCGGAGCGGATTATCAGCTTCAAGGATTTCTCTGTTGATATCATCGGTTCTATGGTCAAGGCGATTGAGGTGCCTGAAGAGGATGAAGAAAAACCTCGGGTTGTTTGTTTCATCTGTGAAAATGACGCCTATCCGGCCGTTGATCTTGCCGGGCTCAACAGGATGCAGTATAGCCCTTATGTCAGGTTCATTCCGCTCCGTTGTCTGGGCGATATCAATCTCGTTTGGATTGCCGACTCCCTTTCTAAAGGCATTGACGGCATATTAATGATCGGATGTAAATATGGTGATAATTATCAATGCCATTTCATGAAGGGTTCGGAATTGGCTGATTACCGTATGGGCAAAATCCAGGAAACATTAGATCGATTGGTACTGGAATCCGACCGCATTAAGGTTCACCAATTGTCGGTTGATGAATTTGGGCAGATCCCGGAACTCATCTCGGAATATATGGAAACGATCGAAGAGGTCGGCCCGAATCC
>JAAEQF010000635.1 GCA_024231695.1 FCB group bacterium
ACACTACTAACGGCCCCGGCAAAAAGGTCGCCGCTGACATTGACAACCAACGCCCGAACATTTCTTCCATCCGCATACGGCCCATTGGTCTGTTCCCAGGTTTGAGCTATGGCCGGAGTTGACAGCACTAAGAGAATCAGGAATAGTAATGTTGTGCGAACCAGCATGATTTCCCCCGATACGGTTGCGGTTTTTGTCGGCATATGTAATCAACACCGGGTAAAATGGTGGAGAAAGTCTTTCCCTATAATACTACAAGTATTCTTATATGTCAATCTTAAATATCTGCCTGATAATCACTTCCGTGTATTGGGACTGACTTGGAGGTTTTCATGTGACCGAACGGCCCCAAAAACCTGTTGCCCTGACATATCTCGATTTATATCTTATTACCATGTCTGTTTCAGAACCGGAAAAGGCTATGACCGGCAACGAAAAGGCGGGCGAGACCAATAGCATGATTATCCCGTTGCGTTTTCTTGCCGTCGCCGAAAAGTTTGCCGACATCCCCGCTGTAGGGATGGCCGGAAGCGACGCCACTGTTTCCTACCGGGAACTGGCCGCCAATGTCCGCAAAACAGCCGAGTGGCTGGGTCAACTAAAGCCCCTTCAACCGATCGGCCTGCTTTCCGAAAACCGCCCGGAATGGTGCAAACTCTATCTGGGTATTCTGGCCGCCGGAGGACTGGTTGTCCCGATTGACCCCCTTCTTAAAAAAGACGAACTCAAACGGGTTTTCACAGATGCCCATATTACCAAACTGATCGCTTCGCCACGTTATCTGGAAATCTCCGAGCAGGCAATCGCCGAGATTGAAAACGGCCCGGAACTGGTCAACCTGGAATCGATACCGACGGCTGACATAGGCGACAACCCGGTCGAACAAAACCCGGCTACCGATCCCGACTCGCCGGCTGTGATCATATTTACATCCGGTACTACCGGGCGCTCCAAAAAAGTTATTCTGACTCACCACAATATTCTTTCCGATATCGACGGCGTTTTTGAATTTCTGAATTTTACTGCAGGAGACCGGTTTTTATCGGTGTTGCCTTTGCATCATACTTTCGAAGCCACCTGCGGCATGATTTTGCCCTTGATGAATGGCATGACGGTTTATTATGTTCGGGAACTCAATTCGCGGGAAATCATGAACGGTCTCAAGAAGCATAAGATCAATTATTTCATTTCGGTTCCGCTCCTGTACGAAAAGCTGTATCACGGTATTATCAATGGTGTCAAAAAAGCTCCGCCGCTCAAACGGGCTATGTTCAAAACGCTTTGCGCTATGACCAAGGGGATGTATGCGGCGACAAAAGTAAATATCGGCAATAAGCTGTTCGCCTCATTCCGCAAAAAGGCCGGGATGGATAGTATAAAAATGCTGGTCTCCGGTGGCGCGCCATTACCGGCCGAAATTTCCCGCAATTTCAGCCTGATGGGCTTTTGTTTTATCGAGGGTTACGGCCTGACCGAATCCTCGCCGATTCTGACCGTCAATCCATACCAGAAAATCAAATTCGGCTCGGTCGGCATCCCCATGTCCAACGTCGAAATTAAAATTGACAACCCCAATGAAAAAGGCGTGGGGGAAATACTGGCCAAAGGCCCGATGATTACTCCCGGATATCAGGACAACCCGGAAGAGACGGCCAAACTTCTGAAGGATGGCTGGCTTTATACCGGCGATCTGGGGCGGCTGGACGAAGAAGGCTACCTCTTTATAATGGGCCGCAAGAAAAGTCTAATCGTATCGGCCGCGGGGAAAAATATTTATCCTGAAGAGATCGAAGCTGAACTTTTGCGTTCGCCGTATATCTTCGAATCACTTGTCTTTGGTAAAATGGGAGAGACCGGCCGGGAAGAGGTGTCGGCTGTGATTTTTCCCGATTTTGAAATGCTGGCCTCACAATTGAACAAGGAAGCCGAGAATATCACCGACGGGGAGATCAAGGCGGTTCTCGGTCCGGAAATAAAAGAAATCTGTGGCCGGATGGCCGATTACAAGCGGATAAAGAATATCGAATATATCCGCCATGAGTTTGAAAAAACCTCGACCAAGAAAATCAAAAGACACCTGTATCAAAAATGATTGTCACCAAAACGATTAAGCTGACTACCGGCGGTCCCGGCGAGATGCATGATATAACCGCCGCCGTTGCCGAACTGGTTCGCCATAGTGGCGTGACCTCAGGCACCGTGACCGTTTTCGTTCCCGGTTCCACCGGAGGCCTAACGACCATCGAATACGAACCGGGCTTGAAAGTTGATTTTCCGGAATTGATGGAAAAGCTGGTTCCTTCCAATCGTGACTACCAGCATGACCTGACCTGGCACGACGGCAACGGCTTCTCCCATTTACGGGCCTCCATGATCGGCCCCGATATTACGATTCCATTTGTGGGCGGTAAATTGACTTTGGGTACCTGGCAACAGATCGTTTTTCTCGAATTCGACAACAAAGCCCGCCAGCGGGAACTGGTGATCCAAATTATTGGAGATTGAAAATGAAGTTCACGACCATAAAAGCCGAAGATAAAAAACTGATTCTTCTGGATCAAACTGTCCTGCCCGAAACGCTGACCTATAACGAATATACCGATTATCGAGGCGTCATCAAGGCTATCAAGAGGCTGGAAGTCAGAGGCGCTCCAGCCATCGGAATTGCCGCCGCGTACGCTCTGGCATTGGCCTCAGAGGCGCAGGTTGATATCACTTTGGAGCAATTATCTAAAGTAATGGTTGATGTTGCGCAGGAGATTAAAAACGCCCGCCCGACGGCCGTTAATCTGGCCTGGGCAGTCGATCGCGTGATGGAAAAAGTGCAGAAGTATGATGGTGATTCACTTGATGAATACCGGCGAATATTCTGGGCCGAAGGCGATGCCATATTAAAAGAGGACGAAAAAATGTGCGATGCTATGGGGCGCCACGGGGCGCAACTGTTGCCAGATGAGGCCACGGTCCTGACTCATTGCAATGCTGGGGCTCTGGCTACGGGGGGGATAGGGACGGCCCTGGCCGTTTTTTACAAAGCCAAAGAAATGGGCAAAAATATCAAAGTCTTCGCCGATGAAACCCGACCGCTTTTACAGGGTGCACGACTGACCTGCTGGGAGTTGATGCAGGAGGATATTGATGTTACATTGTTGACCGATAATATGGCCGGATACGCCATGGCTCAGGGAAAAATCGACGCCGTTATCACCGGGGCCGACCGGATCACCAAAAACGGCGACGTAGCCAACAAGATCGGTACATACGCCGTGGCCGTTTTGGCTAAAGAGCACGGTATCCCATTTTATGTTGCTGCCCCGGAATCGACCTTTGATAAGTTTCTGGAATCCGGAGAGCAGATCATTGTCGAACAACGATCACCGGGGGAAGTCACCGAGGGGTTCGGTAAACCGACTGCGCCCGCTGGAGTCAAAGTTTACAGTCCGGCTTTTGATATCACTCCCCATAAGTTGGTAACGGCCTATATAACCGACACCGGCATCCGTCCGGGCGGAAGAAAATAGCGGCCGATTTCCTTCGAACTCCAAATTATTATGAGATATAAGGCCGGGCAGGAGTTCGGGGTAAATACAGGTATAGTCCTATATAATAGGCGAATACGCAATAATTATAAAGTATTAGTTGATGTATGGTGAGATATTTCTCAAAAGCTGCTTGATTATATATTTTCATTCCGGGAACATTTCCACAAAACTTATTGTTTGATAATTTGCAATCGGTAACTTGGCCAAATGCCAAGGACGCTCAGGCCGGTTCCCTTGCCAGGTTAAAAGAAATATCGGCGGGGGGCTCCGATTATGGCAAATGCTCGCGAAGGATCGTTGGGCATTTGCCTTTTTTCTATACATGGATACAGATTATCGCCTTTAGGGTATTCTGATGAAAGGCTTTGTCCGGGATTGATTCCCGGCTAAACCGGGCCAGTCTGTTGACCGATAATAAATTGAAAACGCCCCTCGATAAAAAAAATAGATTTAAGTACTTGACAGGGGGAGTTTTTCTCGTATATTTTCGGGCTTTCTTGTTTGAAGGAAACTGGATTCTGGAGTTGAAGATGAAAACATACGTGCCCAAAATTACTGAGATCGACAGGAAATGGTATGTGATCGATCTGAAAGGGGCAATCCTCGGCCGGGCGGCAGGGAGAATGGCCGATGTCCTGCGCGGTAAAGACAAACCATACTTTTCTCCTCATTTGGATTGTGGAGATCATATTGTCGCCATTAATGCCCGCCATGTTGCCGTAACCGGCAAAAAGGCCACTCAAAAGAAATATTTCCGTTATACCGGATATCCGGGTGGTTTGCGGGAAAGAACATACAAGCAGATGCTGGAAAAATTTCCCGAAAGGCTGGTAGAAATGGCCGTCCGGGGTATGATTCCTCATACACGGCTGGGACGCAAGGTCTTCAAAAAACTACATGTGTATGCCGACGGCGTTCATCCCCATCGGGCGCAAATGCCGCAGGAGCTGAAACTGAAGTAGATCGGAATTGATGATGGAAGAGAATACGGAAAAAATGGCGCCCGCCATGATCGGAGCCACTGGTCGTCGCAAAGAGGCCGTTTGTCGTGTTGGCCTCAAGGCCGGCAATGGCAAGATTAAAATCAATGGACGCAGCAAAGAGGCTTATCTTTGCCGCGACGTTTTGATTCAGCACATGATGCAGCCATTGGAAGCCGTGGAAATGGTCACGCGCGTGGATATCACGGCGCGGGTCAGAGGCGGCGGAATCAGTGGTCAGGCCGGTGCTATGCGTTTGGCCGTTGCCCGGGCGCTGATACAGTTCGATCCGGAACTGCGTGCGGAACTTAAAAAAGGCGGTTTTCTGACGGTCGATGCTCGTAAGGTCGAGCGTAAGAAATATGGACAGCCGAAAGCTCGTAAACGGTTCCAGTTCTCGAAACGTTAAAGAGCAGTTAACAAATAATCACATTCCCGGACTTGTGCAGGGGTCCGCGTTCGCGGCCTGCCGGGGTTGAAGGGAATGGAAGCAAAAACCAGAGAGGTTCACCCCATGATTGATCCGCGAGTCAAGCGGTTGCTTGAAGCCGGGGTTCATTTCGGGCATCAGACCCGTCGTTGGAATCCCAAAATGAAGCCGTTTATTTTCACTGCCCGCAACGGCATTTATATCATCGATCTAAAGAAAACGCTTAACGCTATCGACGCCGCCAAGCGTAAAATTCAGGAAGTCGTCCAGAGTGGCAAGTCGATCCTTTTTGTCGGCACCAAGAAGCAGGCCAAAGGAGTTATTCGCGAAGAAGCGGAACGGGCCGGCGTCTTTTATATTTGCGAACGTTGGCTGGGCGGCATGCTGACCAACTTCCATACCGTCAAAGGCGGCATTAAACGTCTCAAAGAGATCGAGAAGATGGAAGAGGACGGCACTCTCGAAAAATACACCAAGAAAGAAATCATCTCTATCCAGCGGCAAAAATCCCGTCTGGTGAAAGTCCTGGGCGGCATCAAGGAAATGAACATGCTGCCGGGTCTTTTATATATTGTCGATTGCAAGAAGGAAAAAATCGCCGTGGCCGAAGCGACCAAGCTGGGTATTCCGACTGTGGCCATTCTTGACACCAATGCCGATCCCGATAATATCGACTTCCCGATTGCCGCCAACGACGATGCCATCAAATCGATCCGGGTTATCACACGGGAAATAGCCGATGCGATCGAGACTGCTCGTCACGGTACTTCCGCCCGTGAAATGGCTGGCGAAGATGAAAAGCAGGCCGTGGTCGAGGAAAAGATCAAGCCGGAAACTGTTCCCGTGAAAACCGACAACACCGAAACTACTCCCAACGCCCCCGAGGCCGGAGCCTAATAGATTGAGAGGACACCATGGCTGAGATTACTGCGAAAATGGTAAAAGAACTGCGCGATAAAACAGGCGCAGGAATGATGGATTGCAAAAAAGCCCTGGCCAAATGCGATGGTGACGTCGATAAGGCCCTGAAACATCTTCGTGAACTGGGGATAGCTTCGGCGGCCAAAAAGGTCGGACGAGCCACCAGTGAAGGACTCATTTTTTCCTATATTCACCCCGGCGACAAGTTGGGCGTTATGATTGAAATCAATTGCGAAACCGATTTTGTGGCTCGTACCGATGATTTCCGTGAATTCGCCAAAGATATCGCCATGCAGGTGGCCGCCGCCGATCCGCGCGTCGTTTCCCGGGAAGAGCTCTCTCCCGAGATCATTGAAGCGGAAAAGGAAATTTATCGTAATCTGGCCCTGAAAGAGGGAAAGCCGGAAAAAATTCTGGATAAGATCGTGGATGGCCGGATCGAGAAATTTTATGGTGAGGCCTGTTTGATGGAACAAGCCTTCGTCAAGGACACTGATCGTACAATATCTGAGGTTGTTACCGATACAATTGCCAAAATCGGCGAGAATATTCAGGTTCGTCGTTTTGTCCGTTTTCGTTTAGGAGAGTAAAATATGGGGGACGAACCCCGATATTCGAGAATCCTTATCAAACTTTCCGGTGAATGGCTCACCGGCAGCGACCGGTTCGGTATAAATCCCGAGCCGGTCAAAACTATTTGCTTACAATTAAAACGCCTGCAGGAGGCCGGAGTTCAGATCGGCATTGTTGTCGGCGGCGGGAATATTTTCCGCGGACTGAAAGCCTCAAAAACCGGTATGAATCGCATTACCGCCGATCATATGGGGATGCTGGCCACGGTGATTAATGCCCTGGCTCTTCAGGATCAACTGGAAAACCTGGGCGTACCGGCTCGAGTGCTCACGGCGGTATCGATGGAGGCTTTTGCTGACACCTATACCAGCCGACGGGCGATAAGTCACTTGGAAAAGGGAAGAGTGGTATTTCTGGCGGCCGGAACCGGCCACCCTTATTTTACCACCGATACGGCTGCGGCTTTGCGCGCCTCCGAATTGGGCGCCGGGCTTATTCTCAAAGGCACCGATGTTGACGGCGTTTACAGTTCTGATCCCAAAACCGATCCGAAGGCCGAATTATATACCGAACTGACCTATCTGGAGGCATTGTCGAAAGAATTGGGAGTAATGGACGCCGCGGCAATTGCTTTGTGCAAGGATAATAAAATCCCCCTGCGAGTTTTTAATTTGGGCATTGAGAATTATTTGTACCGGGCCGGGATGGGTGAATCGGTCGGTACGTTGGTCAAATAGAATGGAGTCTTATTATGGTAGATGAAATTCATGGCGATGCGGAACGTAGAATGCAAAAATCGGTGGAAGCCGTCACCGATGAATTAAAGGGCATTAGATCGGGCAAAGCCAACCCGGCATTACTTGAAAATATAAAGATTGATGCCTATGGTCAAAAACAGCCCTTGAATCAATTGGCCTCCATCTCCGTTCCCGATCCAATGAGTCTGGTCGTTCAGCCCTGGGACAAAAGTATATTGGGCGATGTGGTTAAAGCCATTCAGACGGCGGAACTCGGTTTTAATCCCCTGGTGGAAGGCAATTTTATCCGCGTGCCGGTACCGCCGCTATCCGAAGAGCGCCGGCTGGAACTGGTCAAACTCTGCAAGAAAATCGCCGAAGACGGCAAAGTAGCTGTGCGCAATATCCGTCGC
Source organism: FCB group bacterium (assembly GCA_024231695.1). Lineage (GTDB taxonomy): Bacteria > Zixibacteria > MSB-5A5 > GN15 > JAAZOE01 > JAAEQF01. The sequence continues at coordinate 7,597 of JAAEQF010000635.1, forward strand.
GATGCCAACGAAAAGTTGAAGAAAGCGGAAAAGGACAAAGAAATATCCGAGGATGATCAGCATAAAGGCGCCGATCAGGTGCAGAAATCGACCGATAAGTTCATCAGGGACATCGATACTATCTCGGCGGCCAAAGAGAAAGATCTGATGTCGATATAGACACAAACCGATAAAAGCCGGATTAAACTGGCTGATAAAATTATGAACTATCATTACATGAAAAAATCTATGTAGTGATAGTATGGCCATTCAATTTTCCAGGTCAGCATAAATAAAAAAAAGTCTCTTAGTAAAAATCCTGACCCAAAGGGCCAGGCTTTGGGTTACCCTAAAAGGGGATATGCTTTTTATTATCAAGTTTGAAGTGACTTAAGTTTAAAGTGAACTAAAGTTATGGAATTCTATCTTTTTTTATATCACAAAGGTATCAAGATTCATTTGAATAGCAAAACTATACTATTCAAGTTTCGCTATTTAACTGATAGAGCGAAGCGATACATTAACTTTAGTCACTTTTACCATTGGCATAAGTTTCGTTTGAATAGTAAACTACACTATTCAGCTCAGCTTTAAGTTCACTTAAGATCACTTTTGGCACTTTTCATATTACATAAAGGCATAGCCAAATATCTCTGACCTGGCCTAGAGGACCAGGTTTTAACTGCTTGAATAAATCCGGAGGTAAGACCATGGCAAATATTCAAAAGGGGAAAAAAATTATCGGATTATTAACAGGCGGAGGCGATGTTCCAGGATTAAACCCGGCAATCAGAGCCATAACACTGAGAGCTGTAAAAGAAGGATATCAGGTCATAGGAATCAAGCGGGGCTGGGCAGGACTGATTGATTTGATAAGAG
>JAAEQF010000636.1 GCA_024231695.1 FCB group bacterium
AAAGACCCCCGGTCAAGCTCTGTCAGAGGGCCCTTGTACAGCTCCTGTCAGCAGGCCGATCAACAACCTCTGCCAGAGGACCCAGGATCAACCTCTGTCAGAGGACCCAGGATCAACCTCTGTCAGAGGGCCCAGGATCAACCTCTGACAGAGGGCCCAGGAACAACCTCTGTCAGATGGCCCAGGATCAACCTCTGTCAGAGGGCCCAAGAACAACCTCTGTCAGAGGACCCAGGATCATCCTCTGCCAGAGGCCCCAGGATCAACCCCTGTCAGAGGGCCCAGGATCAACCTCTGTCAGAGGGTCCATGATCAACCGCAGACAAGCGGCCCAAGAACACACAAACGTCGAAGGGCCCGGGGGAAAACCACAGCCAGAGGGCCCAAGATCAACCGCAGTCAGAGGGCCCAGGATCGACCTCTGCCAGAGGGTCCAGGAACAACCTCAAACAGAGGGTCCAGGAACAACTACTGACAGTGGTCCAGGAACAGTCCCTGGCCGAGG
>JAAEQF010000637.1 GCA_024231695.1 FCB group bacterium
GCACTACGAGTGGACCTCCTGTTTGTAGTGACGCCGTGAGGCGTTTCGGGTTCCGCGCCTTATCCGGTGCATTCCCAAAAGCAACGCCCTTACGGGCGCACTACGAGCGGACCTCCTGTTCGTAGTGACGCCGTGAGGCGTTTCGGGTTCCGCGCCTTATCGGGTGCGTTCCCAAAAGCAACGCCATTACGGGCGCACTACGAGCGCGCCTCCTGTTAATTCTGAATACAAAACATTTCGAAATCAGCAATCCACGATTCCGTATCATCCTCGTGAGAAGGAGAAAATCGCCTTGGGCAGCCGCATGATAAATAGTGAGAATGAAGAAAATCCATTCGGCCGGCGCTTCGGAGCGTATGCCTTGCGCGCTGAACTTCCCTTCATTTCGCCGTACTCGATCTGGTCGAACACGGGCCTGAGCGTCCGATTATCGAGATATAGAGACAATCGCAGGTCGAAATCCGCGTGCTTGTACCTTTCAACAACGTTTTCATTGATCGACATTTTCTCCTCCTCGTTTGTTGATCTGTGTTTTTTTGGTTGTTCAATATTCCGATGTGGGTTGTTCGGCCTCCGATTCTCCCGAACTCACCCTCTATGTAAAGCACGATGTGTGCCAGGGAGTGAAAGAGATTTGAAAAATGTCTTCAATTAAATGGATA
>JAAEQF010000638.1 GCA_024231695.1 FCB group bacterium
AGATCGGCCATGAGTTCCTCAGAACTCATGACAGATCTGAGTCATGACCAGATCGAGCAAGTGTGCATGATCAAGCCGAAGATCACGTAGGGCTTCCACTTGATGCCCTGCACTATCATCAATGGTCTCTAAGCCAGTAGAATGCCCTGCATCTACTGACTGTAGCCGTTTTTTGCCTTGGGGTTTGCATAAGCAGACCCACTTCGAGCAACCGGATTTGGTGCTCTACAATCAGATGCGAAGTGTCCGAGTTTTTGACACCTTCGACATCTAAGCTTCGACTTGTCTAGTCGAGAAACAGAAGACCTCGACTGTCGAGGTCTCCCTTCCGCATGGCTACAGTCCATGGGTTCGGGTTCGCAATAGCCCAGAGGATGTACCTTCGGTCTATTGTAAGAGGGAGCGAAGTGTCTCTCTCTTGAGTCTGGGAATCGATAGAATGAAGTATTGTTCTTTCTGGTGCCAGCCCTTGCTGATGGGGAAGAGCCTTGCTCTTTCGATTGCTTAACAGAGAATTCTTCTCTGAGGGCTTCGTTGATCG
>JAAEQF010000639.1 GCA_024231695.1 FCB group bacterium
ATGGATTGAGGCTGGTGAATGGATTGAGGCTGGTGAATGGATTAAGGCTGGTGAATGGATTGAGGCTGGTGAATGGATTGAGGCTGGTAAAGGGATTGAGGCTGGTGAATGGATTGAGGCTGGTGAATGGATTAAGGCTGGTGAAGGGATTGAGGCTGGTGAAGGGATTGAGGCTGATGAATGGATTGAGGCTGGTGAAGGGATTGAGGCTGATGAATGGATTGAGGCTGGTGAATGGATTGAGGCTGGTAAAGGGATTAAGGCTGGTAAAGGGATTAAGGCTGGTGAAGGGATTGAGGCTGGTAAAGGGATTGAGGCTGGTGAATGGATTAAGGCTGGTAAAGGGATTAAGGCTGGTAAAGGGATTAAGGCTGGTGAAGGGATTGAGGCTGGTAAAGGGATTGAGGCTGGTGAATGGATTAAGGCTGGTGAATGGATTGAGGCTAGTGAAGGGATTGAGGCTGATGAATGGATTGAGGCTGGTGAATGGATTGAGGCTGGTGAATGGATTAAGGCTGGTGAATGGATTGAGGCTGGTGAATGGATTGAGGCTGGTAAAGGGATTGAGGCTGGTGAATGGATTGAGGCTGGTGAATGGATTAAGGCTGG
>JAAEQF010000640.1 GCA_024231695.1 FCB group bacterium
CAACAACGTCACGGTGAGCGCGGCAGAGACCGATCCCACACCAGGTAACGACACCGACGCGGAAACGACCGCCATCACGGCTGTCGCCGATCTGTCGGTGACCAAGTCCGACTCCGACGATCCGGTCGATGCGGGAACGGGCTACAGCTACACGATCAGCGTCAACAATGCCGGTCCGTCCGCCGCGACTTCCGTGGAGGTCATCGACACGCTGCCCGGTGGTGTCGGTTTCGTGAGCGCCGCGGGTAGCGGCTGGTCGTGCGGCGAAACCGGCGGAGTCGTGACCTGTACACGGGCCAGTCTTGCCGTGGGTGCTGCTCCCGACATCACCATCGACGTGACCGCTCCGGCGAGCGGCGGCTCGATCATCAACAACGTCACGGTGAGCGCGGCAGAGACCGATCCCACACCAGGTAACGACACCGACGCGGAAACGACCGCCATCACGGCTGTCGCCGATCTGTCGGTGACCAAGTCCGACTCCGACGATCCGGTCGATGCGGGAACGGG
>JAAEQF010000641.1 GCA_024231695.1 FCB group bacterium
AGTACTCCGTGGCTGACCGTTTCACTGAAGATATTATTGTCCGGATCGGTTGACGTGAACCCGGAGCCAAAACAGATTTCCTGCGGTTCGCAGCTAAACACATATTCTATATCACCGGGGCAGGTCGCCACCGGCGGAGAATTTAGTGTGACCGTGACTGTGGTCTGAGAAGTTGAAGTTTTTTCGCAATCATCAATGGCCGTCAGAGTTATTACATTGATTCCCTCTACAGGAGTAAATGTCACCGAGCCGTCAACCAATTCGCCATTATCGACATCACAGGAGGCCAGGTTATCATCGTTATCAAAGCAGGAAAAACCGGAAAGCGTAATCGGCGACAGGTCGCAGACAAACAGTTCCTGATCGTCCGGCGCAGTCGCTTGTGGGATTTCATTCAGGCTGACATCGAAAGTAACCGTACAGGTATCGCTTCCGCAGTCGCTGTCGGCGACCAGAGTGAACTCATGCAATCCGGCTTCGGCAGCATAGAAACAAAGCGAACCGTCGGCATAGACGGCATCACCCTCAATCACCCGCAAAGAAGAATTCTGCGGTAGCGTGGAGATGCCCAAGCAGACGCTGTCGGGACCGCATATGCTGATCGGCTGAACTCCAATCGGGCAGTCGATACTCACGCCGTTGCCCAGATCGAAATTAACAAAGAATTCCTGTTCGGAAACCAAACCGCATTCATCAATGGCCCTGACCACAAAACTGTATCGACCGACCGTGTCGGCCGTGAAACAGAAATTACCGGTGCTGTATTCGCCAGGTGGATCGAATTCTATATTAACCAGATTTTCATCGATATCAAAAATATCAAAGCCGCCGACACAGATTTCACCCGGCTGGCAATTGAATATTTCGGTGTTGGGTGGGGCATAGAGTGAAGGAGCGGAATTGAAAATAGCCGTTACGACGGCCGTTACCGTTGTAGTTTCTCCGCAGGCGTCAATGACGCTAACCGTAATGTTATAGGTTCCCGCCTGTTCGATATCCATACATACTGATTGACGGTCTGTGCTCAAATAGGCCGGAGTATCGACCGCTATCGTTTCAATGTTGCCGTCGGCGTCAAAGGCGGTCAAGGGCAGGCAAATTTCGCCCGGATCGCAGAAAAAGTGAATGCTGTCGGGGAGTGTGACTTCCGGCGGCTGGTTCATATATATAGTAACCTCGAACTCACAGGAGA
>JAAEQF010000642.1 GCA_024231695.1 FCB group bacterium
ACGTGCGATGTCGCGCCGCTCCACGCGGTAATCCTGAGCAACACGCAGACTACGGTCAAGAAAAGGTACTGTTAGAGACGGGTCTCTTAAGAATTATCTCAGCAAAGCACCCAAATAGCGAACTAAAAAATCAACTGTGCGTGCTCCACAGTTGTGAATCCCAGAAGGGCTCCAACGGCACGGAGGCGCCGTGTGTGCCAGTCGTGTGTGGCTCGCCTGTCCGTCGTGTGTGTCTCTGTAGTGTGTGCTTCTGTCGTGTGTGTCTCTGCCGTGTTTGTCTCTGTCCTGTGTGTCTCTGTCGTGTGTCTCTGTCAAGGCAACCGACATGGCAACTCCAAGGCATAGCGCGTCTGCGACCACAGCAACAGGCAACACGTCTGCAACCACAACAACAGGCAACACGTCTGAAGCCACAACAAGCCACATGTCTGCGACCATAGCAACAGTCGGCACGTCTGCAACCACAACGACAGGCAACACGTTTGCAGCTACATCAAGCAACACTTCTGCACCCGCAGAAACAGGCAACACGTCTGCAACCACAGCAACAGGCAACACGTTTGCAGCTACAACAAGCAATACTTCTGCACCCGCAGAAACAGGCAACACGTCTGCAACCACAGCAACAGGCGGCACGTCTGCAGCCACAACAACAGTCAGCACGTCTGCAACCACAACGACAGGCAACACGTTTGCAGCTACAGCAAGCAACACTTCTGCACCCGCAGCAACAGGCAACACGTCTGCAACCACAGCAACA
>JAAEQF010000643.1 GCA_024231695.1 FCB group bacterium
CTTTGATCTCATCGCGAACGCGGCGATAATGAAAAAGTACCTCTTCTTCGGATGCGGCATCTCTTGCCAGATAAGGTGGATCATCGAAACCGATATGCACGGATTTGGTTGCGGCCGGAAACAGGGGACAATTCTCACGGGCATTGTCACAAACGGTGACCACATAATCGAAAACGATATCCGGCAAATCCGTAATCAGCTTTGAGCTGTGTCCGGAGATATCGATGCCAACTTCAGCCATAACTTGTACGGCCCGCCGGTTAAGCCCATGCGATTCAACACCGGCTGAATACACTTCGATCCGGTCGTTCTTAAGACGGCGCGTCCACCCTTCGGCCATCTGACTGCGACAGGAATTGCCGGTACATAAAAAAAGAATTTTCAGCATATCAGTAAAAAATATCTCCGATTGTCTATTCGATTTAAGACGAACAACAATCTTAAATAGGCAAAGATTTGATTCAGGGCAATTGTTTTATGATGGGGGAATGATGACTTAGACCGGGATA
>JAAEQF010000644.1 GCA_024231695.1 FCB group bacterium
CGCGAATTCGGGAATGTCCCGAGCCAATGCGCCATGCAGCCTTGCTGGAAATTCCAGGCGCGCGTTTCGGCCAGCGGAATGAACTCGTTCGTTTTTAGATCGACCAAACCGAGTACTGCGGGGTCATTTTCGGTTGGCAGCCGATATTTGATCGGCGTTTCCAGAACCGTGACGTATCTCTGATCGGCGCTCCATGAATTGATGCCGTAATAGCTTGCAAATAGATGCTCTTTGGGGCCTGACGTGATCGCCGCAGCTTCGGATACCTCCGGGAAATCGCCTGAGGTATTTGTTTTCATTGGCTCAACGTTCAAAGTTTGCGATTGAGCCGCGACAAAACCAGACCAGATCATCATGACAAGTACGCAGAATATTGCAACCCTGATTGTTGCAGCCAATTGTTTCATCCTTTTCAAAATATTTTTACCCATCTTTTTATTTCCTGGCGGATTCAATTCCCAAGTGTGACACATGGGGTCGCTATGCTACGCGCCTGAAGTATATCATATCCGGCGGTTTGAAGTCCAGGCATTTTCTAGGCCTGGTATTTAAACGTTGTTGCACGAAGTTGATCTGTTTTGCTGTAATCTTGGCGAATGACATTTTTTTCGGAAAATATTGGCGTATCAAGCCGTTAGTATTTTCGTTTGCTCCGCGTTCCCAGCTATGGTACGGTTTTGCAAAGAAACATTTGCATTTGAGTTTTGCGGCGATTTGTTCATGCCCGGCAAACTCCTTGCCATTATCAAAAGTGATAGTCTTAACAACTGCATTTTCGAGCAAACGCAAGATCTCAGCGGTAACCTGATCGGCAAATTTTGTTTTTGTATAACCAATCAATACCCGCCGGCTAACTCGCTCTAAAAGCGTCACCAGATAGCCCGAAGCTCGCGCCCCGCAAACCAGATCGGCCTCCCAATCGCCGATGCGTGAGCGTTTTGCTACTACTGCCGGCCGTTGTTCGATGTCTACGCGATTGCGGATTATTCCGCGTGAATCCTTGCTACCGCGTCGTTTACGGCGTTTCTTCTGGTTTTGCCGCAAATGCAAAAATAATATTCCGCCGGTTTGTTTATCTTTCCAGACGTGTCGATAGATAGTTTCGTGACTAACGCCAATAGTCGGAGCCTTGGCGTCAGTTTTCATGAAATTGGCAATCTGTTCCGGTGACCATTCCAGGCGAAGTTTGCCTTCAACATAAGCAATGACTTGCGGATTCATTTTTGACGACTGGACTTTTTCAACCCGGCGTTGGTCGGCGAACTTCTGGGCCTGCCTGGGGCGATACCCGCGCTTACCGGTATTGCGGGCCAGCTCCTTATAAAGCGTGTTGCGCGAACGATTAAGTTGTCTTGCGATCTCAGTCATCGAAATTTTAGCTTTACGAAGTGCGTAAAATTGGTTACGCTCTCCACTGGTGAGTTGGCTGTATTTATGCTTCATCAAGTGCTCCTGTGAGTGCTAAATATTTTGGTAAGGAGCATTATACCCGCTCACCGCTTATTTTGCACCCCATGTGTCACACTTGGGAATTGAATCCGCCAATAAAATCATGTTTAAGAATTTAACAATTGGAAAAAA
>JAAEQF010000645.1 GCA_024231695.1 FCB group bacterium
AAGAAAGCCCTGTCCATTACCGGCGGGCTTAACTTCAACTTTGGCGCCAGCCAGTAAGGGAGGTGATGAGCATGCGTAGGATATTATCCAAATTTTCGTTTCTGGTTCTGATCACAGCGGCGCTCGTTTTTACCGGCTGTCTCATCTCTGGAACGTTTGTCATTGTCGAGAATGCCACCTTTGATTTCACGGCCGACCGGGGGTTCTACTGGTACCCGGTTGATCTGACCGGCAATTCTGTCTGGGAAGAGCATGAAGAGGATATCGACAACATCGACGCTCTCGGCATGCAGTTCAGTATAACCAACACCACGGGTGTTGATACCGAATTCAATGCATGGTTCATAAAAGCGACCGGTCCGGCTGGAGACCCTTCGAATCCCGGTGATTGGCCAACTGAAGTACCGACGGGCGCACTCAAAGTCATCGATGGTCTGACGGTGGCCGCTGGAGCGACCCGACACATAGGGTACCTCGGGTCCCTGTCCTATATAACGAATATCGAAAAACTCAAAGAGATCATTAAAACCGGTCGGTTTGATTACTACGGCCAGAGCACCGGCGGATCCGGAGATGACACCTATGATGTCACCAACGGCAAGATCGTGATCACGATTTCCGCCAGCAGCACCTGATCTTCTTCAGAGTCAATCAGATAAAGCCGACCTCTCGAGGTCGGCTTTTTTGTGGACCCCGAGACTTGCCAAGGACGTTAAATACCTTAAATTGCGGCGAGATTTCAGGGGCGGCTACGAACAAGGAGTTGAAAGATCGAAAACTACAAGATAGCAATAATCGGAGGCGGCCCGGGCGGCTATACGGCCGGTATCAGGGCGGCGATGAAGGGGGCGAAGGTTGCCGTTATCGAGGACCGGGACCTGGGCGGCGTCTGCCTCAATCGGGGCTGCATACCTTCAAAAGCCCTCATAGCTTCGGCGGCGCAGTACAAGCATATGAAAGAGGCCGAGGCTTTCGGAATCAACCTTGCTAGCCCGCCGGTCTACGACTGGAAAGCTATGCGTGCCCGCAAGGACAAGATAGTCGGGCAATTGGTGGGCGGTATCGGGCAGCTTTTCAAGTCCCACGGTGTAACCTGCTATCAGGGCTCTGGAAAGATCGAGGACGCGAATCA
>JAAEQF010000646.1 GCA_024231695.1 FCB group bacterium
GGACATATCAGCGCCTGCTCCCGAGGCCCCCATCCAGTTACCCATTACCTGGCCGCCTGCATAACCGATTCCGGCATGCATGGCAGTTCCGGCCGCCGCCCATCCTGCAGGGGACATCATGCCCATTACACCGCCGACTCCACCGACTCCCGCGCCGCCTGCAGCTGTTCCTGCCGCGCCTGCGGCAGTAGAGCCCGCCGCGCCCGCGGCTGTTGTCCCTCCGGAGAAGAGCATGCCGGGTAATCCCCCGCCCCCGAATCCTCCACCGCCGCCGAAAACGGTTGACATGAAGTTTTGAGCGGCCATGTCCCCCATCATTTTCAGGAAATTAGAGGCTATGGAGTTCAGGAAATCACAGAAATAGGATTCGAAAGTTTGAAGTTCGCCCTCCATTCCGTCAATAAGGACATCGCCGAAAGTGTCTCCCATTTGCCCGGTTACATCTTTGAACGTGTTATAACCGACTTCCCCCCAGGTCAACATGTCTTGTTGCATCTTTCCTAATGCAAGGTTCCAGCCGTCCGCTAAGGTTCCGGAGGAAAGGATTCGCTTTTCGATCTCCTTTTGATAATTCCGGGTGATCTCCTCCTGGGTTCGTGTAGCGTCTTCTTCTTCGGCATTGTTTATTTCTTCAAGCTTTAATCGCAACCACTCTGCAACCCCTTTTCGAGCCTCTGCGTTTAATTCCTCATTCTCCAGAATTTTTCCCGCCTTTTGCTTGGCGTTTAATCGATCGGCTTCATAAGAGCCGAGCTTCATTTCTGTAAGCTCATCAAGAATCCCCGGTATTTCAGCGTTAAGACCTTCCTTCGTCCCTTTCGCCATTCCGAGCGCGGTTTGATATCCGATAACCTCCATAACTTTAGAGGGGCTGCTGATTTGAAGGACTTTCTTGAATGTATCGGGAACCAGGTCTGCGGCATCCTGCATCTTGCCCTTTAGCCAGGCTAATTTGGATTCGATACCCGACCAGAGACCGGAGACGATATTGTTACCGACCGTTTTAAAATGATCTCCGAGGAATTTAAAGCTGTCTATTATCTCCTGAAATTTCCCTGCGATCGAGCCTTTCAAACGCTCCAACATTTCACCGGTTCCGGAAACAAGCAAATCCCAATTATCAGACGTCGTTTTAATTGCTACTCCCCAGGAGACGATGGCCGCGGTAGCAACTGCGACAGGCGCGGCAACGGCTGCAACTCCGGCAATCAATGCCGGTAATACGGAAATAAGCCCACCTACAACAGAAGCTATTCCGGAAAATGCCAAAAGCGCCGGGCCTATTGCGGCCGCCAAGCCGCCAACCCCTAAAATAGTAGCCTGGGTAGGACCGGAGAGGGACGTGAACTTGTCGGTAAGATCCGCGACAAACTCTATTCCTCTGATTATATAAGGTTCTAACTGTGAGAACGCATCAAGCAGCTTGTTGCCCAGGGGCTCGGCCGCAAGCATGATTCGGTTTTTCATGGATACAAGGCGATCTGAGAATGTAAGCGTCCGATCGGACGTCTCCTGAATGACTCCCTTCGATCCATCCAGAACAGACGTGAGATTATCGAATGAGACGATATTATTTCTGATGGCGGTGGTTAACCTCTGCGCGCCCTCGGCGCCAAATGCCTTTGTAGCAAGTTTCAATGCCTCGGTTTCGGTGCCGGCCGATTTCATGGCCTGGACAACTTCCTGTAATGCCGAGCGGCCGTCAAGTCCGGCATCGGCCATTTTGCGGAAGAATCCGTTTAATCCGGGCATTATTCTGGAGACGGCCAGGCCGCCTTTTTGGAGCTGGGAAAAGATGACTGCGGATTCCGACATTGAAAAATTAGCATTCTGCAGGACAGAACCATAAGAGTTTAAATTCTGCAAAAGCGGGCCGAGGCCGATCCCGAAATCCTGTGTCAGTTTAAATAACTGATCGGTTACAGGAAGGCCTTCCTCGGCGCTCATTTTAAACTGATTGAGGGCTTTTCCGAACAGGGAGGCATTTGTGGCGCCGTCTTCTCCAAGCATCCTTGAGGCATTGGTTACATCGCCGGTCAATTGCTGCAGAACAGGCCCGGTCGCGCCTAAGAGGGTATTTAGCTCTGTTATCGCGCCGGAGGCGGCATCGACGCTTACCGGGAGTCCGGAGCCCAGAACAGACCGAAAATCTTCGCCAAGTTGCATGGCGGTCTCGCCGGTGGCGCGGGTGCCTATGATAATGCTTTGTAATCCGGAGTCGATTTTATTGGCGCTTGCGA
>JAAEQF010000647.1 GCA_024231695.1 FCB group bacterium
ACTGCCAGACGTTTATGCGAAATCGAAAGGGCTCTTACGCCTCTTCGAGCATCGGTGAAAGACAACTCAGAGCCTTCCGCCGTCGGGGTCAATTGGGCGACACCGTCCGACTCAGTGCCGTCGGCGAAGACCTGCAAGCCTTCTTTGGCCCTTAGCGATACCCTCTTCTGAAAAGCTCTGGTTAAACTGGCGCTGCTGAAATCCATACCTGCTGCGGAGAGAGTGGACATATCGTCGCCACCCGGGCCCTTGATTACCATGAGGGCTGAATTGTCGCCCGGATCGACGCTGATGTCCAGAACTTCGTCGCCGACAGTATTAGTTGCCCGGAGTATTGTACTGCATGTTAGGGGGCAGATCATGATTGTATCGAAAGTCCCTGAACCACTGAGTATCATAAGTCCCTGAGTGGATCGAGCCTGGTTGTGTTCGATGATCATACCGCCCTTCACCCTGCCGCCTTCGGCTCCGTCAAGGGTGTTGACCTTAAAAGAGTATGGCGAGGAGACCATCTCTGTACGAGGTGAAATCTCAGTATCTACGCCAACCGTTATTCCCAGAAAGCGCGATTCACCATTAAGGGCCGCACCTAAGGTTCCAGTCAACGGTGTTCTTCCCAGAATAGCATCAAAGGAACCATCAGAGGCAACAGTCACCGAATGCGTTTCCTGATAAAGAAGCGTTCCGTCAACGGCTGCATCATAGATACTGAAGGTGATACTATGGGACCCTGGCGCAGGATCACCTTCGGAATCGAAGAGCACACCCTGATAATTAATGGCCTGGGGGATATCCGCCAAAACCAATGCGGAGCCCAGAATCAGAGCCGTGAATGCGACGATAATTAAAAATCGGTACATACTTAACCTCCTGCAAGAATGTAGATACCCAACTAATCTTAAATATCTGTATCACTAATCATGGAGCCATATTCCAACACTTGTATTCACTGATATGCATACCCGAGGGGTTGTCATAATCATTTTCCTGTTAGGATAGAGTTTTGAACAACAACCGTGAAATAGTGCAGATCATATCACTCGACTCGTTTTATAGAATGCATCAAGCTTGATCAACAGGCGATCAAATTACAAACGTCGCTCTATTGCTACCGGCTCGAACATTTTTCTAGCCTTAGCCATTTCATCACGGTTGTCAGATGCTATTGGCATTGACCAAGGGCTTATGTTTTGGTGTGCTCTCTTGAAATGCCGCCTCCCAGAAAGCGGCATTAATAAACAATACAACATAAGTCGTGTTTTGTCAAGCCCTTTAGAATAAGGCTCTTGGAGCATTCACTAACTCGCGTCTGTTTCTACGATCAACTGCCACCGCAAAATATCGCAACAGTTGTCCCCTCTATCTCAGCCGTTTTCATTAACGACTCTTCATCATGTTTATACTGAGTTGGCTTTTGCCTTCTAATGGTTAGTACCACCAGCAGTGTTTTTGTTACATCGCTGATATCAGTGAAAATAATTATTCTTGGATTTTGACCGATACGGGATTTTTATTGCTACTGGAGGCTGTTGATATTATTATAAATTCTAATTACAGATTCGAAAACTACGTCATAGGAATTCTGTCTTGACTGAATTGCACGATCCGGACCAGCTACAGAAGCTGATTGGGGAATTTCTTTCCGGCAGCAATGAAGTTTACGCCGCCATTGAAAACCGTATTCGTCGATTTGTGTATAGTCGTCCCCTCTCGACGGGAGTGGACAAAAGCGATATTGTCGCAGATGTCATCGCCGCTCTATATGAAAATCTTAAGGCAAATAAATTTCATGGAGATAGCCTTAAAGCATTTGAGGTTTATATCTTTAGCATCGCCAAGAATACGATTTCCAAGTATCATCGCAAGCTGGGAAGAATACAGTTTTGGGCCGAAATTCCGGAACAGGAGCCTACTTCCCCTTATGACAGCGGAGTTACCAAAAAGGATTTATCGGAGAAAATACTGGATTCGCTGGACGAATCTTGCCGGAAGCTTCTGGAACTGAAATTTCGCCAGTATTGGTCGGATCAGGAATTGGCCGATAAGTACGGAAAAACCAAGAATGCCATGAGTACGGCGATATCGCGATGTGTGAAAAAAGCCAGAAATCTGGAAATTGTAAAAAATGTGCTGTAATTATTTTCCGGCTACTGCTACTTACAAATAGGAGATTAAAATATTTTGGAATGCAACGAGCCTGAAAATTTCCTCTTATTGTCTGATTACTTCACGGGTCACCTCGATCCTGAGGATATCAATCGCATAGAATCTCACCTTGGCGATTGCCAGTTTTGTCGTTTGTCATTAAGGGCAATGCTTTTGATCGCAGGGAAAAAAGAACTCCCCAGTCACTTATTGGAAGAGCAACACTATTCGCCACAGCTTCTGGGGCGCTTCTATGCCGAGCCACAATCGCTGGACAAGCGTCTGATAGAGCAGATTGAATCACATTTGGCCATTTGCCCCGAATGCGCCGAGGATATAGCCTTTTTGAAAAATTCCAATCTTGATTTAGTGCAATTATTGCAAACCCGCAGGAAGCAATCGAGTTGGAAGGTTATTTTGGAAAGACTTAAAGGTCTTATCGGGATCGGTAAAAACTAACTACAACACCTTCACTCTTTCTATACAATTGACGATTTCAACTCCCCTGGTTTTTGTAAATGCCTCGGTGAATATATCCCATAAAGATCACCCACTATTTTGTGTAACAAAACCGGGTCAAATGATATTTACATTATATGGATGCGCCCGAAGCACTTTTTCACTCGCGGCCTGATTTAACCCGGGCCGTACAAAAGCCCGGTGGGAGTCGTGCTCTCCCTGCCGGGCCTTTTGTATATTTGTTGTCACATCCCTCATGCATCTTATGCACAACATCCGGGGGAAAGGTGGGTTTTTGTTGAGTGCAAATATGTAAATATAAGTTGCTGACTTAATGCTTGACATATTACAAATCAGGACTTATATTGTCTTTAATACCGAGGGCACGCGGTATTATCTGACAGCAGTTCTGAATCTGACTTTACATCACGACTGACACCGGAATATCATGCGCCGGGAGGAAGAGTCAAGAATCGCCGTGCTTAAAATCTTCGATAAAAAGAATAATTGATACATGTCCTTTGGGGTAGATTTGGGCTTAGGAGGAATCTATGTCACATAAGTTAATGATTGTTTGTACTGCGATATTACTATTAATCGGTTCTGGATTAATGGCCCAGGATATGTTTGATCCGGCGGTAGATTATGATGCAGGGAGTTATCCTTATTCAGTGTATTCTGCCGATTTGGATGGTGATGGCGACTTTGATCTGGTCGTGGCTAATAGCCATGACGATAATGTTTCCTTTTTGAAAAATAACGGCAATGGAACCTTTTTATCGGCAGTTAATTACACTGTGGGCGATTATCCCGCATCAGTTATTGCCGCCGATCTCGATAATGACGGCGATTTAGATCTGGCCGTGGCTAATAGAACTGACGATAATGTTTCCATTTTGAAAAATAACGGCAATGGCACTTTTGCTTCGGCTATTGATTATGATGCGGGAAACGGTTCCCAGTCAGTTTTTGCCGCCTATCTTGATGGTGACAACTATTTAGATCTGGCCGTAGCCAATAGCAATGCTGACAGCGTTTGCATTTTGATAAACAACGGCAACGGAACTTTTGCATCGCCAGTAAATTACGAAGTAGGCGATTTCCCCGCATCAGTTGTTGCCGCCGACTTTGATGGAGACAATGATCTCGATCTGGCTGTAGCTGATGGCTATGATAATTATGTTCACATTTTGGAAAACAACGGCGATGGGACCTTTGTCTTATATCCCTACCCTGAAAATATGGGTTACCGGTCCACATCAATTAGTGCCGTCGATCTGGATGGAGATGGTTATAACGATCTGGTAGTTACTCATGAATATGACAATAAGATATCCATTTTGGAAAACTACGGCAGCAGCTACCCTGCATTTGCAGGTGCCGTTCATTACAACGTAGGAAATTATCCCATGTCAGTTTTTGCCGCCGATCTGGATAAAGATGGCGATTTAGATCTGGCCGTGGCCAATGGGGGTGACGATAATGTTTCCATTTTAACAAACTCCGGCACCGGGACTTTTTATGGCGGAGCTGATAATTACGATGTAGGATGGACACCCTATTCAGTTTTTGCGGCCGATCTGGATGGCGACAACTATTTGGATCTGGCTACTGCGAATTTATCCGATAACAGTGTTTCTATTTTGATAAATAAGACTCCGCCATTATTCGAAGTGGCCGTTCATTATGATGCTGGAGAATATCCGTATCATCTCTGTGCCGCCGACCTGAATGATGACGGCGATGCCGATCTGGCTGTGGCCAATGCCGATTCTGATAATATTTCCATTTTCATCGGCAACGGCGACGGAACTGTCGCGGCCGATGTCACTTATGTTACCGGAGGCGATCAGCCCCGGTCAATCTGTGCGGCCGATTTTGACGGTGACGATAATCGTGATCTGGCCGTGGCCAACGTGGCTACTACCGATATAATCTCGATCCATCACAATTTGGGCGATGGAACATTCGATACTCCCGTCCCCTACGTATCAGGCAATGGGCCCAGGTCTCTCTTTGCCATCGATTTTGACAGAGATTCTGATGTGGATCTGGCTGTAGCCAATCAGCACGACGATAACGTCTCCATATTCCTCAACGATGGCGGGACTTTTACGCTGGACGACAGTTACATTTCGGAGGATTATCCACAATCCGTATGTGCGAACCATCTCGATGATGATCTACATTACGATTTTGTATCGGCCTGCTATTATGATAACTCGATTGTGGTGATGATGGGCGCAGGCGATGGTACATTTGGGGGTAGTGCTGCTTATACTGTCGGATCGCATCCGCGATGTGTTATTGCGGCCGATCTTGACGACGACCACTATAATGATCTGATCGTAGCCAACGAAGGTACGGATAATATATCGGTTTTACTCTACGATGGTTCTGGTCTTTACTCGACAGCCGTCGCTTATGATGCCGGTGATGGGCCCAATTATGTAAGTGCCGTCGATTTTGATCTGGATGGTGATTTAGATCTGGCTGTGGCCAATATAAACTCCGACAATGTCTCCATTTTACTGAATGGAGGCGATGGGACATTTATCGCCAGCCTGACATTCCCCGTGGGAGACGGCCCTCGATCAATTTGTGCGGTTGATCTGGACAACGATTTTGATTTTGATCTGGTCACAGCTAATAACACTTCGGATGATATTTCCATTTTGATTAATACTACAAATACTCCTCTCCCGTACATCTGCGGCGATGCCAACGCAGACGACGCACTCAATGTTGGTGATGCCGTAATGCTGATCAATTATGTTTTCAAAGGCGGCCCGCCTCCTGACCCGGAGGAAGCCGGCGATCCCAATTGCGATGATGCGATCAACGTCGGTGACGCGGTTTATATGATCAATTATGTTTTCAAAAGCGGCCCTGATCCCTGCGCCTCTTGCCCTTAGTGGCAAAGCCACTTTTTGGCTGTCGCCAGAATGACCCAAGTAAGCGCCACAGTGAGGTAAACGAAGGGAAAACAGGCCCTGCCTGTGAGATAGCGCCAGCGATCGAGCAAAAAAACAGGCCCCGCCTGTGAGATAGCGCCAGCGATCGAGCAAAAAAGCAGGCCCCGCCTGTAGGTGGCCTGCATCTTTAAACGCAGGGAGTGATAATTCGGGCCATACACGCGACAGCCAAAAACAGGCCCCGCCTGCCGAGCCGGGAGTGGGGAAGCCAATAACACTTCCTTTAATTGACTGTAATATTGTGCGTTACGCTGCCGAGTTCTCAATTATCCAGTTGCGAAATTCGTCCAATTGGGGGAGCTTTTTTATAAGATGTTATTACACAAGAAGTTACCTAAGCGCCCTGAATGTGCCTTCGAACTCAATATTATCCCTCTCAAGTGCCGGGCCTCTTTAATATGATTTGTTCATTGCATACTGGACAGATACTCCTCAGCCGCAATATTTCGCTGGCTTACATGATCCAAGAGAAACCCAAGATCTGATTCAAAATCGCTCGCTGTTTGCAGAAAAGTATATCCAGTCAGTTCTCCTTCATCACCGGTGACATACGGCTGGATGAGATTGTGCCAGCTTTGGTATTTGGTCGTCATGCGCGACGGCTCAAAAACTTCATCGATTGTTGAACGCACATGACTGGCATAGACGGCTTGGTACGTCTCGTCATCAATCAGGTATCGAATAAGAGGCCACTCACCGCTTACTTCACTTAATGCGATCGAGAGAGCGCCGCCCATTTTTCCTTCCTTGAGCGCTTCGTTGTGATCCCAGGGAATCCAGGTTATTTGCCCTGTCGAGGGATTGTTATAAAGATAATAGTTCTGAGTCATTTTCCCATAACTGTCCCAGTTTTGCATCACCGTATTGACTGCCAGCCACTTGAGAAAACCTTGAACGTCAAAGATCGACTCCAACGAATCCCTCCAATGCTCCGGGTTTTTAGTTCGATCCTCAGAATGTAGAGCGGTAAATAAGGCGCGGATATCGCTCCAATCTGCATCGTCCTCGTTGCTTTTCTTGTCGAAGTCATTTTCGCTGAAAGTACCGTCAGCAAAGCTTGCGCCTGATCCGGTTGGCTTGTAGAGATTTCCGTCGTCCCCCTCGAATTGATCATCAATCACCGAGTCGTCAACCTCCTCGACCATAGTGTATAAACCAAAGTAAACGGGCCCTTCACCAAAGTCGACATATACACGGTAGAACGCTGCGTGGGCAACAGGGACTCCCGCTTCCCGCAAAATTTCGGCGGCGGCTTTCTCCCGCATCAGTGGGGAATCTTCAAAACCATTATTGAGATTAAGTTGTTTAAAACCGTAGAAGCGCTGGTTTTCAATTGCCGGGTAAGTATCCTCGAACTCATCGAAATCCAGTTTCAGGGAGAGTTTGTGAATACCGCTAGACCATGCCGACTGGAGACTTGAGTTGCCTTTGAAGCGCACCCCAACCTTATACCATTGGATATCTTTGTAAAAAAATGAACATGGCACCCATATGGGGTTATCGTCCACGCTTGAGTTCGGTCCACCGGGACCGGTGGCGCCAAATGTGCCATACTGTGCGGTCATGTCATCAAGCATTGCCTGCCAATTTGTTGATGTTATCACGATATCAATGCGTTTGACGACGTTTTCGGCAAAGACCTCGTCGTAATCGGGATCGACGCTGTTCCCGTGAGTTGTTTCAGTCCAATCGGCGGTGTCCAACACTTCCGGTTCGGTCCCGACATTTTCATTTTCATCGCCGGAGCAAGCATTTAACAGTAAAAGGCTGGCCAAAATCATCAGCGCCATTAAAAAGTACGATACTGAATGGTGCTCCGCGCGATATTGAGGGATGTAAATTGTCATGGCTATTCTCTACACTCTCTATGAGTTAAGGCTGCTGTAAAATGCTGTCCTCATCATCATACGAATCTTGATTTGATTCCTGACTACCGCTTTGTTATAGACAACATGTTTCAACTGGTCTCGGTCCGGCTTTGAAGATATAGTTAATGAGGTACACCGGATCGCCGACATTGACGGCGTCGTCTCCATTGGCATCACCTATGCAAAGTGGATCGGGTGCATCGCCACTTTTGAAAATATAATCTATCAGAAAAACGGCATCTCCGACATTTATTGCCCCGTCGCCATTGGCGTTTCCGCAACTGGATTGACTTACACTAATATCCCGGACGCATCGCACATAGTTATATATGCGTATCGCATCGCCTTGTGGTCCGTGGCCGGTAGGATAATCCTCCGGATCGCCTATTTTCGGATCGCTGCGCTGGGCACCTGCGCCATGGACATCAATCCAACCACCAAACTGGGACATATAACCCATAGCTCTTCCAAAGCTTATATAGGCAGCCGATGCTCCGTTCGTAGGCGACTGTGAGCAAAAGGTAGTACCGCTCCAATAAAATGGGTAATCTGTTTCACCTGCTTCATTGGTAATTGGAGTGCAATCGAATATCGGGTCGATAGCGGCAGAACCGGTAGTTGCCGGGGAGCGCGTATAGTCAACGATGCTCTGCAACTCCTTGGCGTTGGGTAAGCGCCAATCCGTGTAACCTGCATATTCACTACCTTCAGCGTAGCTTAATGCATCCTCCCACAAAAGGCCTGCCCCATTATCGTATTTCATCCACATTAATCCGGTTGCATTATCGATAATGGTGCTATCTCCATTATCAATAAAATCATTTATCCCATAGGCGGTGTTACCCCGTACATACATCACATAGAGGTCAATCATATCGGCCGGATAACCCTTTATGCGCCCATCTGCAAAGTTAACTCCAAACATTGTTCGGTTCCCGCCCATCGTTGTGCTAACATATATTGTTGAGCTGGCGTATTGAGCGTCAATGATCCTTTCGCCTGCGCCAACATCCCCCCAGCCGAAGTCAAAGTAGCTGGTGTCGATATAAGGAACAGCGGTACCTGGTGATGTAGCTTCAGGATTTGGCTCCGCTCCATAAAACATGATAAGCGAGTAAACCTCCTTGATGGTGGGTAATCGCCAGTCATCATATCCGGCCAGGTTATAAGTTTCGGCTCCTGCAACAGCTTCGTCGTATGTCATTTTGTCAGAGGCGTCAATATCACCGTCGCCGTCCATGTCGGCGCTTTTCTGCCACATCAAACCGGTAACATTATCGGTGATTGTGCTATCGCCGTTATTCTGATAAGACGGCTCATTCCCGGCGAAACATGCATCCTGACCGAGGAACGGTTGACCTGTCGATGGGCAGGTTATCGGTACATTTTCGTCGTAACAGGTAGTCTGACCGGTTTTGACAATACTATATCCCTGACTTAATGATACTTGCGGCGAGTTAGAAGTCGCAGATTGACCGGCGATAGAGCCAACGATTAGAATGGCTGCCAGTACTGTTGTATTGGTTTTCTTGATGTTCATCGGCTACCCCCTATTTACGAGTATCTATCATCCGGGACAGTTTATTGTTCCTCGCACACGAGCATCTGTAAGATAACAATCTCATTATGGTTTACGACCGTTCTGATCGGGCGGCTGATTGCGAGGTTTGCGCTTCTTTTTCATATCCTGGAAAATTTCCTTCTGTTCATCGGTCAGTATCTCTAGAATTTTCGCATCCCGCTCTTTCCCGTGCTTTTCCATCTCTTTTCTCGGTTGCTTTGGAGCATTTTCACTTTCGCGTTTTGATTTATCTTTTTCTGGTCTGTATTCGTTAAGGACAAGTTCTATCTGTTCCACCTGAGTCATGGTTAGATCAAGGCGTTCATTCAATTCCAATATCCTGGGGGATGGCAATAATTTATATTTTGCCTGCTTGAAAGCGGCGCGTTGTTCCTCGGTCAATAAATCGACAATCTGCTTTTTTGCTTCCTTTTCGATAGATCGAATCATGTCTCTCGTGGAGCGGGGATCATTACCGGCGGTATTGAGTTTCTCCAGCATTTGGGTGAGATGTTCGGAAACAATAGTAAGACTTTTTACTTCCTGTTCCTGGCTTAGTCCTAAATCCCGACTCATACTCATTACTTGGGCATCGGCCAGGGCTGTCGGCTCCACGGCCTGCGTTATCGAACCGGTCAACATGCCCACAAACAAGATAAAGAGTGTCAACATCCTCATCGTAATTCCTTTCATCCGATTGTATATGGTTTTCAATATTCCTCATACCTATTTCGTTACAGATTAATCTCAGCTCAATCCATCGCTTTATTTTTTGACGCCGTATTTTTAGAAAACTTGCGGGGAAATCTGAATTAAACATTCACTATATATAGCCGGTTGTTGATAAAATTGGAAGAGGTGAATACTATATTCCAACACATACAGAATAAGCACTTAAGTTGGCGAAGGGCCGGGAAATATCAACCCTGAACCACAAATACTATTATAAATTAGAAGCCAGAGTTACATCATCCGCCAGACGGTGGTTTTTGATTGGAATTCTCCTCCGGACGCGGTGGCGGTTGCTCGCCGCGATCATCATCCGGACGCGGTGGTGGCGGCCGGTCAGAATTGTCTCCCCGACGCGGTGGCGGTTTTCTATTGGGACGGTCTCCCTGACGCGGTGGGGGAGAGTCCCTTTTTGTTCTTTCCAACATTTCAAACAGCAGTCCCCGAAGTTTTTCCTGCTGATCCGGCCTGCAAACCTGTTTAAGGCCATCAAAGTGAGAATACAGTACCCGTTCAAATTCGGCCTGTTTGCGCCCGATCTCATCGGAAAGGATGGTCACCAGCGCGGTATCAGATTGTGGTCTGAATAATTCATCGACAATGTCTTTGGAAAGTCTATGAATATCACGTCTTATCTCTTGCGTTTCCCGTTCATGTTGCTGTCGTAACTCGCGGAATGCTTCAACCTGGTCCTCCGTTAACTGCAACTCCATTTCCAGGAACTTGTTCGGATTGCCCTGCCGCTCGGCAGGCAAAGCCGGTTTCGTGGGCTTAATGACCTCTTTGTACCATAGAAGTCCCAGAGAACCCATATTCAGAATTATCAGGGCCACTATTGCCCAGAGAAGGAATTTATTTTTTTCATACATAGTGATATTCCTATTCTGAGTCCAGTTCGGACAATGTACTCAATCCCGAAATCAAGTAATCGCTGGCCACCGCTTCAATGGAGGTTTGCCGCTCATAGGCGGAGTCATCCTGCCCGGAAACAACAAAAAAGGCTGTAACGACATTTAGTACAATAAAAACAGCGAGAATGGCCGGTGCCAGACGATACCCGACAAGCATACGATAAAGCCAGGGGGCCTGATCAGCCTCTGTCGAGTTTATCCGCTCCTGTACGGCGGCAAAAAAACTGGCGTCGGCATGAATATCTTCAAGATGATCGAGGTTTCGGAGAGTCTTCTGAACCTCGTCTTCAATCTTCTTTTTTCTGTTATTAATATTATCCATTAGCCATTTCTCCAAGCAGACATCCTCCTGTTTTAATCATTTGGACGTCAAACTTTCCCATTACTTGCGCACAATTTTGACTTCTCATACGTGTTTTTTATAGTAATTGTACAGTTTTTTCTGCAAGTTTTTTCGTGCTCGATGAATGAGCGATTCAACAGCACCAACCGTAGTTTTCAGAGTGTTGGCGATTTCCTGATAACTCATTCCATCGTATTTGCTTAAAACAAAGGCAGCGCACTGATTCTTCGGTAGAGAGTCCAACGCCTGCTGAAGGATTATGTTCCGTTCCTTGTCCTGCAACTGCTTCTCCGGATTTTCAGATTCAGGTGCCGGGATGTCTACCGGGTGATCGTCAAGGCGGATTGTCCCGCCGAAAAGCCCTCTACGTTTTTTGCGATTTTTTTTACGCATAAAATCCAATGATTTCGATACCGCGATTTGATAAATCCACGTTGATAGACTCGACTCCTCACGAAATCTCGGCAAAGACCTATGCACTTCCACGAACGTTTCCTGGGCAATATCTTCAGCATCATCTTTATCAGCCACAAAGCGAAAGCACGTATTCAGCACTTTGTGCTTATACCTTTCCACTAGTTGTCTGAAAGCGTCAGGAGAACCCGATCGCAAATTTTCTAATAGCTGGTCAGCAGTCATTATACAAAAATCTCATCCTCAAAACAGGATACAGGTTATCAATTGATTGTTGCAAGATAAAAGGGTGTCCCTTCGTTAACACAAACGCTTCCAATAGATTTGACAAAGTAAAAGGAGGAGAGACCAATATTTCGATAAGGTTTTCTCACTTTTTTGCGCAGGTTCTCATCATTTTTGGCGTCAGAAGTACAAAACCAAAATTAAGGCACTGGATCAGAGCACGAATCACCCAATTTCACCCCCTTTTTTTTGGGTGGTTGGCCCAGTGCCTTTTAAATGTTAATAACCTGACTTACGGGTATTGATTATGTCAGTCCGATTTGTAATTATACTTTCCGCTATTGCTCTTGCAACCGGAGTGGTTGCTCTGTCACCGGTTAAGCTTCCATTTTCGATTTCCGCCTACGGGAAAATCGTTCCCGCCAAAAAGTGGGTTCTGACCAAAGGAACCGATGGCCAGTTAACGACCTCATCGTTCAATTATGAAAGTGGAACAAGCGAGGGATATACCGTTTCTCAGTTCGCCCGGGAAGGCGCGATGCAGTTTGCCATCCATCCGAAAATTCTATCTTCCGGCGCTGCTGCCAGTGGAGACACAGTGGGTATAATCTCATCCAGCGAGACTGAGGAACAGATGATCGAATTGACCGGGACGCTGATGACGGCGAAAGCAAACCTCGAAGCAGTTCGCGGCGGAGAGAAGGAATCGGTGATTCATGAATGTCGGCAGCGTCTATCCCTGGCGCGGGAAAGGTCTGTTTGGCAGCAAAAAGACCTGGTTCGTTTTCAGGCTCTCCATCAAAAAAATCTAATCTCTCCAGCGACTCTGGATTCGGTCGAAAGTGAAGCTCGTCTTCTGGACATTGAAGTCGGGATCGCCCAAGCTCAGTTAGAGACAGCCTTAACCGGCGAAAAGCCGAAACAGATCGAAATGTTACAGTCACAAATTCAGGCCTTGGAGCAGGAAATTTTATCTTTACATGATCGAATTGGGTCATTTTCCATTACGGCGCCTTTCGGAGGAAAAGTCTCTCGCTCTTTTGCTTCGGATACGATTATGATTATTTCCGACACTTCAACCATGTTGGCGCTTATTCCGGTCGATTACAGGATCGCCTCTATCGTTTCCCCAGGGCAGGAAGTTCAAATCAAGCCCGATATGGGATCGTCGGTGATCAAAGGTTATCTGTTGCCACTGGATACCGATGTGCGAATTCTGCAGGATCGACAAGTGCTTTTAGCCGTGGTTCAGCTTGCGGAGCCATCCAATGAGATTCTTCCGGGCATGATGGCGCAGTGCACCGTTTCCTGTCCTCCGGTTCCTATCCTGGATTATATCAAACGATTTTTTACTTCAAGGGTGATGTAAGCCATGAATGGACGATTGGAATACAAATTTTTAGTCCCTAATTCACAACTAAATCTCCTGAGGCAGGACATACTACCTTATGTTGATGTCGATCCTTATGTGAAGGCTTTGGACTCCCTGCATTACACGGTCCGCAGCATCTACTGTGATACACTGCGGCGAGATTGCTACGGTGATAAGATTGAAGGTCTGCGGGTCCGTAAGAAATTCCGGGTGCGAGGCTATAATGAGGTAAACGACAGTAGTCCTCTTTTTCTTGAAATAAAACGCAAATATATCAATGCCATCAGTAAAAATCGCGCGCCGATTCGACAACACGACCTTCACCAGTTTTTATGTAGCGGCGATTCGGATAAGTATACCATCTCTCTTAGTAATAATGGGAAGGAGAAGAGGGATGCTCAGCGCTTCCTCTATCATTATTACTCGCAAAGATTGGCGCCCACGATTCTCATTGTATATGAGCGCGAAGCCTTCTTCTGTAAATTTGACCGTTCACTGAGAATAACATTCGATAAATACTTGAGAAGCAGGCCAACGTGCACATTTGACGGATTATTCAGTGAGACTGATATGCGGTCTGCCTACTCAGGATATTTTGTGCTTGAGGTGAAATTCGGAGGGCGCCTGCCCTCCTGGCTCCAGAACGTTCTTAAAAACAACCGGGCCGTTCGGCTGGCCTTATCCAAATACACGATCTGTCTGGATTCTCATAAGCGATATGCCAATTCATCACTACCTATGAATATCCGATCGATTAATCTCGATCTGAAATCGAACCGGGTGCTGGAAAGGGAAACTAATGTTTGAAGGAATGGAGAATTTAAACCTTTTCCCGACAACTGCTGCCGATATTGTCGTCAACCTGTTCACTGCCCTGCTCTGTGGATTATTCATCTCCTGGCTCTATCGCCACACCTATCGGGGACCCGGTTTTTCGGTGAGTTTTGTCAACTCCATTGTCCTTCTGGCCATGATAACGTCGATTGTAATCATGGTCATCGGCAACAGCCTGGCCCGCGCCTTTGGTTTGGTTGGGGCAATGTCGATTATACGATTCCGTACGGCGATCAAGGAAACTCGGGATATTGTTTACGTTTTCTTCGGCTTGGCTGTGGGGTTGGCGGCCGGTGTTGGATATCATAAACTTGCCATCCTGGGTACTACTTTCATCGGCCTCATACTGTACTTGTTGTCGAAATACGAAGTTGCAGGTACAGCTCGGAAGGAATACCTGCTTCAGTTCTTTTACTCTACCAATGGAAATGAGGCTCCGTCTTATCTACCCATTCTGAAAAAGCATTGCCGCCGCCAAAAAGTTATAAATGTCAAATCCATGGAGGCGGACGACACTCTGGAATTGTCTTTTTATGTCCGGCTCAAGGATGAAAAGAAAAGCAGCCGATTTATGCGTGATTTGAATCAGGCACCCGGAGTCGGCAATATCAACCTATTCTTCGATGAAGAACAGGTGTAGCGGGCCGACCTTTGGCCGGACGAGATTAGAGCTATAGCAAATAGAGTTACGAGAAGGAGAGAAGCCATGATATTCAGGTCTGTAATCACTCACGCCTATGTTTTTCTGATGATCATAATGGCGTCAACGATGACAAATGCGGCCATGACGCCGCCGAGTCACCCATTATTCGACAGCGATGAGGTCCACGAGATACACCTGACTTTCCATCAGGCCGACTGGTGGGATCAGCTAACGTACAATTACGAACATTATGAAGACATCCCCTATATCGCCGCTGAATTCGATTGGGAAAGCACTCATTTTGATTCTATCGGTGTGCGTTTCAAGGGAAATAGCAGCTACATGAGCTATAGTGGCTATAAGAAGTCGTTTAAATTGGATATTGATGAGTACGTTTTGGATCAAGTGCTGGACGGCTTGGACAAGCTTAATCTAAATAACTGTTTCCTTGATCCCAGTTATGTTCGTGAAAAATGTGCTTATGAACTCTGCGAAGCTGTCGGCTTGCCTTCCTGCCGGACCAATTATGTCGCCCTCTACATCAACGGTACCTTTTGGGGGCTTTACCTTATGATAGAACAGTTCGATCAGGAATTCATCGAAAGCCGCTTCGGCGCTGGCGAAGAAGGCAATCTTTGGAAAGGCGAGCCCCACGGTTCACAGGAGTACCTGGGCGCAGCTGAGTCGTATTATTATGATGATTATGAATTGAAAACCAATGAAGAATTGAATGATTGGTCTTCTCTGGTAACCTTTACCGATGCTCTGAATAACACGTCCCTGAGCGTCCTGCCGGACACAATGCACGTTCTGCTGGATGTCAATTCGGCTATGGCTATGCTGGCCATTGAAAATTTCACGGTGAATCTCGACAGCTATATCGGTCGCTGCGTCAATCATTACTTCTATAACCGTCAACTGGATGGCCGCATGGTTTTCGCCAAGTGGGATCAGAATGAAGCTTGGGGCATTTTCAATATGTATAATCTTTCTTCGACGCAAATGAAACAACTCAGTCCCTACTGGACCAGTACCGCGTACGGTGAAGAAAGACCGCTGGCTGAACGGCTCTGGCAGATCGAAGCTTATGACGATGTCTATCTGGGTCATATGAGAAAACTTATGGCCGGCGTAGCCCAGCCCGATACTCTCCTTAACCGCATGGAGGAACTTCGTGACCTCATTCGCCCCTATGTTTACAATGAACTCTATTGTATGTTTAGTACTGCCGAATTTGAAATAGCCCTCAGTTCGGATATCTACGCTTCCGGGGGCCCTCCGCCGGGACGCCTTATTCCCGGGCTTGATTCTTTCATTCGCACCCGCGACAGCTATCTGAGCGGTCTGATTGGAAGCTGGACGCCGATTGAAGGATTGGTTATCAACGAATTGATGGCCGGTAACAGCTCCGCCGTCGCCGATGAACACGGCGACTATGACGATTGGATCGAAGTGGCCAATGTCGGTTCAGCATCCATCAATCTCAGCGGCTTGATCCTGACCGATCACTGGGAAGGCAACCCTGATTTCGTTTTTCCCGACACGACTCTGAATCCGGGGGAGTATATCGTAGTCTGGGCCGATGAGGAACCTCTGGAAGGCGATCTGCATGCCCCTTTCCAACTTGATTCTGATGGTGAGGATGTTTATCTGGTTGATGGTGATGTTATAATCGACCAGATAACCTTTCCGACAATACCTTCGAATATCAGCTACGGTCGATGGGCCAACGGCAGCGGTGCCTGGCAGATGCTGAGCGTCGAAACACCGGGAGCCGAAAACCAGAATCCGGAGGAACCGGAAGAAGTTATCCTGTTCATCAACGAATTTATGGCCATTAATGACAGCGTCATTCAAGACGAGACCGGAACTTATGAAGATTGGGTTGAAATCTATAATCCCGGTCCCGATCCGGTGGAAATGGGAGGGCTGTTTCTTACCGACGAACTGACCAACACCACTCAGTGGTCGTTCCCCGATACTACGCTGGCGGCCGGCGGCTTTTTGCTGGTCTGGTGTGACAACGATGAAGAAGACGGTCCCTTGCATACGAACTTCAAGTTGAACGGGGACGGCGAAGAAATCGGCCTGTTTAATCGACTGACTGCCGGGAATGGAGAAATCGACAGTTACGCTTTCGGGGTGCAGACTACTGATACCAGTGAAGGAAGACAAAGTGATGGTGGGGAGCCTTGGGTGTTTTACGATGATCCGACTCCGGGAGCTTCCAACAGTGGGACAACCAACTCTCCGCCTCAATTTAACTGGACCACATTTACCCCCACTTCGGTAACCGACACCGATCCGGTGTTGGTCTTGACCGATGTCACTGATGGCAGCGCGGTCACCAACGTTACCCTGTACTACGATGCTGGCTCCGGTTATAGCAGTCTGACAATGTATGACGATGGCAGTCATGAAGATTCGCTGGCCGGCGATGATATTTACGGCGCGACTATCCCGGCCCAATCCGACGGGGCTACGGTCGATTTCTACATCGCGGCAACCGATGATTCCAGTGTGGTTTCATACGATCCTTTTGGAGCGCCGACAACAACCTACGATTACGAGGTCGGATCGACCCCGATTTTTCTCTATATCAATGAAATCATGGCTGTTAACGAGACTACCATCGAGGATCCGGATGAAAGCGACGAGTACCCCGACTGGATTGAAATTTACAATGCCGGCGGGTCAACTGTGGACATGAGCGGGATGTATTTGACTGATGATTTGTATAACCCGATTCTGTGGCAGATACCCGAAGGGGTCAGTATCGGAGCCGGAGAATACCTGCTCTTCTGGGCCGACGATGATGAATCGCAGGGAAGTACTCACACTAATTTCAAGCTTAGCGCCGACGGTGAATCGGTAGGCCTGTTTGACACCGATGCTCACGGCCGAGTAGTCCTCGACTCCAAATCTTTCGGTACGCAGACGGCCGATGTTTCCTATGGACGTCTGCCGGATGGTACAGACAACTGGACCGATTTATCCGAACCGACACCGGGGGAATCCAATATTGGACTGATGTGCGGCGATGCCAACAGCGATCAATCGATCAATGTCGGCGATGCCGTCTTTCTCATCAATTACATTTTCAAAAGCGGGACCGCTCCTGATCCTCTCTGCCGGGGAGAAGCCAATGGCGACACATCGATCAACGTCGGCGACGCTGTCTATCTGATAAATTATGTTTTCAAAGGAGGTGCGGCGCCGATGGAACCGTGTTGCCCTTGATGGAACCAAAATGACAAACGCGGCCCAGAACCGGTATGTTCATATAGTCCCCAATTGTTGAATAGGGAGCAATAAAGAAAAGCATTAAACAATTAGAAATCTGGATGATATGTTCAATATGCTCTGGCACGGTATAACCCTCGTGGGGGAGCAAGCCGTTACATGGCATTAGAATACGCAATTAAGTTGACCAAATGATCCACTGTCCCTAAGATCAAGAAGTTGCGAAATTGATCCAGCCGGGAGAGTAATATAACATGTTGGCATATAAAGAGATACTGACCTCACCTGTATCTCATTAATACTTTTTCTTTATTTAAAGCTTGCGCAATTTCGGCTCCCTTTAAGAATACATTACTTTGAATATCAATTACATCGCAGATGTGCAGTCATCCATAACAATTGTCAATCTATCGGTGTAAGCCTAATTTGTGAAATGTACGCAGATATTTGTCTACCGGCAGTTCTGAACTCGCTTCCTATCACGAGCGCAGAATTGTATATTGCCAAATCATTTAGTCGTTGGTCCGTCCCAGCGCCCAAGAGCATCCATTTAGTGCCATCCCAGCAGCAATATTATTTGCACTTGAATTGCCGGAGAAATCCAGGAACCCGGCTGCAAATAAGCAGGGGCCATAAACTTCCAAATCTTGTACCCGTCTGTCACATCCCATATCGAGAGAAGACCAAGACCTTCCATCCCAGGCCGCAATATTATTCGTACCTCTTATACCGGGAATACTAAACAATCCCCCTGCGATAAGACGACCGCGGTATATGGCAAGGCAGTCTACTTTACCGTTTATTCCCTCACCAAGCGGTAACCACTGGTTTCCGTCCCAGGCGGCTATATTTTTAAATTATTGGGAAAATGCCGATTCGAATTTACCAGAAATCGAGGATGCCCGCAAACGGCTGGCTCGCCTTCAGAGCAACATGTAGGGAAAATGATCCGATGGATATTGCGGCAACATTATCCGAAGGGTCTAATTCCCGTATGTGAAACTTTGGAGTGAGTTCTCAACATCACAATAATCATCACAGCATCGATCGCTGCCCCGATACCGAATCCAATCCACTTCGCCTTGCTCGTTTCCATGTATTCAAAGCGCCGAACCCGATCGATGGGAATACTGTTTTTCGATGCACTCCGTTTGACCATGATTGTCGAACTCAAAGGTATTCGCCCCGCCTGAGCCAGGTTACTTAGCTGATCCCCGCCCAGAGTGTTTCCGTCTATCGATTCGATTAGGTCGATGTCCTCAATAAATACTTTGGTTAAGATAGAATCCCTTCTGATAATTCCGTACTGGTGTTGCTTGCAGTCATCTATGTCAAAGTCGTTAGTGTCGATGTTGTCTTCTTGTCCTGGAAAAGCTCCAAACCATTGATCAAAACCAGTGATACGACCTTTTTGGGTATCGCCGGATTTCAGAAAAATTGCGACTGAATCACCAAGTATTGGCCAGTAAGTATTTGCAATTGAAAAATCTGGCTGAAAAGCAGCATACCTGAGGGCATACTCATTGTCATCGATCTTGGAAATACCGTCCAATCTTCCTTCGTAGATTGTTGCGCTGTCGGTGGTGATGCGAATTTTCTTGTTCTTATCTGCATATCCCATCGCACAGGGGAGCTCACTAATGTAAGTCTGGTTATGCTTGTCAATTGCCGAGCCTATACCGTAACCGATGGCGGTGCAACCGGTGAGTTGAGCCAATACAAGCAATCCAATGATTGAAGACCCCACGGCAACTCTTGAGTACTTCATTCTTCACCCCTGCTTTTGCTTATCGGGATAAGATAATTATATGGAAATCTGATTTTCGGTTTTGACAAGACACTTGTCCCTTCAAGACCACATAAGATTGGCCTATTATAAGTTAATATAATGGCATTTTGGATTATGTCAAGACGGCGAATCGTTTTCAATAATTTCCTTGCGTATTTAGTGACTTTTCTTTAATTTGCCAATAGTCCAAAAACAAGCCCATGTAGATCATACCCCAAGAAGCAGCACCATTTATATCACAGCCATGTGCTTGTGTAATTGTTTAATGCTTTAACAATAGAAAAAGGGGACACACCATGAAAGCCGTAGCCTTTTTGACGGTGCTTATCGCCGCCATGTGGTTAGTGCCTGTATCCGCCATGGGCGCAGAAAAGTCCTACGACAGAGGTACTGTCTGGTCTATCGGTATGATCCAGACCGAGGCCAATATGCAGGAGCAGTACCTTAAGGACCTGGGTAATGTGTGGGCCAAAATTATGGAAGCCGCCAAGGAAGAAGGGTTGATTTTATCTTACAAGGTTATCGTCGGGGAATCGGCCAATCCGGATGATTGGGATGTATTGCTTCTGGCCGAGTTTAAAAATTACGCCGCTCTGGATGACACCGAAGACAAGTGGGACCTGTTAATTGAGAAAGTCCTCGGCGGTGAGGACAAGCAAATCGAGGCCAGTCTGAAGCGCGAGCAAATAAGGGATAGCTATGGCGGCAAACTGATGCAGGAGATCATCTTTAAGTAAACTTGAAGATCATATGCGGTCACCTGTAACAATAAAAAAGGCCCCCGGGAAAGCGGGGGCCTTTTGCCTATAGAGTGTTTATAAACGTGTTCTCCGACACGTTATTGACAGCAGGTCGCTGGCGGAGCCGCGCCGCCTTTGAAAACATAATTGATCATATAGACCGCGTCGCCGACGTTAACCGCCTTGTCGTCGTTGGCGTCGCCTACACATAACGGCTCGGGCGAAGCGCCGCTTTTGAAGACGTAGTTAATCAGCCAAACCGCGTCGCCGACATTGAGGGAAAAATCGCCATTGGCGTCGCCGCACTCATATTGATCGCTGTCAATATCGATACAGCTCAGCCCCGTAGAATCCAGGTACATTACCGTCCAGCCTTTGTTGTTGGTTCTCAGGTCATCGTTGTCATGGACCTCCGGGCTGATACTATCAAACGGGTCGATAACGGCCCAGATTTTCGGACAGTTGGAGATAATGTCCGTCGGCACTTCCCAGACCATTTCAACAAATCCCGCACCCCGGGCTGGGATTTCGGTTAACACATCCCCAAGAGTGTCACAGGCATAAAAGACACTGTCATTGCCCAAGATGTTTTCATCGTGCAGGATTCTTCCGTACCTGGGATTTCCCAGATAAAAACTGACCGCCACCGGAGCAGCGGTGGGATTCAAGCTGAGGTTGTGCACCCGAGCAATTATGTTGACCTCTTCGCCGAGCTGCGGATGTTCCGGGAGAAAGACCATTTCCTTGGTCCGGTATCTATTATCATCCGAAACAATGTCAAACTTTTCGGGATCGAGCCGCCAGGGTAGGAAAAAGGCCGGATCCGGATCGCTGTAGTGGACTTGCCACCAGGTAGGATCGAGTGGAGGTTGATTCGTCTTCGGGTTGGCGCCGTAATCAAGCACCAGGGCTCCGTTTCTCGCCCAGTAGGCATGAGGCGTGACCTCGTATTTTCTATTCTTGGCATAGGTGCCATCCGTGTCTATACCACCATACTGTACATGCAGACTATCGCCCTGACTAAAGGTTGTAGTATAGGTGTTTACCTCGCTTTGATCATAGGTCCCCTCAACACTTACCGTGACACGGGATTTGACCTTGATGCCAAAAAATTTCAGTCCGCCACTAACAGCTACCGAGCCGCCGGCCGCCACGCCGAATTTGTTTTGCTCCTCAACCTCAGTTCCAGAAAACTTCTCTTCATTAAGAGCCCAATAAGAACTGGGATCGAGATCCCGCGACATCAGTTTGGTGGTTCCCTGGATTACATTTCCATTGGCCACCATCGGGTTATCCGCCCCAAGATCGTCAGAAGGATCAAGCGGATCATATTTGGGATAGGATAAAACATTCTCGACCTCGTGGTCTTCAATCCAGGAATCGGTCTCTTTGGCATTGAGCCACTTTTCTTGTGTTCCCGTCGGGTCCACCACAATGACATCGCCAAGTCGTTGATCGCCTCGATAGACCGGGTACTCCCACACATCATAGCCGGTACACGATGCCAGGATCAAGTCATTACTTTTAGCCTCCTCACCTAATGTGATAGACAGCGTTTTCGAATTTTCTCCCGTTATGGAGAATCCCTCCCCGTAGGTGGCGGTCAAATGGGATTTAACAGTGACAGCAGCGACCTTATTATATGTACTCAGGCCCGCTGAAATCCCCCAGTCCTTTTTCACTACGCTCTCGATTTTGTATGTCATACTCTCGCGATTGGCATAGATACTGAAAGTCTCGTAACCGGACTCCTCGGGGTAGCGCTTGCTGACATCGTAGATGGAATCGTCAATGACATCGTAATGAACCGGGGGGGTGTTAAGAACTACCAACGGTTGATTGATACTGTCAACGTGATAAAAAGTTGGCGTGCGGAGTTCGATGGTGGTCGTGTCAAGCTGCGCGGTAATCAATTCGGTGATTGTCTCCAACGTATCCGTCCAGGCGGCAATATATGGAAGGTTCGATCCCCCAGCGCATTCGAGGAGTACCGTTGTATCGACTTCCCAGGCCTGAACAATTGTCCCGATGGCGTTAACGGTGTCTGAGACAAGCAAAAGTAGATCCTTGTAACCGCTATCATCGTCAACAAAATCCCCGACACTCATCGTGCGCCGGCTGCCGAAAAGGCCGTCGTTACCCCACACGTTGGAGGCGGCATAGTTGCCGGCACGGTGGCATCCGGTAAATGTGGCCGAGTCTATGCCCATTACCCAAAATGGAATTCCTGCCCCCCCGGAAGTGCTGTGATATCCACGAACGATGATCTCATCGGCCCCATTTGGCGCCAGGTCAATATCTTCTGAGACTATATCGACGATGAAATCGGACCGGGACCGAAGGGAGTCAAAGACTCCAATTCCTTCCGGTTTAACCCGGCCGATATGACGGGAAGGTATATTATTGCCTGGATGTGGAGCGTTTAAATAGTCAAATACTCCTCCCAAAATCAAATCGCCTTTATACTCCAACGCGCTATATGTTCGTCCGCTCGTACCGCAATTGTCAGCGTAAAAGGGCCGCCAGTGTGGATCGGGGTCGTCGATGTCAAACCATGCGAGCCTGTAAGATATAAAGGGGTTTATCTCGTCACGGAATTCTCCGCCTGCGACCAAAACTTCTCCATACGAGTCCATGTTAAATACTGATAGGGAGTAGACACAGGTGAAGTCGTCGTCATGTTGTTGAATGCCATCGCCCGGCATGTCCCATTCAGCGCCGTCCCAGCGAGCAACTCGCAAAGCTGGATTGCCGCCGGCGATAGTAAATCTACCACCGGCATACAAATCACCACGGTACACGACTAATGTATTTACGTAATAATTGCCGACATCGGTTTCCATTCCCGTTCCCAGCTGCTGCCATGCGGAGCCATCCCAGCTGGCAATCTTGCTTGCAGAGATGCCGCCAGCTGTAGTAAACGCCCCCCCGGCAATCAGAGTGCTATCGTACTCCGTCACGTACTCCGTCAGGGCAACAACACTGCCGTTCATACCCGTTCCCACTGAATCCCATTCCGAGCCATCCCAGCGGGCAATATTAATGGCTGAAACGCCACCGGCCGTGGAAAAATTACCACCGACATACAGGTCGCCCTTGTACACAGTCAGGGCGCGAACCCCGACATCGTTCAAGCCCGATCCCAGCGGGTCCCATTCCGAGCCATCCCAGCGGGCGATACGATTGGCTGATTTCCCGCCGGCGGTGGTAAATTCTCCCCCGGCAATCAATTCCCCTTTGTACACGGTCAGTGCCCGTACGTTACCATTTATTCCTTCCCCCAACGGCCGCCAGGCGGTCCCGTCCCATCGGGCAATACAATTCAGGGTAGTGGTCCCGGAGTATTCAGATGTAAATAACCCTCCTGCGATTATATCTCCGTTATATTCGGTTAAGCAATGGACGTCGTTGTTGAGTGACGTTTTGGGATGCAGGTGTGCCCAGCCGGTCGA
>JAAEQF010000648.1 GCA_024231695.1 FCB group bacterium
CGACAAACGGATATTTGCGCGTCCAACCGGTATCCATTTCAGGTTTGGTAGCCATTATAAAATTCCATTATTGATTTGTGTCGGCGGGTCCCCACCCCGGCGGGGTGGGCCACATGTCCGACCTACGATATATCAACGCATGCGAAAGTCTATACTCATATAACATAGTAAATATTCATATATTAATCAACAGGCGGAGCCTGCTTTCGGTTCGGCTCGCTTCGCTTGCCTCACTTAGGGATTTGCTATGATCATACACACGTCAGTCAAGAAGCGGCCCCGCCGCCGACAGCCAAAAAGTGGCTCCGCCACCAATTCTGCCATCAAATCACCCCTGATTACGGATGCGCCATATATCATGAACCGATTAGCCGGGAGTCTATAATTATGCGCGAATGTACACATATGGGCCAGAACAGACGGAAAAAGCAAACAGACCAAAAACAAACCCACAGGCGGAGCTTGATTTTGGTTCAGCTCGCTTCGCTTGCCTCACTGTGGGCATTTACTTGGATCATACTGACGACAGTCAGAGACAGGCTTCGCCTGTGGGACCCCCTAAAAATGAGCAAGCAAAGCCAAAAAGCCAAAAATGGCTTGGGAGGCAATCGGTTAAGA
Source organism: FCB group bacterium (assembly GCA_024231695.1). Lineage (GTDB taxonomy): Bacteria > Zixibacteria > MSB-5A5 > GN15 > JAAZOE01 > JAAEQF01. The sequence goes on from JAAEQF010000648.1 coordinate 619, forward strand.
GGTCAATTTTTCAAAAAGTGTGTAATTCGCGCATAATCGGCGGCCTTCGGCTTGGCGATACGACTTGGCCATATACGCATAAGCGAAAGAGTGACAATACCGCCCCACCATAAATGATGGGGCACTCTGATAGATTTAGATTTTTTTAGACGTAGCCTGATCTAACTGAAACTAATATCTTCCGCCACCGCCGCCGCCGCGGTTACGATCTCCGCCACGGCCACGGTCATTGCGTTCACGAGGCGGACGAGCTTCATCAACCTTAAGCGTCCGGCCATCAAGCTCGGTACCGTCCATGGCTTCCTTAGCCGCTTCGGCCATGTCACTGGAGGAGAACTCGACGAAACCAAAGCCTTTGCCGGTAATTACAGTAATGTTGGTAACCTCGCCATGTGCGGCGAATTGTTCTTTTAACTGCTCCTCGGTAACCGAGTAGCTGAGGTTGCCCACGTACAGTCTGTTACCTTGCATCTGACACTCCTAATAGAATCGATTAAATCCGAATAATGATTCCCTGGGAGGCAGAGGTAGGATACCGACCGGTCCTCGCAAACGAATACATTATTATGCCTTTATTAGAAAAACTGTATCTGTTACTTAACTAATTAACCGGCCGCTGTCAAGCGATTAAAAAGCGATGCGCTTTTTGCCGAGGAGTCACTGAATGCTGTTTAAACCATTTAGGGCAGCGACTTTGTAAGCTTCGGACATAGTCGGAAAATTGAATACGGTATCGACGAAATAGTCCATCGTCCCCCCGTACGATATCACCACCTGGCCGATATGGATCATGTCGGCCGCTCTTTCTCCAATAATATGCACGCCATAAACTTTGCGTGACTTGGGGCACAAGATCAGTTTGAGCAGACCATCATGATCGCCACATATTTGGCCGCGAGCCAGTTCGTAGAACCGGGCCACGCCGCATTCGTAGGGAATGCCCTTTTCGCTCAGGCTCTCTTCTGTTTCGCCGACAGTGACATTGGTTTTAAGCGAACAGACGACACCATAAACCGAGCGCTGATACCGGCCAGATAGAGAACTGTTTCGCGAAGAGTTTTGGAAGGCAGGATTCCGGTATGAACGCAGACTCCGCCGACAACGCCACGAGCCTCGATGACGGCCACTTTTTTACGGATTTTGGCGGCCTGAATAGCCGCTTTCTCTCCGGCCGGCCCCGAGCCGATAACGACTAAATCGTATTTTTCCAATAGCGAAGTCCTTTTAGTCTGCGATTTAAAGATGCCGTTGCCCTGCAATGTACTTTTAAGATAAAAAGAAAGATCTTCACATCTTTTTAAACGGCCAAATCTTTCTCGGTGCAATTTTCTAAACAGCCCTAAGGCGTTTCTGTTCCCTGTGGTTGGTCGAAGGCGCAAGTTTATGTATATTGATCCTTATGAAGAAAAGCACTCAAGGCGATCTATATGCCATTCTCTGTGCTGTCACCAGCGGCATCAGCCTGATTTCAGCCAAGGCAGCCGTGTCGATCATCTCTTCGGAAACGTTGACTTTCTATCTTTTCGTTTTCGCGTTTGGCTTCACCCTCTTCCCCCTTTTCTGGAAAAGTCAGCGGCTGATAATCAGCCAGGTCAGCCGCGACCAGATTGTATTAATCTTGAAGCTGGCAGTGTTGTTTTCGGCCGGGATATTTCTGGCCTGGAAAGCGCTTGAATTCCTGGAGCCGGCCACACAGTCGTTTTTGTCGCGGACCAAATTGTTGATGACCATTTTGTTCGCTGTGTTGATTCTCAAGGAGCGATTGTATCGGTTGGAAATAATCGGCGGTCTAGTCGCGGCCACCGGTATCCTGCTTTTGAAATTCAAAGCAGGGCCGGAGGTTTCATCGGGCGCGACGTTGATGATTATGTCAGCCTTCCTTTTGGCTACTGCCGAAATTATGCTCAAAAAAGCGATAGACAAAATTCGCCCGATGCTTTTTCTTTTTTACCGTAATCTGGCCATGATGCCCTGTTTTGCCGTGATCATCTGGTTGCGAGGAGAATCGTTCGGCATTCCTGATCTGTACACGGCCGGACTGATCGCCATCACCGCTCTTTTGGCGCCGATTGCGGCCCGAGGGTTATATATTCTGGCCATCCGTCGCAACTCGCTGTCGCGGACGGTGCTTCTGAATCAAACGCAACCGCTTTTTGCCGCGCTGGCCGGATTTGCCTTTCTGGGTTCATTCCCGACGCCAGTGGAATGGGCTGGTGGAGGACTTATTTTGGCTGGAGTCTTTATTATCCGGGCGAAAAAAAGAGATGTTGATTGATGAATAAATCGAGATTGGACCTGTATATAATATTGAAGATATTAATTTTCAATAAGAGATCGGGAGCAGCTGCGGGGGGGGCAGAATTGCTTTTTGGTTGACAGTCAAACCAAGTTTAGGTAGATAAAAATCATGAATTACGGGAAAATCATATCGACCGGATTTTCGCAGGCCTGGAAATATAAAAGCCTTTGGATTCTTGGATTTTTCGTGGCCGGCGGCGGCGGTGGGAATTTCAGCAATTTCACCAATGACCAAAGCGACGGTTGGGGTAGTTGGGGCAATTGGAGCGAGGGCGGTATTACTGACGCCATCCAGCAGATATTGTCCAACCCACTCGTACTTTTTATGATTGTTGTCGCCGTTCTGGCGCTGATAATGATTTTCTGGGTATTAAGCACTATCTCCATCGGCGGCCTGATCGACGCCGCCGGGCGTTTGAAACGAAACGAAGAGTATCGGTTGGGCGCCTGCATTAAAACCGGCCTAAGATATTTCTGGAGTATTTTCGGACTGGGCCTGTTGGTGTTGATTATTATGATGGCCTTTGTGATCCTCCTGGCTTTGGTTGGAGTAGGTGCCTTCTTCGCTCATTGGGGTATCGGAGCGATGTCCCTCATTTTCCTCATTCCGATTTTTGTCGTCGGACTTTTTATGACGGTGATTACATCGGCTCTGGCCGAACGGATTATCGTACTGGAAAATCGTCAGGTCTTTGATGCCATCGGCGACAGCTGGTCGCTCTGGAGAGCCAATTTGGGACCATCGGTTCTGTACACCCTTATTTATCTGGGTATCAGTATCGGTATCGGTCTGGCCACTCTTGTGCTTTTCATCTTTGTCGCTGTTCCATTTGTGGCGATTGGCTTTGTCAATATCTGGGTGGCGCTGCTTCTCGGAATTCCCATTGGGTTGGCCTTTTTGTTAATTGTTGAAGGATTTACCGGTGCGGGCATGCATCTGATGACCACCGAATTTTATTTTCAACTCAAGGAAATCGGCCGGGTATCGGAACCTGCGCCGCCGACTCCATATACTCCGCCGCCATTACCGTCACCACAAGCTCCGCCGCCGCCAATAGATGGATGAGATAATGCTATGTTGAAATTCTTTACGCTGATAATGGCGGTGATTTTAGTCGGCTCGGCCGTTCCCACCGCAGTAGCTCAAGTCGGTGATCTGCCCGAAGTCGAAATGGTTGCTGATAACTACGAATATATGATTTCGCTTTTCGCCGACGACTACCCCGATCGGCGACGAGCGCTTCGGGCCTGTTCGACTATCGCCGAACAATCGGAATCGTTGAAAGTGTTCTGGGAGGAACAGGGCGACGCGATCCTGTACTACCTGTCTTATTATGCCGGGATCAACTGGGTCGAGCAGAAATTTGATATTCAGATCGTCAAGTATTATCCCGATTTTGCCTGCCACAATCCGTTGACTATTCCCTTGACCGGCAAAAAGAACGGCGTCCGGATAGAGGCCGTACCGCAGGGGTTGTCACATTACCTAACTCTCTTTCAGCAATTATCGCGGCGACTTCTGGAGCAGGCTTCCCTACCGGGTGGATCACCGTATTATATATCCGGGCATCCGCTAATGCTAAAGACGCCGCGCCGGTTTGACAACCTGGCCAATTTGCTGGCTTTGCGTACGCTGTCCGATTTTGCCGACGTCGATTCGATCCTGACCATATTTCGTTCGTCTCATTGGAAAAAACGAGAAGCCGGACAGGAAATCCTGTTCGATTATTTCTGGAAACAATGGCAGTTGTCCCCGGACAGTACTCTGGCTTCTCTGATTGCAGCCGAACCTTACGGTTCCCGGCTGGTCGCCCTGACCCGCCGCCCGGTACAGCCGCGACCACGTCGCTCCGGCTGGGGCAATCATCAACTGCAACCTCCGCCCGGCGGACAAATCGGCATGTCGGTGATCAAAGACCGTTCCGGGTTTTTCCGGGTGGTCGAGGTCGATACTCTCAAGCTGGCTTATTTATCCGGCCTGCGCGAGGATGACTTGATCCGCAGTATCGAGGGCACCGCTCCGCGCAATATCAAACAGCTCTTTTCGTTGATTCTGGAATATCTTCAACAGGGCGCGCATATTGACATAGTCCGTAATGATGAACGGGACGCGGTGATTCTTTACCCCTGGGATGACTCTTAGACCCAGCTCGAATTTGCGACTGAAATATTCTATTACTTATCTGTTCCGCCGGGGCGCATTTCCGATCTGACCCCAATTGACCGGCTGCTCAGAAATATTATTACGGTTGAGATGTAAAATTTGTCCGTTTTCATCCGATAATTAATAGCGAGACCTATTCTTTACAGGAGAGCCATTTAAAGATGAATACCGCCCCTCCATCACTGGTAGAAAGAAAAAAATTCGATAATAATCAGGCTCGTCAACTGACCACCGACATCTGGTGGGTCGGGTATGTGGATGATAACAATGGCCAGTCCAATAATCCATATTTACTGGTCGATAACGGCGAGGGTGTTTTGATTAATCCCGGATCGGGCGCCGATGAACAATATCGCCGGGTCAAAAACAAGGTGGCGAGCATTATCGATCCTTCAAAAATCAACCATATCGTGGTGGGCCATCCCGACCCGGCACGCTGCGCCGCTTTGCCCCTTTTTGAAAAAGAGACCGCTCGCGACGTTCGGATTTATGCGCCCTCGGCGGCGATTGAAGATGTCGCCTGTTACGGCTGTAAAACTCCGGTCATCGGACTGGATGGCGGCGACAGTATAATTTTGAAATCGGGCCGGACGATAGATTTCTATGCCACGCCGAATCTGCCCCTGGCCGGTTCGGGACTATTGCATGATCAGCAAACTTCCACTATTTTTGCCGGCAATATTTTCGGATGTCCGGGAGAAGAATGGAACCTGTTTGCCTCGGCCGGAGCCTGGGAATCGCTGACTTCCTGCATTAACGAAGGCTGGGGATCCAAAAAGGCCGTTCTCCACGCTCTGAATAAAATCGAACGCCTCTCCCCCGAACGCATCTGTCCTCAGCGGGGACCGATTATCGAGGATATGATCGACAAGTATATCGAGGCGGCTCGTCGGCTAAGCACGGAATAAAGATCAATTTCGAGTCATACCAAAAGCACCGCCACCAAAGGCGGTGCTTTTTTTATATGATATAACCAGAGATTTCGAATCAATTAGTGAAAAACGCCAACCTGATTCCAAACTGGTTGATCGGCTTTTCCTCGAGCGAGCCATAGATACGCTGGCAGTTCAGTGACAACGATTTGTAAACCGGTTTGACCAGTGACAATTCCATGTAATGATCATAATTCTTATCAGGAGCCGTAGTCAATCCCCAATTGAAATCGCCGGTGAATTCAAAGACAAAATCGGTGCCGAGATGGAGAGCGTTGATGGAGATGATCTGCAACGTCTGACCGCGGTCGATACCGAAATCATCAACATTTCGATAAAACGAGATTTCATTGGTGTAGGGGGTTATCAATGGCGCAGTAGAGCTGTTTTGAGCCGACGAAAGACCACCGGCGACCAGTAAAAACAAAATCAAAATACATCTGTGAAGATTCATTATCCTGACGCTCCATTATGAAAAGCCCTTTGGTTATCAAAAATCAGAGACCGATACGATAACATATGAGAATGATCGAGGCAAACGAATAAACAGCTATCTTCGGCAGGAATAAATTCGATTGTCGCTTTATCCGGCAGGCCCTATATTCAATTTATGGGAATATGGAGAAGTATAAGCGGACGAATGGCTGTCATCGGTGATTTGTGGCTTTTTATTCGCTGTCGCAAACGTTATTGGCTTTTGCCTATTATCGTTTTTCTGTTTCTTTTGTCGCTTTTGATTGTCGTGGCCGAAACATCGGCCGTGGCCCCGTTCATTTATACTATCTTTTAACCGATTCCCGGATAATTGAAAATGCTTGAGAAAGTTGTCAGATATATACTCGGGCCACTGGTGGCGGTATTGATTTTCGTGGTCGTGGTCGAATCGGCCCTGCATTTCTTTGCTCTCGATTTTCACCCCAAAGGCCGTGACTTTACGGTCAATCGAGCGCCTGATTTTCCAGAAGTATTTCTTCGCGACCGGAATCTTCTCTGGCGCTTGCGACCAGAGCGGACGATCACCTCGGAATTTTTCCTTGACCATTCCTATCGTATCAATCGGCAGGGATACCGCGGTGATGATTTCAAGATTGAGAAATTCGGTCTCAGGCTGGCTGTGCTGGGTAATTCCTGTGCCTTCGGCTGGGGCGTTACCGAGGAGGAAACATTTGCATATCGGTTGAAGGACGGAATCGGTCAATATATGGAAAAGCCGGTCGAGGTTTTTAATTTTTCGGTTCCAGGATACAGTTCATTTCAGGGTAAGGGCAATTATCGGCAGAATGTCCGCCGCTTGAATCCCGATATAATGCTGGTCACTTTCGGCTGGAACGATCATTGGCTGGCAGCCGGCGACATTGCTGATAAAGACCAATGGATGCCCCCCGGTCTGATCCTGGATATTCAAAACCAACTGGCCCGCCTGCGCTTTTATCGTCTGCTGAAATCGTCGATAATGGCAATTATACCGGGTCCGGATTTAGAAAAAGAAAAGAATCGGAAGTATCGAGTTGGTCCGGATGATTTTCGGGCCAACCTGGCTGAGATAATCAAAACGGCAGCGACTGAAGGAACCAAGGTTGTTCTGCTAACCTCTCCGGCGCCATCGATGGAAGCCTACTACGACCACAGCGGCAGTTCGATCCTGCATGAAACTCACAGATATTACAACGATATGATTCGGCAAACGGCGGCTATACATTCGGTTGGGCTGGTCGATCTGGCGGGGATATTCGATCGCTATGACAATCTATTTGATGACGTGAAAACCGATCCTTTTCATTATAACCGGCGAGGACATGCTGTGGCAGCCGAGGAAATTTTACAGTTTCTGATAACTTCCGGTTATTTTCCCAGCGAGCGGGAAGAACCACTTTAGCAATACAACGTTTTTTCCGATAATATATATAGTTAGGCGAGCGCTTTGTCGCTCACAGCGGTAGATATCATAACGGGGGGTAGATGATGGACAATAACAAAGAATTATCAAATATTGAAGAGACCAACAAAATTCTGCAGTTGGTCCGTTTCCGGGTGGGATCAGAACAGTATGGACTCGACATTCTCCGGGTTCTGGAAATTATTCGCATGCCCCCAATCACTCGGGTACCGCAGGCACCGCCAATTATTGACGGCGTGATAAACCTTCGGGGCCGGGTTATTCCGATTATAAACACCCGCCGCCGATTTGGTCTGGAGGAAAAAGAAAGTGATTCCGACTCAAGGATTGTGATCGTTGAGATTAGTGGCGATCATGTTGGTCTGGTAGTGGATGCAGTACAGGAAGTGCTGCGCATTCAACAGACGTCTGTTGAGGCACCTCCTCAATTGGCCCATGGGGCAGAATATATTTCAGGGATCAGTCGTTTGGACGACAGTTTGTTGATACTTTTGGATCTGACTGAACTGGCCGCCGAGGCGGCCGAAGTGACCCTTGAAGCCAACAGGATTCGAGAAGGTCATTCGGGCTAAATATCGTCTGTTTCCGGTGAGAATATCATGTTTCTTGCCGAAAACTCTTCCTGGGGCTTGAATTTTGGATAATATCTACCTATCTTTCCTTCAGAATAAAAAATCAAACGATTACCTGCAACGGATAGTAAATCATTTACTTACAGCAACCGATACAGTATATAGACAGCAGGAATTGATACGTGAGGGAAGCGAATATTATGAAATATTTGATTACCGGCGGAGCCGGTTTTATCGGCAGTAATCTGGCCCTTGAAATATTGAAACGAGGCGATCAGGTTCGAATTATTGACAATTTCGCCACCGGGCGGATGATCAACATCGAACCGATTCTCGATCAAGTAGAGTTGATCGACGGCGACCTTCGCGACATCTGGACCGTGGCCGAAGCTGTCGAGGGAATCGATTATGTTTTACATCAGGCGGCTTTACCCTCGGTTTCCCGTTCGGTCAATAATCCGCTGACCTCCAATGCGGTTAATATCACCGGGACATTGAACGTCCTCGAATCGGCCCGGCAGGCAGGCGTCAAGCGTGTCGTTTATGCCTGTTCGTCCTCGGTTTACGGGGAATCGGAAACGCTGCCTAAAGTGGAAACGATGCCATCGGCACCGCTATCGCCTTATGCCGTGACCAAGCTGGCCGGTGAAGAGTATGCCAAAGTGTATCATCGCTTGTACGGTCTGGAAACGGTCGGCCTGCGTTATTTCAATATTTTTGGACCACGTCAGGACCCCGGCAGTCAATATTCGGCGGTCATACCGCTTTTTATTAAAGCTCTGATGGGTAATCGCCAGCCGGTTGTTTTTGGTGACGGTGAACAGTCGCGTGATTTCACCTTTATCGGTAACGCCGTCTCGGCCAACCTTAAAGCCTGCACAGCGCCTGATGCTGCCGGTAAGTCGTACAATGTCGCCTGTGGCGAAAGATTTACGCTGAACCAGACATTGGATATGCTGGGCGAAATTATCGGCAAGAAATCCAAAGCCAAATATGTCGATCCGCGGCCGGGTGACATCAAGCATTCGCTGGCCGATATTGAAGCGGCCAAAAAAGATTTGGGTTATTCGGTGGATTATGATTTTCGAGTCGGATTGAAAGAAACGGTCAACTGGTTCTCCAAGATATTTTCCAATTCCACACCGGTCGGCGGAATTAAAATCGATTGAGGGCGAATTGAAAATCTGAATAACAAACGGAGGTCTTTTCTAGACCTCCGTTTTTTATTATCCAATCAATAATTATTCGGAAAAGATCAATTCGAGGCGACGGTTTTTGCTTCGGCCATCGGCGGTCTGGTTGGAGGCGATGAAATTGGTTTCACCGCGACCAACCGGAGTCAGTCTTTCCGTGGCGATTCCTTTCGATACCAGCCAATCACGCATGCGGTTGGCCCGCTTCTGAGACAACGTCTGATTGGCCTCGGACGGCCCGACATTGTCGGTATAACCGACGATGAGCACTTGAACATGGTCGAGGATACGCAAGTTGTCAACCATCGGTTCGAGCCGTCTCTTGGTACGATCGTCAATTTCGAACGAACCGGGTTGGTAGTCGATATAGATGCGCATGGTATCGGCCAGGAAAGCAACATCAATACAGCCACGTCGATCCACCTGAACCCCGGCCCGGGTATGGGGGCAGTCGTCAAGTCCGTCATAGACACCGTCGCCATCGCTATCCTTGGGACACCCGGACTCATCGACCAATGCTCCGGCCGGGCCCGAACGACAGCGATCAAGAAAATCGGGTATGCCGTCAAAATCGGAATCAATGGGACAGCCGAAGATATCCACATATCCACGGGCAGCCGGAGGTGTGTGGGGGCAATCGTCGAGACCGTCGAATACGCCGTCGCGGTCTCCATCCAGCGGACAGCCATTATTATCGGTGTTGATTCCGGGGGGAGTATCAGGACAATCATCGTCTTTGTCGCCGATGCCGTCTCCGTCCGAATCGCGCTTTCCGGTTGATTTGCGAGATTGGCTATCGGCCGCCGCCCAGGTTTTTGAGGACGCCCATTCGTCGTCGCTTTTCCGCCGTGCAGCCGGTACCCCGAAGATGTAAGAAACAGAAATCCCTGCTCGTAATATTGTCCGGCCCCTGAGATCATTGGCCGAATCGCTGAAATCGGTGCCCAGCCCGGTCAAGTGTTCGATAGAAGTTTTCAGGTTGAAGGCCCAGTTTTCTGACGGGCGCATTTCCAAACCGAGGGCACCGGAGAGATAAAGTTCGGTGGCGCTGAAATCAATCGTATTATCTTTAGTGCCCACTGTTTGCACGGTCGTATCGGCCGCCGGGTCGAGATATTTCCAAATCATATATCCCAGACCGGCTCCCAGCGTTGGAGAGAGGCGGCGGTCGGGCGATAATCGGATATCAAGATTGAATCCGGCCCGCATCGACTTGAAGGCCAACCGGGCCTTATCCTTGTCCCCAAAGAAGCCGAAATGGCCGGAGGCTGCGCTATCGCTGTAGTTTTTGCCCGATTGCAGGGAGAAGGTCAGGAGAGCGCGTCGTCCTTCAAGACCAATTAAAAATCCCCAATCATGATTGAAAGTGAAATTCGGTTTTTCCGCGGCGCGAATATTGTCCAAGCCGGCCATCACACCCAACCGGTATTTGGTCGAGTTGCCTGATTCGGCCACGGAGAGGCAAAAGACCAGCAAAATAAAGAGAAAATTCAGAGCCGTTTTTTTCATGGTTATATTTTGTCACAGTGAGGCGTCGAATGCAATTAAAAAAAGAAAACCGCCGGGGATATCTCCGGCGGTTGACAGAGTGACTATTGTAGAATTCGAGTAACCAGTTGGCCGATCTCGACCGTGTATTAACCGATCACCATCTCCAAGATGCGATCCAGTCCGGCAATTGGATCGGTTTTGAGATTGACATTGACCACCGGCCGTTTCCGTTTCCGCAAAGCCTTGATGTCGCCCTCGGCCTGAGCCTTGATCAGTTTGGCAAAACTGGTGTTCAGCTTGGGTATCTCGAAATCAGTCTGATAGTCGCGTTCGAGAACGAGAAAATGTCCTTTGCGACTGCCGCCTTTGTGCAACTGTCCGACGGAATGAAGGAAGCGGGGACCGTAACCGCGCATGGTGACCGCTTTTTTCCTATCCCCAAGAGCCTGACGCAAACTGGACAACCGCTCTTCAATTTCCGGCGTCATTTCGGTATAGCAGAGAATCGACAAATAATCGCCCTGCTTGATACCGTCCACAAATTTCTCAAAAACATCCTCGGCCGAGACTTTCTGCCTCAGTTTGAGACCCTGGATGTCGGAAACGGAATTGATCGTAAAATCGCTCACTTTCAACAAGGGCGGATCGGGAATAATTTTCCGATGGCCGCGCCGTGATTTGAGGATGAGACTGGTATTTTTTTTGCTTTCGGCCACGTTTGGTTCATCGAAAGGATTAACGCCAAGAATGGTCGAGGCCACTACCGTGGCCATCTCCCATTTGAGCATTTCCACGCCAAGGGCGTGGGGGTCATTCAGATCAATGGTAATATGCGGAGCCGATAGACCCTTGGCCGGAATACGGTATAACGCCGCCCGGCTGTCACCGCGCAGGGCGTACTGAACAAACAGGCGATCTTTGGTTGTCGCCGACAGAGTCCCGCCGGTGTAACCCTCGAAGGGAATAATCCCCTTCATCTCTTTACCGGTCGATTCAGCCACCAGTTGTTCAACCCACATGACAAACGGCGCGATTTTCGGGGAAGCCCGGAAATCGAGTTTGTCAATCCCTTCGGTAGCCGCGCAACCCATCAGCGTCCCTAACGTCAGAGCATCATTTCCGCCGTCGGCGTCTTCCATCTGATCCAAAAATGTATTGGCCCGCGACAAGAGATCGGACAGATCTGCCTGAGTGAAAGCGCCGGGTACTAACCCAAAGAAAGAGAGGGCCGAATAACGCCCGCCGATATCGCTCTTGTTAATGAAAATTTCACGGAACCGATTGCGGCGAGCCATTCGATGCAAATCGCTGCCGGCGTCGGTAACAGCGGCGAAGAAGTTACCGGCTTTGAGTGGCCGGATATCCTTGACCATACGGAAGAAAAACCGGAACTGCGAGATCGTTTCGATGGTCGTGCCTGATTTGGAAGAGACGATAAAAAATGATTTGGTCAGATCAACCTTTTTCAGGATTTTCTCCAGTTGACTGGGCGCGGTAGTGTCGATCACATGAAAACTCTTAAGCCATTTCTGCGGCCCGAAAACCTTGTAGAACACTTCGGGGCAAAGTGAGGAACCGCCCATACCGAGGACAATCAGATGTCGCGTTCCAGCTTCGCGGACTTCCTGCACCAGTCGTTCGATCCGAGGTAACTCGCGGGGCATTTCTCGGATGACATCTAACCAGCCCAACCGATTGAGAATCACGTTTTTGTGGCTTTTTTCCCGTTTTCGAAAAACAGCCGGATTCTTCTTAATTATTTCGGTGATGAGCCCCTGCTTCAAGGAACGCCGTAGTTGCGCGTTATAGGTCCGGGACAATGGCCCCGGTTGTACTTTTTGAGTAATGAATTGTGCCATAATTTCCCCCAGTCTTCTCCTCTTTATTTATCCGCCTGAAGGTTTTTTCCTCGGCGCATCTGTTGTTTGTTTTCAATTTTCCTAGCGCGGCAATAATCCGAATACAAGCTTTGATTCAACGGTGAAACAGATAACAGGCAACCGGGTATTAAAAAATTCTGTATGGCCGTCGATATCAAAGGTATAAACCAGAATAAAACCAAGGCTCCGCTTGCGGGTTCCAAAGAACCCCTCACTCCTGTTGCAAAATATAATACGCGGGAATCTTTGTTACATTATAACAATATTTGCAAAAAAAACATAACTTTTTCTGCATTATTTAAAGTAATTTCCGCCAGTTAACTTCCAGCAAAGCTGCGGACCAGATCGGCGCGGTCCTGGTCGGCGAAGAAAGCCGAACCCATAACCAGAATATCGGCTCCGGCCTCAACCAGCGGCGGGCCGGTCAAGCGGCTGACGCCGCCGTCAATTTCCAACAAGCAGGGAAGGTTATTTTTCTTAATATATTCGGCGATGGTTTTGGCCCGGGCAGTTGTTTCCGGTATAAACGATTGCCCGCCAAAACCGGGAAAAACGGACATCAGAAGCACCAGATCAAAAAGATGAAGGTGCGGTAAGACCTTCTCGACCGGGCAGTCGGGGTTTAAAGATATCCCCGCCTGACAGCCCAGATCGCGGATCATTTGCACATTCGTTTCCGGTTCGGGTGCCGCTTCAATATGAAACGTCAGCAGGTCGGCTCCGGCTTTGGCGAACGATCCAAAGAAGTTTTCCGGATTAGTGACCATCAGGTGCACGTCCTGAAAAAGATCGACGGATTTGTCGATAGCCTTGACCATATCCGGGCCCAAAGTCAGGTTGGGCACGAAATGGCCGTCCATAACGTCGATATGCAGCCATTCGACGCCGGCATCTTTGGCCGCGCGCACTTCGTCGCCCATCCGGGCGAAATCGGCGGCAAGGATTGAGGGTGCGATTTTAGCCATAGTGATATTAGTGTAACAGATTCGGCGACTTTTCTCAACAAATATGTCAGGCAACAAGGCCATCTTTTTCACTGGTATATATCTTCTTTTCCGGCAGGCCGTTTTGTGTTATATTCCCTTATGTATGCTTAGGATAGTCTGCTTATTCGTTTTCGGCGCGATAATACTTTTATCGCCGAATGCCGGACTGGCCACGGATTTCCCCAACCTTCCCCCCTGGCCACCTAGCCCGGTTGCTTTCAAAGGCAACGCCAGTGTGCCCAATTTGGCCCTTGAGGTACATAAAATCAATCAGATAAAACTGGGTGTGACCAACAACGGATTTTTCGGAGTCGGTTATTTCCGGGGGCAGGCCACCGATCCTGAAACCGGCGGCCGGGCCATGTCCTGCGAATACCCGGCCAATTCACATGTCGAAAACTTGTGGACCGGGGCCATCTGGGTCGGGGCAGTGGTCGGCCGCGATACGCTGGTCTCAACCGGAGCCGAGGTCTATAACTGGGGACTGGCCGAATTATGGCCGGACGCGGGCGAAAACAGCCGGATGATCAGGCGTTCATCTCAGCCATTTTCGATTTATTATCATCCTGACGCTAAATCGGAAGAAGACGTTCTCACCGTTTATTCCGACACCTTAAACGATGTAAATTATGTCCAGATAGACCCGATGGATAACCGCCTTCATCAACCATTGAATATCGAAATCAAACAGAACACCTATGCCTGGAGTTATCCGTATGCCGAGGATTTCGTACTTTTTGATTTCGAGATAAAAAATATCGGTGAATTTCCGCTCAAACAGTGCTATATCGGTATTCTGGTCGAGGCTATTGTTTTTCATCGCTCTCGCCAAGGGTCGGACAACACCTGGCTGGATGATATCTGCGGGTTCAAGGAAACTGTGCCTTCCCAGATCAGGCCGGGTGAGGATACAATTCGGGTGGCCTGGGTAGCCGACAACAACGGCGATCCGATGGGCAACATGTTCGATGGCTCGGCGGCCACATCGGTAACAGCCACGCATGTTATCCGGACACCCTCGGACAGCCTGGAATATTCGTTCAACTGGTGGATCACGCGTTTCACGCCGGCCAAGGATTGGGGGCCGCGTCAGGTCACCGGCGGCAAACCGTATCGCGATTTCGGGCCAAATTTCGGCACGCCGCTGGGAGACAAAAACAAGTATTATATGCTCAGTACCCGCGAATTCGATTACGATCAGTTAGAATGCGCGGTTACTCATACCGATCAGGGCTTTATGCCACCTCACTCGGATGCCGAGGATTATGCCGACGGTCATAATCCGATTTATCTCCTGAGTTTCGGGCCGTTCGATGTCGATCCCGATTCGGTATTGCCGGTGACTATGGCCTATGTCGGCGGCGAGGGTTTTCATCATAATCCGAAAGCTTACCGAGAAATCTATGACCCGTATAATCCCAAGCCGTATCAGGATCAACTTGATTTCACCGATCTGGGGATAAATGCTCTCTGGGCCGACTGGATTTTCGACAATCCCGGATATGATACCGACGGTGACGGCGATTCGGGCAAATTTATCTGGAAATGCGAGTGGGATACAACTACCTGGTTTTCGGCCGAAGAATATCCTGGATACAATTCTCCCCATGATACAATATACGACCATTGCGAGAAGGTCTATCTGGCCGGAGACGGCGTTCCCGATTTTCGCGGAGCCGCCCCTCCCCCGCCGCCGAATTTGAAAGTGACTTCCGAATATGAAAGTTTGATTTTACGCTGGAACGGTCAGGTTACCGAAGAATATATCGATATTTTTTCTGGACAGAAGGATTTCGAGGGATACAAGGTTTATTACGGCGAAGACAACCGCCCGTCGGATTTTGTTCTTTTAGCCACTTATGATCGGCGCAATTACAATGTCTATAAATGGCAACCGATAATTCAACGCTGGGAAGTCTCCGAAACCCCCGTTGATTACGATTCGCTGGTGGCCAAATACGGCCGGGAATTCGATCCGGACCTTTATACGATGACCAATCCGCTGGCCGACGACGACTCGCGCAACGTGGACGGTCTCTATACTTATTTCTCGCCGCAAAACTGGAACAAGTCGGACCTGACCGATCCATACAGTATTCACAAGGTTTATCCCGATGCCGATCCGGCCGATCCGACCGATACTACCGAGGACGGTTTGCATCGTTTCTACGAATACGAATACATCATCCGCAATCTGGCTCCGGTCAAACCGATATTCGCTGCCGTGACCGCCTTTGATTACGGCAGCCGCACCCATTACTTATCGGCGCTGGAAACCGCTCCGCTAAGCAATGCCGTTTATGCCTGGCCGATGACCTCCGCCGCCAAAGTGGAAGAAAAGGGTTTGGGCGTTTATGTCTATCCGAATCCGTATCGGATCGATGGCGGGTATGCTCTGGCCGGTTACGAAAACCGCGACCGGACCAAGTCGGCCGAACGGGCACGAGGTATTCATTTTGGTAATCTTCCGGCCCGTTGCACGATTCGGATATTTACTTTAAGCGGCGATCTGGTACAGAAGATCGAACATGAATATGAAGGCGACAGCCCGGAAGCGATGCACGAGCGGTGGAATATGATATCGCGCAACACGCAGGCGGTGACGACCGGGATTTATATTTGGTCGGTGACTTCGGAAATGGGCGAACAGGTCGGCAAGCTGGTGATAATGAAATAGGGGAGTAGACAGCCCCACAAGAAATTAATTTATCTAATATTTACATAAATCGTAGTCAAGTCAAGTTTGCTTGCCAGTAACCAAGCAATAATCTTGTAGATACGTGCATACAGTAATATTACAAATCATATTCCGGGCAAATAATTGGTAATGGGCCAGAATCAAATACATAATCCAAAACGTACATTGCATCCCCGACATTAGGGTCACATAATAAAAAGTACCGGTGACCAAATATGTATCACTTGTTTGTCCTCCTGATGTAGATTCGGAACTGTCTTCTTGAATTGGATTATTTTCTTTAACGCTGTCGTTTTCAGTGGCCTTATTTTTGAGATCATTCAGTTCTTTGGGTGTTTTCGATTTCTTGATTTCCGGGGATATGCCATTAATTGGAGGACTAAGCCCGCCGGTTTTCTTTATTCTTACTGTACCGCCGGCCCTGGTGGTAATGGTATCCCATTTTTCCTCCGGCGGCTGAGGAATATTCACTCCGGGTAAAACAGCTATCCAAAATATATTTCGACCCACACAGATATCCTCCGCCGTTTCTGCCAATTCATCACAGGAATATCCAATAATGCCCCTGATTGTCGTCTCTTTTTTTTCTTTCAGTTGTGCCTTGACAATAAGAGTATTTTCCATATTCGGTTCAAGTTTCCCGACCCAAATCGTTTGGGATAAAAACTCAATATTCTCATTCGCTTCAATCATGGCAATATCTGGTCTTTTAGCCAATCCATGTAGGGATTCCATCGCCAAAGTATCACCATCCTTTGCTCGATCACTCATCATCTTTTTTTGCTCTTGCATCACCTCATACATGGCACCCTTCGGAAGAAGAGTGAATTTGAAAATAATGTCAAACTCCGCTCCCGCTTCCACATCGCCGACAATAGTAATCGAACCATCTGTCACCAATTCAGGCCGATTGCTCGAACTCGCATAGGCGACCTGAGCCATTATGGCAATAGCGGTAATCAGCAACCAGATAACCGGTTTTGGTCTCATAACCAACTCCTTTTACAGACAATACAACTTATTTTCAAGAATCTTCCATAAATAATGTAGACGACACCTGACCTTTGGTCAAGCGATATTATGTAAATATGGTTTTAATAATAATATACTGTACAAAATCTGTCCTGTTTCGTGCGCTTATATATGCGCTATTCCTTCTTCTGCAATTCTCTCGGTTCGACGAGGATGGTGGTTTCGCGCTCGATCGTGACCAATCCCGCCTTGGCTTTGCGCGGTTTGCGCACATATTTTTTTAAGGTATAGCTGACCGGGACTTTGGCCGCCCCACGGGCTTTGCTGAAATGCGCGGCGCAGGCGGCGACCTCTTCGATCTCCATTTTCGACGGCTCGAAATTCTTGTGCGGATATTTCATGACCAGATGCGAACCGGGACATTGCGAAGCATGAAACCATAATTCATAAGGGCGGGCATACTCGAACGTGGTGCGGTCGTTGTTGTCGCCCGATTTACCGACAAAGACGGTCAGGCCGGTCGAGGTCTGATAAATTTTATACGGTTTGGCGGCCGGTACTTCGGCGGGAGCGTTTCCGGCTGTGCGGTGCAGATGTTCCGGCCAGCGGTTTTGGGCTTTTTCGAAGTCGGTGACGAACGATTCGCGGGCTTCTTTGAGTGTAGCCAATTCCTGATTTATGTTTTGGAGGCGACGCTCCAATAAAGCCAAACCGTCTTTCCCTTTGCGATATCGCCGGGCATACTGTTCGACATTTTTACGGCCGTCGAGTTTGGGGTCGAGCGGGATGGTTAGTTGCCGTCCCTCGTTGTAAAGATCGTCAATGGTGATCTCGGTCATACCTCGCTTAAGTATAGTCAGGTGGATTTTTAGAAGATCGGAGTATTGCCTGTATTTTTCATAATCGGCGGCATCTTCAATATCCGCCGCCAACTTTACCAGCAGTTTTTCGGTTTTCTTGATTTTCCGATCGAGAGCTTTGACCGTTTTACCCTGAAAATCATCGGCCTCAGCCGATTCCCGGCTGTCGTCCAGAACTTGCTTTTGAGCTTCCGAGTAATTTCGGTATTTTCCCAGCGGTTCATAACCGGCAATTTTGACCGGGTAATAGGCAAGTTTGCCTTTAAGTCGGTAAGCATAAACCGAACCGGGTGTATGATAGGCGTCAATGATCCGTTTCAGTTGCTTATGTAATTCCCCCGGATCAATTTCAGCCACAGTATCCTCGTCTTCAGTGAGTGTCCGGGCCAGATAATAGTCGATGGCATAGAGATTTTTTTCAAGTAAACGAGCCGGATTGGACTGGGGGTGATTATCGAATAGATTTTGCAGATCGTTTTCAGAAACCTCTTCAGGGTCCTGCTTTTCCGGTAACAAAGGGACGTGATACGTCTCAC
>JAAEQF010000649.1 GCA_024231695.1 FCB group bacterium
ATATGTTTGACAAGGCGTTTAGTAAGGTTATATTAGCAGTATTATGCCAAGAACAGCTCGAATAGTCATAATGGGTGAGTCTCATCACATAACCCAGCGGGGCAATAATCGTCAGGACGTGTTTTTGTTGATGACGACCGTCGGGTTTATCTGGATATTCTCGAAGAGCAGTTGGCAGGGCGGCGGCAGTTTCAAAGTCGAACAATCCACTCAGGGCGAATGGCGCCGGAGGCGCAGGCATACTCATGCCAATAGAGTATGCTTTCACACTATATCATAATCGTCTGTAATTGCCGGGTGATGGATAATAGTAACATCGGCGATCAGGTAGTCTGGTAAGACCGGATTCACGGAAAAGGCTGTTTTTGCGTAATAATAGCGTCTGACCTGAGAGCCTGTTTTTCAGTATGTACGGCATGTCTGATGTAAGGTATTGCTATAAAACAGGTTACCGTCGGCGGAGGGGCGAGTGGAGAAATTGTAATTATTGAAATTCTGACAGTAAGGCTCAAAAAGACGAAATAACCGACATTTTGCAAATATAACTGTTTACTTTAGCGCGACTGAGCCAGTCATTTAGCGCGACTGAGCCTTTACTTTTGTTGTAACTAAACGCTGTTTTTTCGTCCGGCCAACGGAGTAATTATCAGAAGCTGGAAGAAAGTAACCGATATTAAAGCTGGCGTCAAAAGTACGAGGAGCCCTTGACGCCGGTTGGCTATCCAACAGATTGTACTTATGATTTGGCTGGTACCGGCTATTGGTGCAGTTTTGGAGTCGATAATTGCTGGTACAATTTCGGGGATAGATTCGTTTCTTGGCGGTGGA
>JAAEQF010000650.1 GCA_024231695.1 FCB group bacterium
GAAAAAGATGCCCCCAAAAAATCCGGGCGGTCTTATGATAGACCGCCCGGATAAGTCCTTGAATGAAGCCGGGAATATGCCTTGCAGGCGCGTTTATTCCTCCCGGCCGAAATCCATCCAGAGATGAGCCATGTAGGCGATGATCGTGGCGCTGATAAAAGTGCCTACAATATCACGAGTGGCCAAAGTGCCATCGATAGTATAGGCCAGTGCCAGACCAAGAACGGCCAACCCGAGGGTGACCATCAGAGCCTTCATGAACAACTCCGGAGTAAAAAGCGGACCGTGCATCAATTAGGCTCCGGCCATCGCTCTTTTACGACGAGTCATGACTACCGTGATCAGGGTCAGAATCAACAGCGAGAAAATGATCAGTCCCCATTCGGACAGAGTCGGAACGTCACGGTTGCAATAAAGTCTGAGCTCAACTATATTGGCCCCCGGAACAAGTTCGGTAGTACAGTCGGGATCATCGAGAGTGATGGTAAAGATTACATTTTCTATGTCATAATCATCGACAGCACCTGTGATCGCTTGGGTCTGATCAGCATGCACACCCGGCTCGGCGAAGTGATATGTAGAATCTTCAAAACCGGCTGTGTTGGTAGGCACCAAAACCGTAATTTCACCGATACTTCCGGGATCGTCGTCACACCACAGATTGCTGTCCAAAACCATTTCGATTTGATCGCCGGGGGCCAGGACCAGATCATTGGGAACAACCATGATGTCTTTGTTGACGGAAGGATTAATTTCAGTCCCCAAAACAGTCGGGAGCTTTGATACGCGGACGGTGTAGGTTGCGGCCATAGCCGTACTCGCCACAAACATAGCCAAAACCGTCAAAATCAGTAACTTCTTCATCTTACTCTCCTTTTACCTTTTCCGATAAGGATGCCAAATAGCCATCCAATTATCTGCCGATTGCCCGAAATGGACAACCGCCATTTCTTAATTTTCAATGGAAAGCGCCTGCCTTCCTCTGTCTTGGCTTAATAATTTAAAAACAGAGTACGAACGGAGGCGCGCGGGGGCGTAACGATTGAATATAAGCCGTTTGTAGAATAACGGCGGAAATGGATATATACGAACACGCGTTGTCCGCGGTAGGTATCGGATGATAAAGCGATAGACACCGGAAACTTACCAGCGATGCTATCGAAAGTAACAGAGCATTGGTGAAAGCCACCAGAAAGGCCACAAAACCGTAGCCGAGCAGATTGGCAATTACTTGGAGATACGGGCCATACGAAGCGTCGGCGGCCAACAAACTGTGTTTGAGGCCGATCGATTGCAGACAGAGTTCAACTGCA
>JAAEQF010000651.1 GCA_024231695.1 FCB group bacterium
CTCGCGCTGGAGCACGCCCATCGGATTTTCTTCCAGGCGACGCTGCACATGGGCGAGGCGGTGGTGCTCCTCGACGGCCTCGACGAGGTCGGCGGGGCCGCGACCCGGCGTCGTATCGCCGGCGCCATCCGCGGCTTTCGCGCGAGCTACCCCGACTGCCCGTTGTGGGTGACCTCCCGCGTCTACGGCTACACCGGCGACGTTCGCCTGCCGGCGGAGGACTTCGCCGAGGCCCGCCTCGGCCGCCTCGACGACGCCCAGATCGACGAGTTCATCGAGCGTTGGTACGCGCGGCATCCCAACGAGCGCGAGCGCCGGGAACACGCGAAGTCGCTGCGCGGCGCGGTCGAGCACACGCCGAGCGTCAAGCGCCTGGCCGGTAACCCGCTCCTGCTGACGCTGATGGCGTTCATCCACCAGGGTCTGCGCAAGCTGCCGCAGGATCGCGGCGAGCTCTACGAGAAGTGCGTCGAGATGCTGCTCAAGACCTGGCAGGAGGCGAAGCGCGAGGAGGACGACCGCGCTCCCATCCATCCCTTCGAGCAGCTCGGTCTCTACATCAACACCCAGAAAGACTACCTCGCTCACCTCGCGCTCCACCTCCAGGAGCGCGGCGGGGACGACGACGAG
>JAAEQF010000652.1 GCA_024231695.1 FCB group bacterium
AGCACGGCCAGCAGCGATTGCTGGTAGTTGACCTCGGCGTCGGAATACAGCCTGCGCACCTGTTCCAGGTCCAGAGCCGTTATCAGACTCTTGTCGAAAAGCTGTTTTTGCCGATCGTAGTCGGCCCGGGCGACATCGTAAGCTTCCTTGGCCCGTTTCAGGCCAAGAAGGCGGTATTCGTTGTCGCGCTGATTGAAGTTGGGCGCATAACCCTGGGCGAATACGTCGGCGGCAAACAGCGCCAGGAGAATCAGAATCGTTTTTGCAACTTTGTAGTACATTCAGGGTGCCTTACTGCTTTTTCATCATGATCTGGCCTTCGGGAGCCGCGGGTTTGGCAAAGTTGAAAGTCCGTGTCTCGCCGTCTCTGAGAAGTTCAAAGACAACCTCATCACCGGTGGCTATTCCGGAGTACCGGGTGTCCAGGTCGGATATGGAAGTTACGGATTCATCCTGGAGCTTGACGATAATGTCACCGGAGGTGAAAACAACGTCATCCGGGAGTCCTACCGGAACCGGCAACACATCCGCTACCGAGACTTTGCCCTCGTCTTC
>JAAEQF010000653.1 GCA_024231695.1 FCB group bacterium
AAATTTCGGTTTTTTTTTTTTTTTGTCAGGACCTGATCGACTGGGTGCGCCCCGATTCGTTATCGGCCTGGCAGGTACAAAATGCGGCTTCGGTAGTGACCACCGGCTTTGAGTTATCCACCCGGTTGAATATCAATCGTCCGGGCGGCAATCTTCCGCTGTCATCGGTCGGGTTGCGTTATCAATTCCTTGACTCAGATCATTCGGTCCAGTGTCTTCAGTCAAAATATACTGCCGATCATCTGCGCCATCAACTGATCGGCGATCTTGACCTGAGCTGGTCGGGAGCAATCCGACAAAATCTGACGGTGCGATATCTGGACCGTTTAACCGATGACGCTTATCTGATCATCGACAGCCGTTTGTCGTGGAAAGTTTCCAAGCTGGAGATATTTGCCGAGGCGAGTAATTTATTCGATGTCGCTTACAGCGAAGTCAGCACGATCCCGATGCCCGGCCGTTGGCTGAAGGCCGGAATCAGGCTGAATCTGAGCAAGTAACAGGTTGTTATACTAATATTTCCAGTCGCGCAGACTGAAAATCATCAGCCCGTTCATTGTGCAATCCTTTTGGTCACGCAACGGCTGTTCGGTCAGGATAATCAGAAAATCAGACTGACGATAATAGCGCACTTCCTTGATCCCGTAGTTTTTGTAGAGACCGGTGGGATCGCTGTAAATCATGGCCGGTTCCAAACCCT
>JAAEQF010000654.1 GCA_024231695.1 FCB group bacterium
CTTTCACCCAACCGAGCCACCGTGTGGCCCCAGTCTTCTTTGCAGCCGAGAAAGCCGTGAAGGTACAGGATCGCAGGGCGATTCGGGTTTTCCTCACGGTGGTAGCGGATTACCGGTGGTTCGGGCATAGCTCTATATCAAGCCTTCCAGAGCTGCTACGATCTTGTTTTGGACAGACTGATGAAATGACAGACCCTGCTTCCGGTCGAGAGTGATTTCGATTATGGACGAACTCTCGGATTGTTGTGACAGGTCGAACGCCTCCGTAAACGCAGCCATGTCTTCGACCCGGCAATATGGCAGATCAAACATCCTGGCAGCGTGGGCGAAATTGAGGCCGTGTGGAGTTACGAAGTACTTCTCGAAAACGTCCGGCACCCCGGCAACCGGCAAATGTTGAAAAATACCGCCACCGTTGTTGTTGAGTACGACCACGGAAATCGGCTGGGGGCTTCTGTTAAGCAAGGCCAGAGAATTGAGATCGTGCAGGAAGGTCAGATCGCCAATAAGAAGTGTTACCGGTTGACCCAAACCCGTC
>JAAEQF010000655.1 GCA_024231695.1 FCB group bacterium
ATTGTCGATCCCGGCCGTCAACACATTACCGGCCAGAACCGAATCGTCGCTGAGGAAATCGTGAGTGCCGGGAAGGATAAACACCGGAACGGATGAAAAGCGCGAAAACAGCTTCCGGATTTTTTCGATAATATCAGCTATGGGAAATCGATTGTCAAAAAAATCGCCGCAGATGAGAACAAACGAAACCTGCTGTTCAACCGCCGCCGCCAGCGTTTTTTCCAGCGCCCCCAATTGCGCCTCGCGCAAAGCTTCGATCAGCTCATCCGAACCCAGACGGCGCAGATCAGCTCCGAGATGAAAATCGGCGGCATGAATGAATTTGAGAGGCATTACCTCAACATCTTGTTTTTGATCAGGGATACCGGAATCGAACCCTCGGCCAGCAGACGATCATGGAACGATTTCAGGTCGAAAGCCTCACCCTCACGGGCTTTGATTTTGTCGCGCAATTCCAATATCTGCAGTTTGCCCATCAAGTAGCTCATCGGCTGACCCGGATCGGCGGTATATCGAAGCACCTCGGTTTTAATAAAAGTTGTATCGATATCCATCGTTTCAGACATCCAGTTGACCGCCTGATCGTAGCTGAACTGGCCCGTATGCAACTTGACATCGACAACGATACGAGCGGCACGAAAGGCGATACCCCGCAGCACTCTTAAATATCGGGCCGGATTGTCGCTAAAAAGTCCTAAATCATATGCCATTTCCTCGCAATATAGCGCCCAGCCCTCGATAAGCGTATTGTTCATCTGCCATTTGCGCACAGCCGATGACAGACGACGGGCCAGTTGCAGCTGCAA
Source organism: FCB group bacterium (assembly GCA_024231695.1). GTDB lineage: Bacteria > Zixibacteria > MSB-5A5 > GN15 > JAAZOE01 > JAAEQF01. The sequence goes on from JAAEQF010000655.1 coordinate 807, forward strand.
ATGATGGCCGGGAAAGGCCTCATGCACAACCGATCCGCGGAAAGTTCGCCCGTGTATCTTGGCGTAATAATCTTCCTTTTGTTCGACGGTCATGTTTTCAGGAATGGGACTGACATAGAAAAAGCCGGTCTTCCCCCGACCAAACGGTCCGGCCGGTTGATAGGCGATGCCACTGATAATGCCCTGTAGAAATTTGGGCGTTTCCTTTATATTGCATTCGCCAATACCTTCCGGGATGGTAAGCAGTTCGTTTTCGAGGCAAAAGCGCCTGACAGCGTTAACTTCCCAGGCATAATAATCCAAAACATCAGAACGCGATAGCGAAGGCGGGGTGAAGATCGTTTTCTTATCCAGATGCCCCTCTGCAGCCAGTTTCGCTTTTGCTACATCATACTCTGCCTGAGTTTCGGCCAGCATGTTTTCGCCGATTTTCAAAAGCGAATCGGCATCAAAATCAAAAAAATGTTGATTATCCAGTATATAATTAAAATATTCTCGGCCTATGGCAAACGATCCCGGTTCGCCCGGCTGGAGACGATCCAGAAATCCCCGGAAGTGGTTCAAGGCGCCAACGGCCCGCTGCAAGGCCTCGTCGATCTCACCCGACCGCTCGGCGAAATGAGTTTTCATCTCGACGCCAATAGTCTTGTACAGGTCAATCACGTTGGCGATGTTGCCGCGAGCCTGCTCCAGCCAGATCGGCGGAGGATCGACCAGGTTGGTCTCCCCCTGCGCCAAAAACCGTGGCAGAGCATTCATCCGTGCGATGACAAAATCCAACTGCTCTACCGGCGAGGCATAATCACGGATCATGATGAAATACAGACCATCGGCGGCATCGTTGAGATATATATTCGGATTTTTGGTGTGAAGCTTCTTTTCATACAACTTCAGGTTGGCAATCTGACAATTGCCGGTCAACAGTAGCCGATCAATTTTCATATCCCGCGGCAAACGGACACCTTTGTACTTGAGCAGGCGAGCCAGGTATTTCCGCAGGGTTTTCCGTTCCTTGTTGACAGCTCCGGATGAGTAGTCCGTAAAGCTTCCATCATAATCATGCACACCCATATCGGTGGCATGTACCGGCCAATATTGCTGTAAATTCTGCAGGATTTCGGCTGAAAGTTTTTTAAAGTTTTTTTCCGCTTTGGATTGGGCTGAAATTCCGGTTGAGAGACAGAGCAGGCCAACAATTATATATACTACGAGCGATCGCAAAATATTCCTCCTTAGATATGACAGAGAAAAGTATAGGCGACCACAATACGGTCATCAACCTTTTTTTTCAAAATGAGCCACCAATTCGATATGCATGGTATGGGGGAACATATCGAAAGGAGTCACCCGGCCCAGGCTGTACCCGGCCAGGCGCAATTCGGCAGCATCACGGGCGAAGGTAGCCGGATTACAAGAGATATAAACCAGTCGTTCGGCGTCGATTTCGATCAGCCGTTTGAGCGCTTTGGGATGCATTCCCGCTCGCGGAGGGTCGTTGATGACAACATCGAATTTCATATCTTTTAATGGATCGGCTGAAAGGACTTTGCGAGCCGGTCCGGCAAAAAACCGGATATTGTCGAGATTATTGATTTGAGCATTGATGATGGCAGCTTCGATTGCCTCTTCCTCGATATCTATTCCGACCACCGACCCGGCCGCACCGGCGGCACAGATTCCGATAGCCCCCGCTCCACAATATAGATCGAGCAGCGTGTCGTTTTTACTGAGGCCGGCCAGTTCGATGGCCCGGCGGTACAGGTTTTCGGCCTGACGACTGTTGGTCTGAAAAAACGACCCCGGGCTTATCCGAAAGCGCAGGTCCATTACTTCCTCTTCAATATACCCCGGCCCAAAGAGCACTTCCCGGATTTCACCTTTGGCGATATTGGTGATAGTATCGTTAACCGTCCAGACAGCCGTTGTCAGTATTGGAAATTCCTTTTGCAAAGAGGCCACAAGTTCCTCCTTGCCGACAAAATCCCCTGCGCCGCTGACCAGCACCAGAAGCGACTGGCCGGTGTTTTTGCCCTCGCGAAAAATTACGAAACGCAAAAAACCATGATGCTCAATCAAATTATAAACCGGAATAGACAACCGCTCGATCTCTTCGCGCAGAAAAATAACCAACCGGTTGGACATCTCCGACTGCAAACGGCAATCAGAAATATCGAAAATCTTATCGAAACGTCCCCGTTCGTGCAAGCCCAGAAGAAAACCACGAGTCGAATATTGGGGCGCACAGGTATGGAATGAAAATTCCATTTTGTTGCGATAAAAAAACTTCTCCGGTGAGGGATGAATATCATCGATAACCACCTCATCGAACCCGCCGATATGCTTGAGACACGATTCTATCTGATTACGTTTATAAAACAACTGCCGTTCGTAACCAAGATCCTGCCAGATGCATCCTCCGCAAACTTCATAGTGACCGCAGACGGCATCAATCCGTTCCGGTGACTTGATCAGAACCTCGAGTACTTTGGCTTGATTATGCTTTTTCTTGATCTTGGTGATTTTAGCCCGGACCCGTTCGCCCGGCAGCCCGCCCTTGACGAAAGTCACCTTGCCGTTGTCATAACCGATCGCCTGACCGTTGTAGGCCAGGTCTTCTATATCCAATTCGATGATTCTTTTCATGATTTTTCTTTGTGTCCTGTCGGCAGTTTGATAACGAGCGGCTGTTCGGGACAGACGCCCACTTCCGGTTGAATGGTGGCATGATCGATACCATACCTGTCCAGTAATACTTTATGCACTTCGCGAATAACTTCGGGACAACATCCCCGTTCGCCTTCGTTCAGATCAATATGGCAGGACAGCGCTATTTGGGAACTGGAGATCGACCAGATATGCAAATGATGAACGTCACGCACACCGGCAACGGCGGCAATCGAAGCCGAGACCTCGTCCACGTCGATACCACTGGGCGCCGATTCCATGAAAATCCCGGCGGCCTCCTTGAGAATATCGAAACTGGACCAAAGGATCATCACAGCGATCAAAACCGAGAGAATCAGATCGAGCAGATACCAGCCGGAAAATATTATCACCACGCCGCCGATAATCACGGCTACCGACGATATAGCGTCATAGAGCATATGTAAAAAGGCGGCCCTGTCGTTGATCGTCTTGTTGCGGTCGCGATGTAAAATCCAGACCGAAAAAACATTGCCCAGTAGACCGATTACGGCCACCGATAACATGATCGTGCCGTCAATTGGTTGCGGATCAGCGTAGCGATGAAATGCTTCATAGATGATATAAACGGAAATGGCCACCAGCGAAATAGCATTGATAAAGGCGGTGACGACCTCAAGCCGTTTGAAACCATAGGTCGAGCGTTTGGTCGGTTTAAGGGCCGCTCCTTTGGCCCCGAAAAAGGCCAGAATCAGGGCGATAACGTCCGACAAATTATGTCCGGCATCGGACAATAGGGCCAGCGACCCGGATATCAGCCCGCCGACTACCTCGGCGGCGGTGATAATCAGGTTGAGCAGTATGGTCCAGCCCAGTCGGGCCGTGCCATGATGATGGCTGTGCCCTGAACCATGATGATGATGATGATGGCTCATGTCAGTCCGTTATCTAACCTTTCCTCTATCTTGCCAAAATATATAATACGCAAAAGCCGGATAATTACCAAATAAAGAAACGGGCGGAGCCCGAACTTGGCGGGCTTCGCCCGCACGCACGAATCTATTACTTCTTTGTGGGCCGGAGATTACCGTATTGGGCTGTGGGGTTCGTGGCCCAACGCATCGCGGTGTGTTCCTGCCTTTTACTCACAAAAGAAGACGGCCTTTTAGTAAAGGGCCTTCTATTACACTATTATCTTTTTGCCTTGATC
>JAAEQF010000656.1 GCA_024231695.1 FCB group bacterium
GGACGCGAAGACCAGCACCCCGGTGGCGCTCTCGTAGTCGAGACCGGCCACCGCCGTGCCGTCGGCGCTCTGGTAGCTCACCGTCACCGTACGGTTGCTCGCGGCGTCGAGCGACACCGTGAAGATCGCCTCCGGCGCGCCTTCGGCCACGGTCACATCGTCGACCGACACTTCCGGCGTGACGTAGACGGCCGTCGCCGTCGGATCGCCCAGCGGCTCGGTCTCGGGATCGTCGCTCAGGACCGGGTCGAGACCCGCGGCCTCGACCGTCGCCTGATTGGCCACCTCCGCGACCTCCGACGGGAAGGGCTGGTCGATCCGCACCCGGAAGGTGACCGTCGCCGCCACGCCCGGATCGACCTGACCGAGGGCAACCTCCACCGGATCGCTCGTGATCACCGTCCCCTGGGAGGTCTGTACCGTGCCGGCCACCAGCTCGGAGTGCGCGGGGACGGCGTCGGACAACGCGACGCCTACCGCCGCGGTGTTGCCGCTGTTGGTGA
>JAAEQF010000657.1 GCA_024231695.1 FCB group bacterium
CTGCCGACATAAAGGGAATCTATATGATCGACACCGGCGTCATCGATGGCGTTTAAGGCCGCTTCGGCAAATATGTCACGGAACGACTTTTCCCAAAGCTCGCCCCATTTCATTATGCCGATACCGACTACGGCTACATCTCTCATCTATTCATCCTCCTACTTGTTCTTCAGGATTTTGTGGCGGTACTTGGCGTAGGTGCCGTAATCAACATAGATCTGTTTTTCGTCCAGCAGTTTGTTGGTGTGGACGGCCAGGTTACGGACTTCCTTGATCCGGTCGGTGACCCGCCAGACAAAAGCGTCCGAACCGGCACCAGAACCGTAGGAGATCATCAGGATCTTATCGCCCGGTTTGGAAATATCCAAAGTGGCAGTCAATCCGAGGGGAGAAGCACCGGAATAGGTGTTACCCAAACGCGGAGCCAGCCAACCCGGAAGAATCTGCTTTTTGGTGAAACCGAGTCTTTTTCCAACCCGCATCGGGAATTTCCCGTTGGGCTGATGGAAGATGACATAGTCAAAATCCTTCGGTTCCATTTTGGCCTTATTCAAAATCCCTTCGGCCGCGCCGGTCACCGTCCGGAAAAATGCCGGTTCGCCGGTGAAACGACCGCCGTGCTGAGGATAGAATTCATGCTCGCGCCGCCAGAAATCGGGCGTGTCGGTCATAAACGAGTAAGTCTCGACCGCCTCGGCGATAACGTTTTTCTTACCCATGATAAACGCCGCCGCTCCGGCCGCCGCCGAATACTCGAGAGCATCGCCGGGAGCGCCCTGCGATGTGTCGCCGCCGACTGAAAGGGCATATTTCATATAACCCGCTTTAACCAGACCCAGGCAGACGAACATCGCCTCGGAACCGGCTTTACAGGCAAACTCAAAATCGGCACAATGACAATCCGGTACGGCGCCGATAGCCTCGGCTACCGTCGTTCCCGAAGGTTTGACCGCATAAGGATGCGATTCCGAACCGACATAAACGGCTCCGATATCCTTGGGATTTATTTGTGCGCGTTTGAGGGCATTCTTGGTCGCTTCGACCGAAAGAGTAATGGTATCGACATCCGGTGTCGGCACCGATTTTTCGGCCAACATCAACCCCTTTTTATAACTGGGCGCGTCGGCTCCCCAGACCTTGGCGATTTCCTCAACCTTGATCCGGTGCCGGGGAATATGCGCCCCGTATCCAACTATTCCGACCATTTGGGTACCTCATCTATTGGTTAAACGAACAGTAATATGGTCACCGTTGCCTATAAAGATACGTAGTATAATACTCAAACGCGCCCTTGGCAAGGATTTAGTGAAATGGGTCGCATTTTGCCTATTCTAAGCATATGGCACCTCTCGGTTTGAAGGCAGGAACCTACAAAATTAAGAACTGCTCAACAAGCTCCAAGCTGTGGGGCAAGCGGCATACATCAGCGTGGGGAGAATCCGCGCACCGGAGGCTCCAGTAGGATGACCCAGAGCGACGGTACCGCCGTTGACGTTGACCTTGTCCTGATCCCGTTGACGGCCGTTGGATTCGTTTTGGGTTCGTGACGACTTTCTTCTTCGTGACGACTTTCTTCTTCGCGGTTGCTTTCTTCTTCGCGGTTGCTTTCTTCTTCGCGGTTGCTTTCTTCTTCGTGACGACTTTCTTCTTCGCGGTTGCTTTCTTCTTCGTGACGACTTTCTTCTTCGTGGCGACTTTCTTCTTCGTGGCGGCTTTCTTCTTCGTGGCGACTTTCTTCTTCGTGGCGACTTTCTTCTTCGTGGCGCCTTTGACCGTGGCGTCGTTGGCGACGATCATCACCTCGCGGCCGTGGACCATGCCGATCCCGGTAGTCATGCCCGCGCCGGGCATTCTGTTTTTATATTTGAGGAGAAAAAAACAGCCAATTTGCTACGTTGAAAAAAAACCAAGTAATATAATACATCGCTAATAATAATGCAAGAGAGTTTGGTGATAGCATAATTAGTAATTCAGACAGAACACCATGGTCAATTTGGTTAATCTGTTAAAATGTTTTTGGTGAGAATTGGCTTTATATCTTATTGAATAACAAAGTCGTACGGTGCTAGTTGCAGCTTAAGCGGATTTTCAACCTTGATTGCCCATGGGTAAAAAAAAGATTTTTTTTTATTTGCGAGTAATTCTCATTATCCGAGTTTGCGATTGTAGCGTTGGATTTTGGACTATTGGAGAGTGGCGAAGTATTATCTTCAATTTGGGCAACTGGTTTCTCGCCCAAATCTATTAAGTCAACACGACTTAGCGGGAATTTGGCCGTCTTCTTGAGTAATTTGGCGAACCAATTAGACCCCCGATCCTGTAAAATGCATACAAGAGTCGCCAAACTTGCCAATGCGGCCAATAAATTGCATATTGTAATAAAGATACTACCCATATGTAAGTATACTAGCGGTTTGTTGAAGATTTGTCAAGCACATTATTATATTACTCTATATTTACTTAATTCAGACCGTTTCTGAGTCGATTAATGCTGGACTATCAATGTCTTAGGATTCTTGTTACCCAATTGCTTGGTTTAATACTGTGAATTATATATCCACTGAGAGTTGCCAGCATAAATCTTTGGCGTAACGAGTAAGTTCGTGTCTTAATCCCTTTGTGCATTATGATTTGCAGGTTTTCCAAGACTTTATAGCCATTATTTTATCAAGTTCGCCGACTTCCGCACCGTAAGCGGTAACCAGGTCGATAGGGCCATAGAAGTAGCGTATAAATATGACGGCCCTGATAAGTATAAACCCATGAAATCGGACACAATCTCTTCTGCAATTCATATCTCTGTAAATCGATGAAATATCTCATGCGTGAGTAGAGGTGGATATTGTATCTTAACTGGAAAAGATGGAGGGATACTTCTCTGTAAGTGGGCTAATATCACTATAAAAAAAGCCGCCGGTTCCAAATAAACCGGCGGTCCTTTTGCGTGGGTTTAGAAAGTGCTTGCCTTAGTCCCAGGGGCAGATCGGGTCATCGCCGCCCTTGAAAACATAGTTGATCATCCAGACGGCGTCGCCGACATTGATAACTTCGTCGCCGTTGGTCAGACCTGCTTCCAGCGGCTCGGGAGCCGGGCCGCCCTTGAAAACATAGTTTATCAGACTGACCGCGTCGCCGACATTGAGGGCCTCGTCGCCATTGGCA
>JAAEQF010000658.1 GCA_024231695.1 FCB group bacterium
AAGTACGCAGAAAACAACCGGGAACGCTAAACCTTCTGTTATTACTTCCCGATATTCCGGATGGTACGACACTTCACCGAGTTGGAGGATTTAATGCTCAAGCGCCTGACTTTCGTTCTGTTATTGATTCCGTTTATGCTGATTCTGACCCAATGTTCAGGCGACGAAAGCACGACCAATCCGGTCGATCCACCCGCCGGGTATTCCGGTATCAGGCTGACCGACAAACTGGGCAATATCCTTACCGGCGACAGCCTCGACTGGTGTTTCCCCGAATCGCTTGCGGCGGTACCTCAGGTAGGGACGAGGGCTGTAATCCCAACTTCGTACGCTTTTTATCCGGCCTATCCCAATCCCAACACCGAACCGGAAATGCGCGATATCAGTATCGTCTATGATCTCCCGGTTGCCGGTGAGGTTGAGTTGTATATCATGGATAAAAATGATTCCATTGTCAAAACGCTGGTTGATGAGGGGCAGGCGGCCGGTCGTTATCTGGTAACCTGGGATCAGCTTGACAATCAGGGTTTCATTCTCGACACCGGCGTTTACCGTTGTGCGCTTTCCAGCGGAGAT
>JAAEQF010000659.1 GCA_024231695.1 FCB group bacterium
AATCGACAATGATCTCCCCGCGCGGATCGCTTGGCGCCTGAAGGAAATCAAACCGGGATTTGTCTACAAACTGGAAATTGAGGACATACCAAAGACGGCCGCCACCTACACCGGCCACCTGCTTGTCAGGACTGACAATCCAGAAAAGCCTGTGCTGACCATCATCGTCAACGGCGATATCAAGGCAAGGGAAGGGAAACCGTGAATCCGTGAAGGGTTAGAAAATTAGAAAGTGTATGTGGGAGAGAGGTCATGGGCGGAAAAAAAATCAATGTGGGCATCCTCTTTGGCGGTAGATCCGCTGAGCATGAGGTTTCATTGCAATCTGCAAAAAATGTGATCGATGCCATGGATAAGGAAAAATACAACCCCCTTTTGCTTGGCATTGATAAGTCGGGGAAATGGCATTTGTATGATCATGCAGCATTTCTGGTCAATGCCGATAACCCGAAACGTATTAAGCTGAATAATGCCGGTGATCGTGTCGCGCTCATACCCCAATGCGAAGGCAAAATCTCGAACCTGGTTGACCATGATTATGAAGAATCGATCGATGTCGCTTTTCCCATTCTGCACGGCCCATTTGGTGA
>JAAEQF010000660.1 GCA_024231695.1 FCB group bacterium
AATGATGCGCGTGAAGGAATGGGATGAAACCCATTGATGGATTAAACGATATTATTCTTTGTACAAATGTTATATAAAAAAAGCCCGCCTTTGACAGGCGGGCTTTTTTCGCACAAACTAAAATTACTTCATGTTCTTGACGATCGCCTCGGCATACTTGGAGGTCGAAAGCTTCTTCGCCCCTTTCATCTGTCGATGGAGATCATAGGTCACTGTCTTCTTCTGAATCGTTTTCTCGACAGCTTTGGTGACCATATCTGCGGCTTTGCCCCAGCCCAGATATTCGAGCATCATCACACCGGAAAGGATCAGCGAACCGGGGTTAACCATATCCTTGTCGGCGTATTTGGGCGCGGTGCCGTGTGTGGCTTCAAAAAGACCGATGTAGTCACCCATATTGGCGCCGGGAGCCATGCCCAGTCCGCCCACTTGAGCAGCGGCAGCATCGGACATGTAATCACCGTTGAGGTTCGGCGTGGCGATCACGTCGTACTCATCGGTGCGAGTCAGAATCTGCTGGAACATGGAATCGGCAATACGGTCCTTGATGACGATTTTATTCTTGGGCTGTTTGCCTTTGTACTTGCTCCAGAGGACGTCCTCGGATATAACCTTGCTCTTGAATTCCTTGGCAGCAAGTTTATAACCCCAGTCGCGGAAAGCGCCTTCGGTGTACTTCATGATGTTGCCTTTGTGCATGAGCGTCACCGATTTGCGTTTGCGGGCGATAGCATATTTGATGGCCTGGCGAACCAGCGCGTTGGTGCCTTTGACCGAAATCGGTTTGATACCGATACCGGAATCGAGGCGGATATTGCGCTTCATGGTTTTATTGATCCAGCCGATGACCTTCTTGGCCTCTTTGGTGCCTTTTTTCCATTCGATTCCGGAATACACGTCTTCGGTGTTTTCACGGTAAATGACGACGTCCATCTTTTCCGGTCTTTTGACCGGCGAAGGCACGCCCTTGAAATACCGCACCGGACGGACACAGGCATACAGATTGAGAACCTGACGCAGGGTCACGTTGAGCGAGCGGAATCCGCCGCCGACGGGAGTCGTCAGAGGGCCTTTCAGCGCCACATAATAGTACTTGATGGCGTCGAAAGTTTCCTGAGGAATCCATTCCTTGTACATCTTGAAAGCGTTTTCTCCGGCATAGACATCCATCCAGGCGATTTGCTTTTTGCCCTTGTACGCCTTTGCCACGGCGGCATCAAGGACGATGCGTGTCGCTTTCATGATGTCCCGGCCGATACCATCGCCTTCGATGACCGGAATGATGGGTTTATTCGGAATCGAGAGTTTTCCCTTCTTGACCGTTATGCGCTGGCCTTTGGCGGGAATTTCAATTTTCTTAAATCGTGGTGCCATACAATCTCCAGACTAGTAACCGATTTCCTTCAACACGCCTTTGTACTTTTCGGCGGACGCTTTCAGATCGGCCTGTTCTTTATCGCTTAATTTCAGATCAAATATTTTTTCTACACCATTGGCTCCAAGGATGGCCGGAACACCAATATAGATATCCTTGATTCCATATTCGCCGTCAAGCTGACAGGAACAGGGAACGACTCGTTTTTCATCGCAGAGAATAGAGCGGGCCATTTCGACCGTGGCCGCCGCCGGAGCATAGAAAGCCGAGCCCTTCTTGAGCAGCTTGACGATTTCTCCGCCACCAAAGCGGGTCCGTTCGGAAATCTCTTCAATCCGTTTGGCGTCGATCAACTCACTGATCGGAATACCGGCCACGGTGGTGTAACGGGGTACCGGGACCATGGTGTCGCCATGTCCGCCGAGAACCATCGCCTGTACTTCGCGCATGGCCACACCGCATTCCATGGCAACAAAGGCGCGGAAACGAGTCGAGTCAAGCACGCCGGCCTGACCGCAAACGCGGTTTTTGGGGAAGCCGGTCGTTTTCCACATGTGATAAGTCATGATATCCAGCGGATTGGATACGACGATCACGAAAGAATTGGGAGCGTATTTCTTGATGTTTTCGCCGGCCGTTTTGACGATACCGGCATTGGCGGCCAGCAGATCTTCGCGCGACATGCCGGGCTTGCGCGGTAAACCGGCGGTCATGATGACCATGTCGGCGTCCTTGATATCTGCATAATCATTGCTTCCAGTGATCATACAATTATAATTGCGAATCGGTCCGGCCTGAGTTAAATCGAGCGCTTTACCCTGCGGAAAACCCTCGATAATATCAATCATAACCACGTCGGCCAGATTGGTTTCAGCCATATACTGGGCTACACTGGCGCCGACATTACCGGCTCCGATAACTGCAACTTTCTTATTCATGATATGCCTCCGTTTTTTGACTTGGCATCAATGCCTTTTTGCCACTAACTGTCCGGCGTCCCGGACCAGCAATATATTAATACGTTTATCTTCTGTTTGTCGAAGCTTTTGCATCTCAGCTTCAAGAGACACTACCGGCTCCAGAAAAACCTGTTCTACAATTTCCCGTTTCAGTCCGGTGAGAACTTTCACGCCAATCCGCCGGGATAAACTGACCATGCGCGATAGCTTGTGCATGCCCAGGGGCGGGTGTTCAAGTTCAGCCCGGGAAAGAACCATTTCTTCGTTTTGCAATTTGGCGGCTAAACGATAAAATTCCTCATTGCCGACTCCTTCGCTACAGGGAGAGACGGCGACGATGGTTCCATCGTCACGCACTACTGCGGCGCAGTTTTCGATCGCCTTTTGTAACTGATACAAGTTGCGATCCAACGGTGGGCGCATTTCGGCGACCACCAGATCGTACAGCTTGTCAGTTTCAAAAGCGTAAATCCGCTCGGATGCAGCCACGGCCTCGGCAAACGAGGTTTTCAAATCGCCGCAGAAACAATCGATTATATTTCGATCTCGCCCGGCCACGACCTGAATCGAAAAGAGCGGCGGCAGTTGGGCCAGGTCCAGAAGACGGTTGAGATGTTCCGCCACCGGGTTGCCGGCTAAGCGAGTCGGTTGTGCTTCGACCGAGACCGCCAAGGCGTGATTGCGCCGCGTACTTTCGACGTCGCACAAACCCGGAACAATCGATTTGCGACCTCCGGTGTAACCGGCAAAATAATGCGGTTCCACCGAGCCGATGACAATCACGGAAGAATATTCAAAGAGCCGGCGATTTAAAAGTAGCTGTTGCCCTTCCAGTTCGCCGGCCACAACCATGGCCTCGGTATCGCGCGAATCATGAAAAAACAACTGCGAATTTTCGCCAAGATTGAATCCTTCAAATATGGCCGCAACTTCGTTTTTATCCGGTGCGGGATGATTACCGCAGGCGACGATATAATCTGCCTCAAAATCCGGGAAAATGTTTTTTAGATGAGAAAGAACTTTTCCGGTCGGTGTCGGCCGAAAAGCATCGTTGACGACAACCAGGGGTTTCCCCCGGGTCAAAAAGTCATCAAACCGGGCAATGTCCAGCACCCGCCGGAAACTTTCCCGGTTCCATCTACAATCGGAGTCGGCCGGTTCCTTTTCTGTCAGTGAATCACCCGACTCCAATTCAAATGATATTTGTCTGACTCCGAATGCTACTTCGGGCATATTACATCAACCAAAGAAAAATGGGATCTCTGTTTCTGCTGATTCAGTCGAATCGGACGCATGCACCGAATTTCGCTGTTTGTCCCGTCCGATTTCCTGACGTAGTGTACCGCAATCGGCCTCAGCCGGATCGGTGGCTCCGATCAGAGTACGCAGCCCAGTGATGGCTCCATTTTTTTCCAGAACCATGGGGACAATAACCCCTGACGCCATGTAATCGGTCAGATCGTCCATAAACGGTTTACCTTCGTGGACTGCATAAAAACGTCTCGCCTCGGCCTTATCCAGGCGATGCGTTTTCATGGCGGTAATGGCAAACCCGGCTTTTTCGAGCCGGCTGACAATGTGTCCAATAAGATGACGCTCGGTGGCATCCGGTTTGATTATTAATAGCGTCCGTTCCATTAATGCCCCCTCGTTATTGATCTCTTTTAGCCTTGATAGCCATGTTGAAACCTATTTCCAGCGCTTTGAGATTCTTTTCCTCGGTCCCTTTGGGTGCCCTTTGTTTGACAACTTCGGCCAAAGCTTCTTTGGTAGCGACATCGGTCAGAGCAGAAATCGCCCCCAGGGCGACCACGTTGGCCACCATAACATGGCCGACTTGCTCACGAGCCGTGCGCAAAAACGGAAAACCGTAGCTGACCTTGGTGGGGACCTTGGTCACCATATTTGAATCAACGATCAAAAGACCGCCTGGTTTGAGATCTGAATAATACTTGTCGCAGGCTTCCTGAGTGAAGGCCAGAAGCATGTCTAGTTTCATCGTTTTAGGATAATAAATATCACCGGAGGAAGTCACGACATCGGCACGACTGGCGCCGCCTCTGGCTTCAGGACCGTAGCTTTGGGTCTGGACGACATTCATCTTCTGATCAGATCCAATGGCTTGGGCCAACATCACTGCCGCCAGAATAACACCGTGACCTCCGGAACCGGACAACCGCAGTTCATAACGATCGTCTTTTCGTTTATCCTTGCCGTTCTTATTTGCTTTCTGATTCGTCGCTGATGCCATGTCATCCTTCCTGTTCTGGCTTGAAGCTATCGATCAGTTTCTGATACTCTTCACAATATTCGGACATTTCGACGTCCCATAAGACACCGGTCAAAAATTTTCCTTCCAGTTTTTCGGGAGCCATGTTTTTGGCGGTCTTGGCAGGAATGGCATGATCTTTCATCCACTTGATCATAGTCACGGCATCGCCTTCCTTATTCATGCGTCCGTAATAGGTATGGCAATTAGATACGGCCTCAATCATAGAGAAGCCTCTCTTTTCCAGCCCGCCATTAATCAATTTGTCCAGTTGTTGAACGTGATAAACCGTGCCCCGGGCAACATAAGAAGCTCCGGCGGCCTTGGCCAGACTGGTCGGATCGAAACCCTTTTCGGCATTGCCGTAGGGAGCGGTCGTGGCTCTCTTGGACAGGGGCGTGGTCGGTGAACATTGTCCGCCGGTCATCCCATAAATGCTGTTGTTGATCAGGATGGTAGTGATGTCGATATTGCGTCGGCAGGCATGGATGAAATGGTTGCCGCCAATGGCCAGTCCGTCGCCATCGCCGGTAACGACGATGACTTTCAACTCGGGCTTGGCCAGTTTGACGCCGGTAGCAAAGGCGATGGCTCGACCGTGCGTGGTATGCAGAGTATTGAAATCGCAATAAACCGGAAGGCGGCTGCTACAGCCGATCCCCGAGACCAGGGCGACTTCATCCTTGCGATAGCCCATTTTGTCCACGGCCCGGATAATCGATCCCATTACGGTACCGATACCGCAACCCGCGCACCAGACATTGGGGAAGTTCTTTTTGACCCGCAGATAGTTGTAGGTCACGTCGGAAGCTTGGATCTCGGCGGCCATCACTTCACCTCCAATATGCGTTTGAAAATTTCCACAGGATTGAGAACTTCGCCATCGTATCGGTTGAGGCTGGCTACTTTGCAGTGCCGGGGAGCGATCCGCTCAATTTCATGAACCAGCTGGCCCATGTTCAATTCCACGACCAGCACTTTGCGGGCGTGCGCCAGCAGTTCGGTAACCTGTTCCTCGGGGAACGGCCAGAGCGTAATCGGTCTGATAAGACCGGCTTTGATCCGTTTTTCCCGTGCCAAATGAACCGCCTGACGAGCAGCCCGGGCAGCAGTACCGTAAGCCAGAACGCAGATCCCAGCATCTTCAACGAATTCGGTTTCGAGCTGGATCAATTCATCGTAAAAACGAGTGATCTTGTTTTTCAATTTGTCCAGCTTTTGTTCGATTTCCATTGGTTTGGCCGTTGGGAAACCTTCCTGATCGTGAGTCAGACCGGTGACATGGAAACGATACCCGTCGCCCATGGCCGCCATTGGTGAAACCAGTGTCGGAGTAATTTCAAAATGATGATACCATTCGCTGGGCACATCCGGTTTTTCGCGATTGATGACCTCAATCTCCCCTTCTTCAGGAATAGTGATCATTTCACGCATATGTCCCAGAACTTCATCGGAAAGGACGATGACCGGAGTCCGAAAACGTTCGGCAAAATTAAAGGCTTTGACCGTTTGTTCAAAGCATTCGCGCACCGAGGCAGGAGCCAGGGCGATCGCCTGATAATCACCATGCGTTCCCCAGCGGGCTTGCATTGTATCGGACTGAGCTATTTTGGTCGGGAGACCGGTAGAAGGTCCGCCGCGTTGAACATTGACGACAACACAAGGAACCTCGGCCATGTAGGCATAACCGAGATTTTCCTGCATCAGGGAAAAACCGGGACCACTGGTGGCCGTCATCGATTTGACGCCGGCGCAGGAGGCACCGATTATGGAAGCCATGGAGCCGATTTCATCTTCCATTTGTATAAAATGTCCACCATAACGGGGCAGCATTCGCGCCATACCCTCAGCGATTTCGGTTGACGGCGTGATCGGGTAGCCGCCAAAGAACCGACACCCTGCGTATAGGGCGCCCAATGCGCTGGCCTCGTTGCCCTGCATCAGCTGGCGGACGGAGGTATTGCTGTTCGGCATATTTCCATCCTTACTTGTAGTTCGAGGTTATGACAAAATCAGGACAATGCAACCAGCAAATCGCGCATTGCGTGCATTTCTCGGGTCTGGCCACGATCGGTTTCCCATCACGGTCAGGATCAAACACATCCTGTGGACAAAAAGCTATACAAATATTACAGGCTTTGCACCAGTGTAGATACAGGTTCAGCGGGGCCAGGCCCTTACCTTCCTGATAGGCGTATTTAATCTTTTTGGGAGGAGCTTTTTTCTTCTTCTCCTCTGATTTATCTACCGGTTTTGCCGCCGGTTTTTCCTCAGCCATGTTGATCTCCTAGCAGGTCTTTGCTGTCTATCTCAGCTGTTTTCCTTACGTTGGGTCAATGCCCCTTTTTAGTCGATTTTTTCGCAGACGCCTTCTTGACTGTTTTGGGGGCCACCGTTTTCTTTTTTGCTTTAGCCATTTTTAATTTCTCGGTCATAAGCACGGGAATCTCCAACGGCGAAGTAGCCACCGGAATGCCGGCCGCATTAAGAGATTTCACCTTATCGGCCGCTGTACCGGAACTGCCGGAAATGATCGCTCCGGCATGCCCCATCCGTTTTCCGGGAGGAGCGGTACGGCCGGCGATAAAACCGACAACCGGTTTAGTAAGATGCTTTTTGACATAGGCTGCCGCCTCCTCCTCATCGGAACCACCGATTTCACCGATCATGACGATCCCTTTGGTGGAACGGTCGTTTTCGAAGGCTTCCAGAGTATCAATAAAATTGGTGCCGATCACTTGATCACCGCCGATTCCTATACAGCTGGACTGGCCCATACCGGCCTGCGACAGAGCAAAGATGACTTCATAGGTCAGCGTGCCACTGCGAGATACGACGCCGATATTGCCGCGCTTGCAAATTTTCCCCGGAATGATACCAACCTTGGATAACTCCGGAGAAATGATGCCGGGGCAGTTGGGGCCAATCAGGCGGACGTCACGGTGTTTGATATAATGATAAACCTTCATCATATCATTGGCCGGAACGCCTTCGGTGATACAGATAACGGTTTTGATACCGGCGTCCACCGCTTCGATAATCGAGTCCGTTGCGAATGCCGGAGGTACATAAATGACGGATGTGTTGGCTTTGGTTTTAGCCACAGCTTCAGCCACGCTGTTGAAAACCGGAATCCCGGCCACGCGAGTACCGGCTTTGCCCGGAGTCACACCGGCCACGACATTGGTACCATATTTTTTCATCTGCTTGGCGTGGAAAGAACCGTCACGCCCAGTGATGCCTTGCACCACCAGTTTGGTCTTTTTATCTACAAAAATAGCCATCGTAATCTCCCTATTCCTCACCCAGTCCAGCCAGCGATATCGCCTTCTGGACAACTTCATCCAGTGTCGGAGCCGTGGGTAGATTGACTTCTTTCATAATCTTCTTGGCCGCCGCCTCGTTTGTACCCGTCAACCGAGTAACCACCGGCACCTGCGGATTCAGTTCTCTGAAGGCATGGACAATCCCACTGGCCACATCGTCACATCGGGTAATGCCCCCGAAAATATTGATCAGGATGGCCTTGACGTTGGGATCATCGAGGATGATACGCATCGCCGTCAGCACTTTTTCGGGATTCGATGAACCTCCGATATCAAGGAAATTGGCTGGGTCGCCGCCATAATGCTTGACCAGATCCATGGTAGCCATCGCCAGTCCGGCGCCGTTGACAACACAACCAATATTGCCGTCCAGTTTAATAAAGGTCAGGCCGGCTTCGCGAGCTTCCACCTCGGACGGATCCTCGGCGTCGAGATCGCGCATGTCGGAAATCACCTTCTGGCGGAAAAGGCCGTTGTCATCGATATTGATTTTGGCGTCAATGGCCTGCACCAGATTGATTGGAGTAGTAATCAACGGATTGATTTCCACCAGGGAAGCGTCGGCTTTCCAGAAGACATCGTATAATTTTAGAATAATGTCGGTTACCTGGCGAACCAGTTTGATGTCTCGGAAAACCTTGAAAGCCAATTCGCGGGCCTGATACGGATGCAATCCAATGCGCGGATCGACGGCCAGTTTATGGATTTTTTCAGGAGTCTTGGCTGCGACTTCCTCGATATCCACACCGCCAGCGGCTGAGATCATTATCACCGGCTTTTTGGTGACTCGGTCAAGGATAATGCCGAGATAGGTTTCCGAAGTGATATCCACAGCCTCGGTTATCAATACTTTTTTAACTTCCAAACCCTTGATGTTCATACCCAGAATGCGCTGAGCCCAGATCTTGGCCGCTTCCAGGTTTTCGGCGTACTTTACGCCGCCAGCCTTGCCTCGGCCGCCCACATGAACCTGAGCCTTGACCATCACCGGCCCGCCGATCTCATCGGCGATCGTTACCGCTTCCTGCACGGTCGTGGCGACCCGGCCCTGCGGAACGGGAATACCGGCGCTTTGAAATATCTCTTTTGCCTGATACTCATGAATCTTCATCAATACGCTCCATGCCGTTAGTTTACATCTTTTTTATCAGAACGGTTTTCCAAATATATTCCAGCATACCCGAAAAGTATCTCGGGTTTGTTTTCATCAGGATTGTCCAATACTTTTTCCAGAAGAAAATCGATCACTTCACCAACCAGAGGTGATTGTTCCAGGTCGAATTTCTCCATCAATGCTCTTCCGTTGACGGCCAGATCTGACCGGCCAAATGGCGGTTTGCGATCAATTTCCTCGCGGATGGCCCGTTGCATCTCATCGACGTCCTCAGTCGTCCCACCCATCCCCTGGGCGATGACATCGGCCCGTCGTAAATCCAGCAGGTCGGGCAACAGGCGCTGGCCAACGCGGCGGATGAACCGGCGCAGGCCCTTGGACCCGACGTCGGTGGTAAACATATGGCGCTCGATCAATAGCGAGACATCTTTGATCATGTCGTTAGAATAACGCAGTCGCTTGAGAACATCGCGGGCCACACGGGCGCCGGTTATCTCATGACTGTAAAAACTCGCTCCCGTTTCGGTCAACCGTTTATGTTTCGGCTTGGTGATGTCGTGGAACAACGCCGCCAACCGCAAATGCAGAATCGGCGGACAGGCATCGACAATACGCAAAGTATGTTCAAATACATCGTAGGCATGATACCCGCCCGGCTGATCACAACCGACGGTATCCTCCAATTCAGGGATAATGTGCCGCATCAGCCCCGTTTCCTGCAAAAGTTTCAAGCCGATGGACGGTTTGGTGGCGCGAATGAACATCTTGTTGAATTCTTCAGCGATACGTTCCGGCGAAACGGTGCTGATCAAATCGACATTGTCCAGAAGAGCCTGATATGTTTCGGGATCGAGTTCATAATCAAAACGCGCTGCAAACTGAACAGCTCTCAGCATCCGCAACGGGTCATCGACAAAGGAGTTGTTCGAAACGGTGCGGATAATACCCTTTTCCAGATCTTCGGTTCCACCGCAGGGATCGATTAACCGGCCATCGCTCAGGTCGCGGGCCATAGCGTTGATAGTGAAATCGCGGCGAATCAAATCATCTTCGACGCTTAGGGCGGGATCGAAATCGACGGTGAAATCAGTGTGGCCGTTTCCGGTGGATTTCTCACGACGAGGTAAACTAATGTCGCAAGTCACCGGCGGAGTATCGCCGGTCACAAAGGGCGTGAATTTGATTACACCGAACGACCGACCTACCAGATCGACGTAGCCGTGACGCATCAGTATCTTTCGGAGCCTTTCGAACGGCACGCCAACGACCAGATAATCACGATCCTTGGAATCGAGCGGGTGGTGACGAAGGGCGTCCCGGACGCAACCTCCGACTTCATACATACCGCCTTCTCCAAGAATATCTTGCACTACATCATCCTTCAACGATCTTACCCTAATCTGGATGGATTCGCGTCCCCGCCTCTCCTACCAAGGCCGGGGCAGCCAATTCAAATGACGTGATGATCACTTCCTGACCACCGTTTTGTAGAAAGTCCAGGGCCGCCTCGACTTTGGGTCCCATGGAACCGGCCGGAAAATGACCCTCTTCAAAATAAGTCTTCAATTGCGAAGCCGATATTTTTCCCAAATTTTTCTGATCCGGTTGGCCGAAATTAATGGCCACCTGATCGACCGAAGTCAGCAGCATTAAAATACCGGCTCCGATTTCGCGCCCCAGAACGGCCGAAGCACGGTCCTTGTCGATTACCGCATCGACACCCTCGTAGCCCCTCTCGGGATCGACATAAACCGGAACACCTCCGCCACCGGCGGCAATAACAATCACTCGGTTATCGATCAGTGTTTTGATAATATTTTTTTCCACACAAGTGATCGGTAATGGCGAGGCGACCACGCGCCGCCAGCCCCGATCACCGTCGGCCTTAACCTTCCAGCCACTTTCAGCGGCCAGTTTCCGGGCTTGTTCTTCGCTGTAGAACTGCCCTATATATTTGGTCGGGTTGGTAATCGAAGGATCATTGGCATCCACTACCATCTGGGTGATGATAGTACAGGAGCGGCGGTCGATACTTTCGTGATCGAGGCGATTCTGGATCGACTGCTCGATCATGTACCCCATCCCGCCTTCGGTGTCGGCAACGCAGATCCCCAAAGGTAAAATGGGAGCTTTGCCGCGAGCCAATTCGACTCGCAGCAAAGCATTGCCTACCTGTGGCCCGTTGCCGTGGGTGATACACAGATCGTAACCCTGGCCGGCCAATTCAACTATGGATTCCAGTGCTGAACGGGTGTGGAAAAATTGATTGGATATAGTGTCCTCAATATTTTCCCGGGTAATGGCGTTACCACCCAGAGCCACTACCGCCCGTTTGTTGCGTCTTTCAGAATCGGTCATGACGATATTACTTTTTCCTGCTCGTCTTCTTCAACCCGGCTTTCAGCACATCCTCAAGATCCGGATGACCGATTTCCTGCAGGCTATATTGTACACGGACAGCCGGCTTGCTGATCTTGACGATTTTACGAAGATCAATCGGCGTACCGATTATAACCAGATCGCATTTGGTGCGGGCGATGGTTTTTTCGAGGTCTTTGACCTGCTTGCCGGAATAACCCATGGCCGGAAGTAATGGGCCGATTTCGGGGTATTTTTCGAAAGTTTCGGTGATCTTGCCGACAGTGTAAGGCCGGGGATCGACCAGTTCGGCGCAGCCGTACTTTTCAGCAGCGACAACACCGGCGCCGTATTCCATTTCACCATGAGTCAAAGTAGGGCCGTCTTCGACAACCAGCACCTTCTTGCCCAGGATAGCTTCGGGCTTGTCCACGGTCAGCGGACTGGCAGCGTCAATAATGGTCGCTTTGGGATTGACGCCACGGACGTTGGCGCGAACGGTCTCGACACCTTCGGGATGAGCCGAATCGATCTTGTTGATCACGACCACGTCGGCCAGATGAATATTGGTCAGGCCGGGATAATATACCATTTCATGGCCGGGGCGATGAGGATCGACGACGGTGATATAGATGTCGGCCTTGTAGAAGGACATGTCATTGTTGCCACCGTCCCACAGAACAACGTCGGCTTCTTTTTCAGCTTCGCGCAGGATCATTTCATAGTCAACACCGGCATAAACAACCACGCCGCGGTCGATATGCGGTTCGTATTCCTCGCGCTCTTCGATCGTGCATTTATGCTTGTCCAGATCCTTGTAATCGGCAAAACGCTGACAGGCCTGTTTGGCCAGATCGCCGTAAGGCATGGGATGACGGATAGCCACCACTTTTTTACCCATGGCCTGCAGAACTTCGCTCACTCGGCGAGTGGTTTGGGATTTGCCACAACCGGTGCGCGCGGCGCAGATAGCGATCAACGGTTTTTTGGATTTGATCATGGTCGGTTCACCACCGGCCATCGAGAACGCAGCCCCGGCAGCGATGACTTCAGCGCCCTTGGTCATGACATATTCAAAAGTCAAATCGGAATAGGAAAAGACGACCTCTTCCACTTTGAGTTTTTTGATTAGCGACAGAAGTTCGCTTTCGTCATAAATCGGAATGCCCTTGGGATAGAGTTTTCCGGCCAGGGATTTCGGATAATTGCGCCCACCGATATCAGGAATCTGCGTGGCGGTAAAGGCTACGACTTCGATGTCTTTGTTTTCGCGGTAGAGGGTATTGAAATTATGGAAATCGCGTCCGGCGGCTCCCATGATGAGAATTTTCTTGCGTGCCATGGTTCTAACTCCAGAGTTTTAATTTCATGGTTACTGGTTGTTTTCTCATTCCAATTGTCACGACCCTCTCATATGGCCGAGGCGTCCCAGATAAAGCGCACCAAAAAACTACTCCAGCAGACGGGCCGGAAATATTCGCGCTTAAATTTCAAGACTCTGTCCATGTATATTCAAATCTTTTCTTTACTGGTTGTCGATCTGCGCCCGCTGAATAACGCCGGAGAAATCAACATAAATTGATTTCCATTCGGAGAAAACACCCAGCGCCTGCGTGCAGGCTTCACGATGGCCATTGCCAGTGTGCTTGGTACCACCGAAAGGCAGATGAGTTTCGGCGCCGATGGTCGGAGCATTGACGTAGAAAATGCCGGTGAACACATCGCGCATAGCCGAGAAAGCCCAATTGACGTTTTGGGTGTAAATCGAGGCCGACAAACCATAGGCGCAGTTGTTGGCCAGCTTGATAGCATCGTCGAAGCTTTTGGCCGGGATCAGATCGGTTACTGAACCAAAAATCTCTTCGTGGAAAACACGCATGCCGGGAACTACGTCGCCGAAAACAGTCGGCTGAGTGTACCAGCCCTTTCTATATTTAGCGCCTTTGGGACGTCCGCCGCCGCATAATAACTTGGCGCCGTCTTCCTGCTGGCCAATCTTCATGTATTCAAGAACGCTTCGCATCTGCGATTCAGATACGGCCGGACCCATCTGATGCTTTTCATCGAGGCCGTTGCCGATTTTGATCGCTTTGGCCCGATTCACGAATTTCCGAGCAAATTTGTTGTAAATTTTCTTATGCAAAATAATCCGCGAAGAAGCCGTGCAGCGCTGGCCGGTAGTGCCGAAAGCGCCCCACAACGCGCCATCGACGGCCAGATCGATATCGGCATCATCCATGACGATGATGCAGTTTTTGCCGCCCATTTCCAGATGACAGTGTTTGAAATCAGGAGCACAGGCTTCGGATACTTTGCGGCCGATCTCGGTGGAACCGGTGAATGATACGCATTCGACCCGTTTGTCGTGCATCATCGGCGATCCGACCGAACCGCCAGAACCGGTGACCATATTGACCACTCCCGGCGGAAGACCTTCCTCGCCCATAACTTTAACCAGGTTGGCGACCGAAAGCGGAGTATCGGTGGCCGGCTTGATAACGACCGTATTGCCCATAACCAGCGCCGGCATCATTTTCCAGGCCGGAATGGCCATCGGGAAATTCCAGGGAGTAATCATGCCGCACACGCCTAAAGGTTGGCGAACCGACATGCAAAATTTGTTGTTCATTTCCGAGGGGGTCGTCTGCCCGAATGCACGGCGGCCTTCACCGGCCATGTAATAGGTCATGTCGATCGCTTCCTGCACATCACCTCTGGTTTCGGCCAAAACTTTGCCCATTTCGCGAGTCATATCCTGCGAAAGTTGTTCCTTTTCCTTGAGAAGTCTATTGGCGATGTTATAAAGTATTTCCCCGCGCTTGGGAGCGGGTACCAGCCGCCATTTTTTGTAAGCTTTGGCGGCGGCCGTAACGGCGTCGTTGACGTCGCGCTTATCGGACTTTTGGAAAACACCAACGACCTCGTCCGTGTTGGCCGGGTTGATGTTTTTGAAAGTTTCCCCGGTGTGGGATTTGACCCATTCGCCATTAATAAAGTTTTTATAGACTTTCGCCCGTTTCATCCGATCCTCCTAAATGTATATTCAGCAATATCTTTTCTTCTTCATCTCCGTGGCCGTATGTGAAATATTTCACAGTTTATATTCTCGGCCAAGATGTGTAATATAGTGTAAATACGGCGTTTGTCAATTTTTTTGAAGAAATTCTCGAAAGTTTCCGCCGTTGCACCGCAACAACTTACGTGAATAATATTGACTCCAACAATTGCCCGGTATTTTTTTTATTTTGAGTGTGAAAAATGTGCCGCCCAAAGACCCTATTTCGCCTTTTCCTGATATGAAAGACCATGATTTGGAGTAGTTTGGACGATCAAACTGGCGGGGGGCAGAATCATTATGCAATGCACAATATTCAGGCCGAATTGAAACTTTCCGCTAACTCGCCCAAGTCACAAATAAAAGCCAATTTGAGGCGGTTTTGTTTTTAATAGCCGTTCGTATAATTTAAGTCAGCCTTCATCCGGTGTCATGATTCGTTTAAAAGCGACCTTCCATGCTTGATCAATCTTATAGGACAAATACAGGCATAGAAATGTGAGAATCGCCACAAACACCAGTGTTATTGCCCCGAGTATTGTTGATAACTGTGCATGCGGAGGATTTGTAAAGATGGAGGATAGAGTTCCTATATCATGCAATACAATGATGGCATGGACAATAAGCGGCAACACTGCCATTACATACATTACCCATCGCCAGGGTAAGACATCTTCAGGCTTTTTAGGCATTGGTGGAGTAGTAAAAACCTGTCTCATTCCAATATAGCAATAATACTTTTTCATCTGATCTTTATTACTCCCCAGTGCCTCAAAAGCAAAATTCAAGTTGTTTAACTCTTTTCGAGAGTGGAAACTAAACCAGATTAGAATTACCGCAAAAGTTACCCCGGAAAATAGGCCCAGATCATTTACATCTATAATAATACCAACGAAGGGAATTGAAATATGCAACACTCGCTCGGTTCTCAGTGCTTCCAGATTGGTGATATACGCCACCAGTCTATCATGGTCAAACCCCTTCTTAATGTAAAAACTCCGGGCCTGGTAATAGGACTTTCTTGCAATTCCACTCAACGAATCAGGCTGAATCTTTGACTCTGCTATAAGACATGCCTGCCTTGCAATTTCAAGGCGATGTTCCATCCATCCGTCATCTCGTGAATTCCAGAATGAAATAAAGGTTAGGATGCTTGCAAAGACGATTACTATAATAATAAGTCGCGAATTTCCGGCGGAATCAACAACCGCATCCGCCATTGCTTCCAAGTTTTTGTCTTCCGACATAACTTCCCCCGGTATTTTTAATGTTTGGAAATAAACCTCTCAAGCAATAATAATGAAAATTAGCTTTCTTGTCAACACAAATCAAATTAGGCAAATGGAGTATTTTCATTATTTGTAATAATTAAAAGATGGGGTTGTATTTCATTATTTTCGGTAAAGAGGCGCAAAATTCAATCTCAGATAGATCGTTTAGTACAAAATCCCAATTATCATTCCCTGGAACATGCGCGGTTTTCGCAATATTTTGACAAAAACTGATCCTTAAATGCAATAAATCTGTTTTCTTTTATCGCCGCGCGAATGTCGCGCATCATGCGGATGAAAAAGTTAACCGAATGAAATGAGGCCAGCCGATGGGCGGTTATTTCGGAGACCGAGTAAAGATGACGAAGATAGGCCCGGCTGTACCGCCGGCAAACATAACAATCGCAGTCGGGATCGAGCGGACGGTCGTCTTCGGCAGCGACGGCGTTGCGGAAATTGTACGGGCCCGTCGCGGTAAAGACCAGCCCGGTGCGGGCATTGCGTGTCGGCAGAACGCAGTCGAACATATCAATCCCTCGTTCGACGGCCATAAGAATATCTTCGGGGTAACCAACGCCCATCAGGTAGCGCTGTTTGTCAGTCGGCAGAAGCGGCAGAGTAACTTCAAGCATTTCGGTCATCAGCTCTTTCGGTTCACCAACGGACAGGCCGCCGATAGAGTAACCGGGAAAGTCCAGCTCCAACAATTTCTCGGTCGACATCCGCCGCAAATCGCCATAGACTGAACCCTGGATGATGCCATGAAGTAATTGGGAAGGATAGCTTCCATCCGCTTCCAACTTTTCAAATTGTTTGACGCCGCGTTTTGCCCATGCGGTAGTTCGTTCGACGCCGATTTTGGCTTTCTCGGGCGTAGTCGGATAGGGGACGCATTCGTCAAAGGACATAATGATATCGGGGCCGAGCCGCCTCTGGATTTCGATCACACCCTCTGGCGTAAAATCATGATAGGAGCCATCGAAATGCGACTGGAAACGAACACCTTCGTCGGTGATTTTGTTGCGGCCCAGATGAGAGAAAACCTGATACCCCCCGGAATCGGACAGAATCGCTCTGGGCCAGGAAGTGAAACCGTGGACTCGACCCATCTTTTCGACGATATCGACGCCTGGTCGCAAATAGAGATGATAAGTATTCACCAGAAAAATGCGCGCGTCCATTGTTTCCAGATCATCGGCGGCCAGGGTTTTGACCGTCCCCTGCGTGCCGACAGGCATAAAAACCGGCGTATCGATTTTCGCATGAGGTGTGGTCAGCCGTCCGAGGCGGGCCTGACCATCGGTGTGTAAAAGTTCGAATTCGAATCCGTCGGGGTAGCGCACTTTCTTATCCTTCTCTTTGCCTGATGAGCTGTAATCGGTTATTGAATGACCTGCAGAGCCTGAGCCACGCTGTTGACCGGGATGATTTCAATTTTGTCCGGCGCCGTTCGGCCGTTGGCGTTAGCCGTCGGGATGATGGCCCGTTTCAGTCCCAGCTTGGCCGCCTCGGCCAGCCTGCGTTCGATTTGGGTAACGCCGCGCACATCGCCGGAAAGGCCCACTTCGCCGACAATCAGCATATCCTGCTCAATGGCAATATTCAGTTTGGAAGAGGCTGCGGCCAGTAAAAAGGCCAGGTCAAGAGCGGTGTCATCGAGACGGATGCCGCCGGCGATATTGACGAAAATGTCATTACCTCCAAGCAACACGCCTCCCCTCTTTTCCAAAACGGCGCTGATGATGGCCATGCGCTTGGCGTCTATCCCTGAAGTCACTCGCTGCGGCGTGCCATAGGGAGAATTGGTTACCAGGGCTTCCACTTCCACCAAAAACGACCGGCTGCCTTCTACGGCGGCAGAAACGGTTCGCCCCGAGGCCGGTTCGGACGATGGCGAAGACATGAATATCCGCGACGGGTTGCTGACCTCCTGCAAACCGGTTCCGGTCATTTCAAAAACGCCGATTTCTCCGGCCGGACCGAAGCGGTTTTTTTGTGAGCGAAGGATGCGGTAGAGATGATAGCGGTCGCCCTCAAAATACAAAACGGTATCGACCATATGTTCCAGCACTTTGGGTCCGGCTACCGAACCGTCTTTGGTTATATGCCCGACCAGAAATAAAACCTGCCCACTCTGCTTGACTGCTTCAATCAGCCGGGCTGATGATTCGCGGACCTGTCCAACCGTTCCGGGCGGGGAATCGAAGGCAGATGAAGCTATTGACTGGATGGAATCGATGATAATGACTTGAAAATCCTTACGACACAATTCGAGGATAGAATCAAGTTCGGTCATATTGGCGACATTGATCGACTCGCCCGATATCCCAAAACGGGCAGCCCGGTCCTTGATCTGCTGAATTGACTCCTCACCGGACAAATATAAAACTTGATCGCCTCGCTGACCATACTTCTCGGCGGCCTGTAATAAAAGCGATGATTTGCCGATGCCCGGTTCGCCGCCGATCAGAAGAGCTGATCCGGGTACGGCACCCCCGCCCAGCACCCGGTCAAGTTCGGTCAGGCCCGAAATCAGACGAGAGTGATTTTCCGATGATATGTTGGGAATGGATACAGCTTTGGCAACAGAGGCCGATTTATTTTTAGTTTTTGGCGAAGCGACCATAGTTTCTTCGTGCAGACAATTCCATTCACCGCACTCGCGGCATTGCCCCTGCCAGCGATGATGCATGGCTCCGCAAGCGGTGCAGAAATAGGCGGTTTTCTTTTTGGCAGCAGGTTTCATCAGTGAGCCGTAATTGGTCCCGTAGAGGAACCGTTTATAAATTGTCTGACCACTGCATCGTCGCTGGTTCTGATCTGGTCGGGCGTGCCGTCGCAGATAACTTTTCCCTGATACAGCATGACAATACGGTCAGCGATTTTGTAGGCCGAGGCCATATCGTGAGTGACGGCGATCGATGTCACACCCAGTTTTTTATTTACATTGACGATCAGTTCGTTGATCCGATCAGCGTTTATCGGATCGAGTCCGGTAGTCGGTTCATCATATAGAAGAATATTCGGTTCGGCGGCGATGGCTCTTGCCAGAGCCACTCGTTTTTTCATTCCACCGGAAATTTCGGCAGGCATTTTCTCCCCGATGTCAGCCAGGCCGACCAGGGCCAGCATCTCGGCTACCCTTTCCTCGATCAGAACCAAACTCATGTTCATGCTTTCCTTAAGGCAGAAACCGACATTTTCGGCCACGGTCATAGAGTCAAAAAGTGCGCCGAATTGGAAAAGTACACCAACTCGTTTGCGATATTCTCTCAGTTCCTTTTCCTTATAATCAAAAACACTGTCACCATTGACCATCACATTTCCCCGATCCGGCCTTAATAGGGCAACAATATGTTTGAGGAGTACCGATTTGCCACAGCCCGACCGGCCGATGATAACCACAGACTGTCCGGTTTCGATTTCCAAATCGACGCCGGTCAGGACTTCGAGTCCATCGAACCGTTTATGCAAATTTTGAATCGTAATCATAATTGAAACAGCAAAGTAGCCATCACATAGTCGGCGATCAGGATCAACACGGCCGCGCTGACTACGGCATTAGTGGTTGACGATCCAACGCCCTCGGCTCCGCCGGATGCGGCGAACCCGTGATAGCACCCCATTATGGAGATAATGGCTCCGAATCCGCAGGCCTTGACCAGACCGGAGAAGAAATCGGCTAATCTGAAAAATTGTTTGAAGCCACTCATAAATGTTTCCGTTTCCATACCGACCAGACCGACCGCAACAATCAAGGCACCGATGATGGCAATAAAATCGGCCAGCATAGTAATAATCGGAAGCATGATGATACCGGCCACAAAACGAGGCATGACCAGATAACGGATAGGATCGACGGCCATCGATTCCATGGCATCGATCTGTTCAGTGACTTTCATTGAACCGAGTTCGGCGGCAATTCCGGCTCCGACTCGTCCAGCAATAACCAGCGCGGTTAATACCGGGGCTAGTTCAATCAGGACGGCCTTGCCCACAGCTCCACCGAGATAACGCAAAGGGACATAGCTCTTGAATTGATATGCGGCCTGCCAGGCTGATACTCCGCCGGTAAAAACTGAGGTTATGAGAATCAGCCAGATCGATCGGACGCCCATGTAGTACATTTGGCTAATAACTAAATGGATGGAACCGGGCAGATGGCGCAAAGCCAGAAGCGACCGTCCCAGCATGAGAGTTAGTTTCCCCAGACTACTGATTAAGGCCTGAGGGCTGACATTGAAACCGTTGAAACGTTCATCCATAAGTTAAAACGGCGAATCGTCCGCATCGGGAGGAGGCCCGGCTGGCGCTCCGAACACCGGCGCCATGTTTTCGAAACGCGCGTATTCCTTGAGAAATGACAGCGTAACAATCCCGGTCGGGCCATTACGCTGCTTGGAAATTATCAATTCGGCTTTTCCCTGAGCTTCCAGCCGCTTGGGATCGTTTTCATCAAGGGCCGACAGATAATACTCCGGCCGATAAACAAACATGACAACATCAGCATCCTGCTCAATGGCTCCCGATTCACGAAGATCGGATAGTTGAGGGCGTTTGTCACCGCCGCGCTGTTCGACCATGCGCGAAAGCTGAGAGCATCCGACCACGGGGACATCGAGTTCCTTGGCCAGACCTTTGAGTCCGCGGGAAATCTGCGATATCTCCTGCTGGCGGTTCTCGGAAAAACGACTGCCGCTCATCATCTGAATATAGTCGATTACAATAAGCCCCAAATCGACCTGCGAAGCCAGACGCCTCGCTTTGGCCCGCACTTGAAGCACAGTCATGGCTGGAGAGTCGTCAATATATACGTTGGCTTTAGACAACGGTTCGGCAGCGTAGGTCAGCTTGGCCCAATCGGAATCGGGTAAACGGCCGGTGCGTAATTTGTGCGATGATATTTTGGCTTTGCCACAAAGCATGCGCAGAGCCAGTTGTTCTTTCGACATTTCCAACGAGAAAAAGGCGGCCGCCTTGCCGGATTCGATACAAAGATTTTCGGCAATGTTCAAAGTCAGTGCCGACTTGCCCATTGAAGGCCGTCCGGCGATAATGATCAAATCTCCGCGATGCAGTCCGGCGGTGATATCATCCAGCTCTTTAAAACCAGAAGGAAAGCCGACCAATCCACCCTTATTGTCTTTGTATTCGTCGATAGCCTCAAAGGTCTGCGGTAGAAGTTTGGCTATGCTGGTGAAGTCGGAACGCAGGCGATCTTCAGAAATGGCAAAGACTTTTTGCTCAGCCTCATCCAGAAGATCATCAACCTGGTCGGTTTGTTGATAACATTGGCTGATAATATCCGTGGAAGCAGAGATCAAATCGCGGAGTGTCGCTTTTTCCAGAACGATCTGAGAATAATACTCGACATTGGCCGCCGTGGCCACGCAACTGGCCAGTTCGGCCAAATAGCTTCTACCGCCACAGGCTTCCAGTTCATTGCTTTTTTCCAGGTCTTCGGCAACAGTGGTCAAATCAGCCGGCTGATTCTTTTCGAAGAGGTTCAATATTGCATCAAAGACCTTGCGGTGAGCCAGGGAATAAAAGCGCTTGCTGTTTGACAGAACTTCGATGGCCCGGGCAATGGCCCCTTGATCAATCAACATCGATCCCAAAATCGCCTGTTCGGCTTCATTGGAATGGGGAGGAATTCGTTCCCGGCCGGTATTAGCTTTCGTTCTCGTTGAGCCGTTCATATTCTTTTAATAGTTCCTGCATGTCTTCCCATGTCGGCCGCTTATATTTCTGAAAACGAAGCAGAGCGGCCGGATGATAGGTGACGATTAGTGGTGTCCCCTCAAAGCGATGCCATTGATTGCGCAATTTCCCCAAAGGAGTGGTCGTATCCAGAAGGCCGTGAGCAGCTATGCGGCCCAGGGCGCAAATCACGGTCGGCTTAATCAACCGTATCTGTTCTTTTAGAAACGGCATACATAGGCGCATCTCATCAGGTTGAGGATCTCGATTGCCCGGCGGGCGGCATTTTAGAATATTGGCGATATAAATCTGATCACGGCTAAGGCCCATCGCTTTCAAAATATCATCAAGCAGTTTCCCGGCCCGCCCGACAAACGGTTCGCCCTTGAGATCCTCATCCCGTCCAGGCGCCTCACCGATAAACATGATTTTCGCCTGTGGACTGCCGACTCCATAGACAAATTTGGTACGAGTGCTTCCCAATGTGCAATTGGTACATTCGCAAATCGCAGCCCGATGTTTTTCCAAACTCTCAAATTCGGTTTTTTCAAGTATCACGGGATCATCCTCAAGGATGGCTGTTGTCGTATCAAGTTCCGTTGCCTGTGTCGACGGTTGTTCGCCGCCGGATTCCCGGGCTTCGCAAATCAATTCTTTATGTCCCAAATCGGCCTGACATTCCATCGCCCGCCGAGCCAGATCATAGATTTCCCTCAGATCGTCATTTGCCGCCATCGCCTAATATATACTCCCATATTTTTCGAGCCACGACTTCCTTGTCTGCTTTGTCTATTATAAATGATTCTCGTCCGGGAGACAAGATAGTAACTCGATTGGTATTACAATCGAAACCGGCTCCCTCTTCGAGTGCATTATTGACGATGATATAGTCGAGATTCTTGTCGGTCAGTTTTTTCTGCGAATTTTCAATATCGTTTTCGGTTTCCAGTGAAAAGCCGACTACTGTTTGCGTGTCGCGCCGGACGGAAACCAGGCTTTTCAGAATATCGACCGTCGGTATCATTTTCAGAGACAGCTCTTCAGTAGATTTCTTAATCTTTTGCCCGGAGCTGCCTGAAACCTTGTAATCGGCTGGGGCCGCGGCCATGATCAGGTAATCACTGGCAGGAAACCGCTCCTCAACCGCCCGCGCCATCTGATCCGTGGTTTCAATCCGGACAACATTCACTCCGGCCGGATCCTCGATTGTAACCGGGCCGGTGATCAGTGTCACTTCGCCCCCCATCCGGGCGGCTCGGCGAGCCAGAGCAAAACCCATTTTACCCGAAGACCGATTGGATATATAACGGACCGGATCGATTGCTTCCCGGCAGGGTCCCGCCGTGACCAGGACTTTCTTGTTCGAAAGTGGTCCTTCGGTTGTCAGCAGACCGGTGACTAATTCGAATATGTCATCCGGCTCGGCCATACGTCCGGCACCAAAACTGCGGCAAGCCATATCCCCCACTCCAACATCGATAATTTCATGATTGTATTCGCGAAGAGTGGCGACGTTTTTCTGAACTGACTTGTTTTCCCACATGCCGTCGTTCATGGCCGGAGCGAACAGGACTTTTTGACGGGTAGCGCTGACTACTGCAGCCAAAAGCGACGGACAGAGTCCCCCAGCGATCTGGCCAATGAAATCAGCGGTGGCCGGAGCAATCACGATCAAATCGGCCCATTCGGCAAAATCGATATGCCGAGTACCTACAAACTTTCCCTGGGGAAACATCTGGACGGCCACTTCACGTCCGGTTAAAGCTTCAAAAGTCAAGGGAGTGACGAACCTGGCTCCCGCCTCAGTCATGAGAACCTGAACCTCGGCCCCGGCCTGAATCAGCAGACGGGTCAGATAGGCCGATTTATAGGCGGCAATACCACCGGTAACGCCAAGAATTATATTATAATTGGATAGTTTTTTCATCGAAAGCGACCGGTCTAATTGATCGGTTCACTTTCAGGATCGCCGATCCAAACAGCATACGGGAGATCGTGGGAGGCCATCTCAAACATGGTCGCCGATGCCAGAATTTTAATATCGTTTATGTCGATGGGATCGGCATCGAAGAGAGTACAGCGGTCCAGAATCACTTCCATCTGCTCAGTAGTCATTAGCCCCAATTGCTTTAGTTGTAACAGATAACCGTAGGCTTCGGGTGAAACAATTTGTCTCTCGCTATCCGAAAGTATGCGTACCGATCGATGATTGATTTTATCGTCTCGGGCTGAAAAGCTCTCAGGATAATCCTCAAAGTGCTTTAGCAGCCAATTATAAGCTGAAGAAATTTCATGTTCAGTAAATCCCATCGACTTGAGATCAGCCGACATATCGTCTATGTTGCCAATTGATTCCTGATGCTCGTTCAGGTGACTCATCAGGTAAACGACTATTTCCAAAATTCTATCTTGCAAAAAAAATCACCTCATCCAGCTATATCGAGCAATTTACGAATAGTTTCATTGTTATGCAAGCAGATTGTTTCCTCAATGCCTAAAATGCCTAATACCGGTAAATACCATGCTCACGCCCAGCCTGTCAGCGGCTGCAATGACATCAGGATCGCCCTTTGAACCACCAGGTTGAATAAACGCCGTAACGCCTTTTTCGGCAATTACTTCCAAACCGTCCGGCATCGGAAAGAAGGCATCCGAGGCACAGGTTCCGCCTTTAGTACGATCACCTGCGCGCCTAATGGCCAGAAGTGACGAATCGACGCGCGAGGTCTGTCCCATACCAATTCCCACAGCCGATTTTCCCTGGCAGATCAGCACGGCATTTGACTTGACGTATTTGACCAGTTTGAACCCGAAAATCAGAGATTCCATTTCGGCGTCAGTCGGTTTTTTCTGGGTCGGGATAGATATATTATCCACGTCCAGATCGATATTATCCGGGCCCTGAACCAAGAGACCACCCTGAACATTCTTGAACATCTTCGCCGGTGCGGGGAGGTTTTCGGCAATTGAAGGCAGAGATAGAAGGCGACGCGTTTTTTTCTTACGCATCAGGGCCAGCGCTTCATCGGTGTAGCCGGGAGCCAAAATGCATTCTATAAATTTGGTTTTGTGCAACAGCCTGGCGGTGTCTATATCGACCATGCGATTGAGACCGATTATCGATCCGAAAGCCGAGAGCGGATCGGTTTCATAGGCCAGACGATAAGCCTCGGCCAGCGTATCGGCCGAAGCCGCGCCACAGGGATTGGCATGTTTAACCACGGCCGCAAAGGGTTCGCCGTATTCCAGAATCATTTCCAGAGTGGCGTCAATATCGGCAATATTATTAAACGACAATTCCTTGCCTGCGTGTTGAACGGCATCGGCCAGAGTTACACCGCGAAATCCGTTCAACCGGTAAAAGCCGGCCGACTGATGTGGGTTTTCGCCGTAGCGCAGATCCTGAATTTTGGAGAAAGAGAGATTGAAATCCTCGGTGGTCTCACCTTGCTCAGAAGCAAAATAACCGGCAATGGCTTTGTCATAGCGGGCGGTCAGGGCAAACGCTTTCCGAGCCAGCATCTTGCGCGTGGCCTGTGAGAGACAACCATCGTTCTTGGCCATTTCCTCAAGGATGTTATCGTAGTCGCTCGGATCGGTGACCACAGCCACAGCATCCATGTTTTTGGCCGCCGCTCGAATCATTGTCGGTCCGCCAACATCGATATTTTCGATTTTGTCCTTGTGCGTGGCTTCCGGATTGGCCAGAGTCTGTTCAAAAGGATATAGATTAACGACGACCAAATCGATCGGCTTGTATTCCTGCCGAGACATTTCAGCCAGATGTTCCTCGTCCTGACGTTTGAACAGAATCCCGGCGTGAACTTTGGGATGCAGGGTCTTGACCCGGCCGCCGAGTATTTCCGGCGTACCGGTAAAAGTGGCTATCGAAACCGCCTGAATCTCAGCTTCCTTGAGCTTGCCCAGGGTACCACCAGTGGAAATGATTTCCACTTCCATCTCGACCAATTTCTTGCCCAATTCAGTCAATCCGGCTTTGTCAGAAACCGAAATCAAGGCTCTCTTTATTTTCACCAAATCCTGCATATTTCCTCCTCGACGTTCAACGCATCCCTGCCGGCCAGAACCGACTATTCGGTTAACCGGGCCACTACTTCCTGATACTTGGAAAGGGCTTCGTTGATAATGTTATCCGGTAAAGTCGGCCCCGGAGCGGTTTTACCCCAATCCAGAGTGCCAAGATAATTGCGGATAATCTGTTTGTCAAATGACGGCTGGGATTTGCCCGCCTGATAGAGATCGGCCGGCCAGAAGCGGGATGAATCGGGGGTCAGAACTTCGTCGATCAAAATAAATTTATCGCCGTCGAAGCCGAATTCAAATTTGGTGTCGGCGATAATAATTCCCCGGCTCAGGGCATATTCCGCCCCTTTGGTATAAATGGCCAGAGACTTACTGCGACACAGTTCGGCCGTTTCCGCTCCGACAATTTCACCGGCTTTTTCGAACGAAACATTCTCATCATGCCCCTCTTCGGCTTTGGTCGAAGGGGTAAAAATCGGCTCTGGAAACTTGTCCGATTCTTTCATATCGCCGGGAAACTCAAAACCATGTATAGTCGAAGAACCCGCGGCCAGTGCGGCTTTGTATTCTTTCCACAAACTTCCGGAGATATAACCGCGCACGATGCATTCCAGATCGACTCGCCGGGCTTTCTTGACGATCATTGACCTGCCTTCAAGCACCTCCCGGTACTTTTTCAAATCCTCGGGAAATTGATCGATATCAGCAGTGACCAGATGATTGTC